>NZ_JBNPJU010000039.1:0-152666 GCF_050312575.1 Pseudomonas sp. R11F | reverse complement strand
GTGGGAGGGGGCTTGCTCCCGATAGCGGTGGATCAGCCAGCTTATCTGCCGCTGCCCCACCGCCATCGGGAGCAAGCCCCCTCCCACTTGGATTGCATTGCATATTGAAAATGGCGGGCGGGAATATATTTTGCTGTCGGATGTGATCGCCACGCTTGCCGTGGCGTCATTACTGGCTCAATTTAGCGGCATCGTCCCGGAAGACTCCAGACTTCATGTCATCGACCTCGTTCAAGCAGTCCATGCGGCGCCTGTGGGCGCTGGATAAATTCAGTTACAGCGTACGGGTATTCATCGCCCTCACCGGCAGCATGGCGCTGTGCTGGTATCAGGATGAAATGACGCTGCTGATCCCGTTATTCCTGGGGATTATCGCCAGCGCCCTGGCCGAGACCGATGACAGTTGGCAAGGCCGCCTCAATGCCTTGGCGGTGACGCTGGTGTGTTTCAGCATCGCGGCACTGTCGGTGGAGCTGCTGTTTCCCTACCCCTGGATCTTCGCGATAGCCCTGGCCCTGGCCAGTTTCGGCCTGACCATGCTCGGGGCGCTGGGTGAACGTTATGGGGCGATTGCCTCGGCGACGCTGATTCTGTCGGTGTACACCATGATCGGCGTGGACCAGCGCGGTGGCGCGGTCACGGATTTCTGGCATGAGCCCCTGCTGCTGGTAGCGGGTGCAGCCTGGTATGGCGTGCTGTCGGTAGTGTGGCAGGCACTGTTTTCCAACCAGCCGGTACAGCAGAGCCTGGCGCGGTTGTTCCGCGAGCTGGGACGCTACCTTAAACTGAAGTCGTCGCTGTTCGAGCCCATCCGCCAGTTGGACGTGGAAGCGCGCCGCCTGGAACTGGCCCAGCAAAATGGCCGGGTGGTCGCAGCGCTGAATGCGGCGAAGGAAATCATCCTGCACCGCGTGGGCAATGGTCGGCCAGGCTCGAAAGTCAGCCGCTACTTGAAGCTGTACTTCCTCGCCCAGGACATTCACGAACGCGCCAGTTCATCCCATTATCCCTACAACGCCCTGGCCGAAGCCTTCTTCCACAGCGACGTGCTGTTCCGTTGCCAGCGCCTGCTGCGTCAGCAAGGCAAAGCCTGCCAGACCCTGGCCGAGTCGATTCAGCTACGCCAGCCGTTCATCTATGACGACAGCTTCGCCGAAGCCCTGGGCGACTTGAACTCATCCCTGGAGCATCTGCGCATCCAGAGCAACCCGGCCTGGCGCGGCCTGCTGCGCTCGCTGCGGGCCTTGGCGGCCAACCTGTCCACGCTCGACCGCCTGCTGAGCGACGCCAGCAACCCCGACGCCCTGGCCGACGCCACCGACAGCAGCCTGCTTGACCGCTCGCCGCGCAACCTGAAGGAAATGTGGACGCGCCTGCGCACCCAGCTGACGCCAACGTCGTTGCTGTTTCGCCACGCGTTGCGCCTGCCGCTGGCACTGAGCATCGGCTACGGCATGGTGCATTTGATTCACCCGTCCCAGGGTTACTGGATCATCCTCACTACCTTGTTCGTCTGCCAACCCAACTACGGCGCGACGCGGCGCAAACTCGGCCAGCGGATCATCGGCACCGCCATCGGCCTCACCGTGGCCTGGGCCTTGTTCGACCTGTTCCCAAGCCCGCTGGTGCAGTCGATGTTCGCCATCGCCGCCGGCCTGGTGTTCTTTATCAACCGCACCACCCGCTACACCCTGGCCACGGCGGCGATCACCCTGATGGTGCTGTTCTGCTTCAACCAGGTCGGCGATGGCTACGGGCTGTTCCTGCCGCGTCTGTTCGACACCTTGCTCGGCAGCGTGATCGCGGGCCTGGCGGTGTTCCTGTTCCTGCCGGACTGGCAAGGCCGGCGCCTGAACAAAGTGCTGGCCAACACCCTGACCTGCAACAGCATCTACCTGCGCCAGATCATGCAGCAATACGCCGCCGGCAAGAGCGACGACCTGGCCTACCGCCTGGCCCGGCGCAATGCACACAACGCCGACGCAGCGCTGTCCACGACCCTGGCGAACATGCTGATGGAGCCGGGGCACTTCCGTAAGGAGGCAGACGTGGGCTTTCGCTTCCTGGTGTTGTCCCACACCCTGCTCAGCTATTTATCGGGGCTGGGCGCGCACCGCGAAACCCAACTGCCGGCCGAAGCGCGTGAACATTTGATCGAGGGTGCCGGCAATACCCTGGCGGCAAGTATCGATGAAATCGCCACGGGGCTGGCCAACAAGCAGCCCATTGCGATTCAAAGCGATGCCGAGGAAGCGATGGCCGCGGAGCTGGAGCAGATGCCGGAGGAGATCGATGAAGGGCAGCGCCTGGTGCAGACGCAGTTGGCATTGATCTGTCGGCAATTGGGGCCGTTGCGCACATTGGCCGCACATTTGATCAAAGATACCGGCGCGGCTTAGGCCGCTATCGGGGGCAAGCCCCCTCCTACAGGGGAATGCGTTCCAAAGGCAGGACGATAAGGCCAGAAAGAACGCTACATCCCATGCTCTTTCATTAACCGGTCATAACTACCGTCGGCCTTCATCCTGGCGATCTCCCGATCGAAGCCGGCAACGATCTGCGCATGCTCCGGGTTCTTCAGGCTGACCAGGATATGCAGGCTGTTCTCACTCAGCGGCTTGGGCAGGAACTCCACCGAATTGCGCACCCGCGGCGACTCCCGCGCCAGGTAGTAGCGGGCCACATACTCATCTTCCAGCGTCAGCCTCACTCGCTGTGCAGCGAGCATGCGCACGGCCATGGCGAAGTTATGCACCGGTATTTTCTGTAATTGTGCATCCTGATCGAACGCTGGCGAATAGGCATACCCGCGCACGACAGCGATAGGTTCGCCGTGCAACTGCTCCAGGTTCTGATAGTCGATCGGGTCATCGCCACGTTTAATGAAACGCACCCGGTTGAGCAGGTACTCAGCGGAGAACTGCCCAAACTGCGTGCGGGCATCGTCGTACCAGGCATTGATCAGCACGTCGTAGCGCCCCTCACTGACCCCCATCAGCGCGCGCGCCCAGGGCACCTGCTCGAAATCGCTGGCGTAGCCGGCACGGGCCAACGCAGTGCTGACAATATCGGTGGCCAACCCACCGTTGACCAGCGTGATATCGGTAAACGGTGGCCAGGCGTCCGCGACCAGACGCAGGCGTTGCGCGAGCGCCGGTTGGGCCAGCAACAGCACTGCAATCAAAGCAACGGCACGATAACTTCGCAGCATGCTCAAAGTCCTTGGCGGGCACGTGATGGCTTTATAACAGTAGCTCATCAATGAGCTTGTATTGCAGATTACACAAAGAAGTCAGCGGCGAGCGCAGAGAATGATGGCAAATTGACGCCATTCACAAAAATGCACGACTTAGACAGCAACCGCCGTCGCGCTTACTATCCTCTCCAGGCATTTCCAAGAGCACATATGATGACGATTGAATGGGTCTGCAAGCATCACGACGATTTGGGCAAAGAGCAGCTCTACGCCATCTTGCGCCTGCGCTGCGAGGTGTTTGTCGTGGAGCAGCGGTGCGCTTATCAGGACATCGACGGGCAGGACCTGTCCGGCGATACCCACCACCTGATGGCCTGGAAAGAGAATGAACTGGTGGCCTACCTGCGCTTGCTGGACCCGGAGTCCCAGGGCGGCGACGTGGTGATTGGCCGGGTCATCGTGGCACCCTCGGCGCGCGGCAGCGGCCTGGGGCACCGGATGATGGAGGAGACGCTCAAGCACATCGCAGAAATCTGGCCCGAGATGCCGATCTTTCTCTCAGCCCAGGCGCATTTGCAGGAATATTACGGGCGGTATGGGTTTGTGGTGGCGGGCGAGGAATACCTGGAGGACGATATTCCACATATTGGTATGCGGCGCGCTTGAGGACCTCATCGGGGGCAAGCCCCCTCCCACACTGGGTTGGGTTCACACTGTCAAAATGTGGGAGGGGGCTTGCCCCCGATTGCGTCAGCCCTATCACCGCATCCCTCAGGGGTAACCCAACACCTGCTTGATCGACACCAGATTCCCTTCGATCCATTGGCGATCAATCGCCCCCCAGTTGCGGATCCGATAGCGCCCGGCATGGTTGCGCGCACCGTCTTGCTGCTCGAACTCACACACGATATCCAGGTCGGCCAGCGCCGCAATCGTGTCCTGCGCGGTGCGCCTGGGCATGCCGGTGACGTCAGTCAGTGCCGGGACAGTGCTGGCCAGCTGGCTGTCGATCAAGTACGCCACGTACAGGCGGCGGTAAAAACTGCTTTTGGTCTTGCTCACATCCATGGTCAATCGCCTTGTGCGGTCAGGGCTTGCCCTGCAGGTCGCGATACGTGAGGTACACCCGCAGGTCGAATTCCACCTGATGGTAGCCCGGCATCATGTAGTCGCAGAGTTTGTAGAACGCCTTGTTGTGGTCCGATTCCTTGAAGTGCGCCAGTTCATGCACCACGATCATGCGCAGAAATTCCGGTGCCGCCTCCTTGAACAACGCGGCAATACGGATCTCTTTCTTGGCTTTGAGATTGCCGCCCTGCACGCGCGAAATCGTGGTGTGCAAACCCAAGGCGCGATGGGTCAGGTCCAGGCGGTTATCGAACAGCACCTTATCGATTGCCGGGGCGTTGCGCAGGTGTTCCTGCTTGAGCGCCAGCGCATACGCGTACAACGCCTTATCGCTCTGCACCGCGTGGCGCTCGGGGTAACGCTGCTCCAGATAGGCACCCAACTGGTCTTTGGCGATCAATTGGCGCACCTGCTCCTGGAGCGCGGCGGGATAGGCCTGGAGGTATTTCAACGCGGTCATGGGATCTGCAACGGTGCTCGAAAGGCCACCAGTGTAGCGAATTCACAGCTGACGGGGGTGAGACCAGGCGCCAACTTCCTCGGCGAGCAATGGTTGCGCCGCCAATGGGCCTTGGATAAACAGACAACCATGGGTTTTAAGCCACAGGGCCTGCTCTGATGTCTCCACGCCCTCGGCGATGACCAACACATCGAAATGCTCACACAGCTGGATAATGCTGCGCGCCATCGCCGCGTCCCGTGTCGAGCCCGGCAGGCGAGCCACCAGTTGCGGGTCCAGCTTGAGCGTATCGAACTCCAGGTCACGCAGATGGGCCAAGGAACAGCGACCCGAGCCGAAATCATCCAGGGCAATGCGCACACCGATCTGGCGCAGTAACTTGAGTTGCTTGGTGGAGTCTTGAAGGTTGTTCATCAGGCAGTCTTCACTGATCTCGACCTCCAACTGCCGCGCCTTCAAGCCATGCTGCTCCAGTACCTGCTGCAGTTGGTTCGCGAGGTTAGGCATATTGAACTGGCTGCTGCTGAGGCTGACACTCAACACCAGCTCGCTATCGAAAATGCCTTGCCAGGTTTCGCGCTGAACCGCGACCTCCTGGTAGATCCAGGTACTCAGTTGGCTGATCAGGCGAGCCTCTTCCAGCAACGGTAGAAACAGCCCCGGCGGCACGTCGCCGACGCTCGGGTGCTGCCAGCGCAACAGGGCCTCGAAGCCACGCAAACGCCCATCCTCCAACGACACCTGCGGCTGGAACACCAAGGTGAACTCTTTGTTCTGGATCGCCGTGCGCACACTGTCTTCGAGCATCAGCCGTGAGCGCGCGCGGCCGTTCATGTCTTTATCGTAGTAACGATACTGCTGGCGGCCGGCGCGCTTGGCTTCGTACATGGCGATATCCGCCGCTCGCAGCAGGCCGCTCAGGTCGGCACCGCAATCCGGGTACGTCGCAATCCCGATGCAGGCCCCGAGCATCACATCCAAGCCGTCGACGTGTTGGCTGACAGACACGCGCTCGATCAGTTTTTCCGAGATTTTCGCCGCTTGTTCCGGAAATTCCAGTTCCAACAACGCGGTGAACTCATCCCCGCCCATGCGCCCGAGAATGTCATAGGAACGCAGACACGCCTGCATCTGTTCCGAGACCCAACGCAGTACACGGTCACCGGCGTCATGCCCCAAGGTATCGTTGACCCGCTTGAACCCGTCGAGGTCCAGGTACAGCAACACCAGTGATTGATCACTGCGCTCGCTGCGCGCCAGGGTGCTTTCCACCGCCTGCTGGAAACCGCGCCGGTTCAACAGTCCGGTCAACGGATCGGTGACGGCCTGGAACTCCAACTGTTGATGCAGATGGCGCACCTCCGACATGTCGAGCACCGTCACCACCATGGCCTTCTGCTCAGCGGGCAGAGGCGCGCAAGACAAGGCCACCGGCACTTGCTGGCCGCGACGGGTGCGCAAGATCGCGTCGTGCTGGCGCCACGTTTCGCCTTTGCGATACGCCTCGTACATCGGGAAACCCAACCAGGCAGGCACGTGAGGCTTTTGCAGGAAACTCAGGAAACTTTCGCCCTGCAACTCAGCCATCGTAGCGTTGAGCAAGCGTGAAATCGCCGGGTTGGCATACTGGATGACGCTGCCCTCACCCACCACCAAAATACCCTCGGCAGCGTTGTCCAGCACCGAGGCATTGAAGGCACGGGCAGCCTCCAGTTCCAGGCTAAGGCGCTGCAAGGAGCGCCGGTTACGCTGGTGCTCCAACAGTGCCTGCACTTTGGGCTTGAGGATATTCGGGTCAAAGGGTTTGAACAGGTAATCGATGGCACCACTGGCATAGCCTTCCTGCACTGCGTCGGGCGATTGGGCATGGGCGGTGAGGAAGATGATCGGGGTCATTCGTGTACGCTGGCTGCCACGCATCAGGCGCGCCACCTCAAAGCCATCCATGCCGGGCATGCGCACGTCCAGCAATACCAGATCGATTTCGTGGGCCAGCAATAATTCGAGGGCTTCCAGGCCGGAAGCGGCGGTAATCACCCGCCAGTCTTCGCGCTGCAACAATGCACGCATGCTGATGAGATTTTCCGGGTAGTCATCGACCACCAAAAGAACCGAACTGCCATCGCCGTGGTGTGGAGCACAATCCATGCTACTTCTCTTCCTTGAAGGGCTGCACCGGTCACTTCTAAGACTAAAACCGGACAAACACTGAGGTCTCACTCTAGACCCGGTTCTAAAAAAGCAGAAGCGACGTCGATACCATCATTGCGCCAATAGCCAGGAAGCCGACTAACGGTACAGCCCTGCAGGCCACGCGGTATGGGACACATGGCTTTTTGGCATTCCATTGGCGCCAAAAATTTGCCAGCAAGTGTTTAACAATCGGTTTGAACCGACCTATAAAGAACCCGTGCAGCCCTCGGGCTAAAGCCTTCAACCCCTGCAATAAGGCCAACACCATGATCGACCTTTCCACTTGGAACCTGAGCATTCCTGTCGGCTCCCCGCCCGCGACTATCGACACACCGAAGCTGGTCAGCGGCTTCAAGGACCAGTACTTCCAGGCCGAAGGCAGCAACGTGCAATTCTGGACACCGGTGACCGGCACCCGCACCGAAAACGCCATCTACCCCCGCAGCGAATTACGTGAAACCTATGCCGACGGAAGGCTGCGCAACTGGACCTACCCAGAAGCGAACAACTTCCTGCGCGCGACCCTGGAGGTCAATCAGGTGCCGTCGTCCGGTAAAGTCGTGATCGGGCAGATTCATGCCTATGACAGCCAGAAGCCGCTGATCAAACTCGAATACCAGTTCAAGGAAAAGACCCAGACCGGCAACATCGTCGCCAAGGTGCGCATGCGCCCGGACGACGGCGAAGGCCGCGTGGTAACCATCGCGTCGAATGTGCCGCTGGAGAAGAGTTTTACCTACGTGATCAACCTCAACAAAGCCGGCCTGCTCAGCGTGTACGCCGCGGACGGAGAGTGGAACGAGCGAATCGGCGCGGCGTGGGGGAACAAGCCGTTGTACTTCAAGGCGGGGGTGTATGTGCAGGACAACAGCGGGGATAGCAAGGAAGGGGCGCGGGTGACGTTTGCCAAGTTGGATATTGATCACGAGTGAGTTGAACATCCCGAGATTTGGCCAGGCCCTGTGTTTTCAGGGCCTGGGTACCATCGGCATCGCACGCCTTCTTGGCGCGGATTCGCACGCCTGAGGGGAGCTCGACTCACGTGTAAGCAACGCAAGTGCAAACTTATCTAACCCATTCAGTGCCTATATATACAGACCGAATATCATCTATCTCAAAAAACTATAAAAACCTGTCAACTTTGACAGTTGTTCGTTTATACAAATAATTCAATTATTGGCTCAACCCCATATGGAGAGCCTCTAGATGCCCACTACAATCATACCGAATAACGTCCCCGGACCTATTCCTCAAAATGGACCGGTAAACGCGCTGCCTTTAGCCACGACGGCCGTTACAAGTGCAGCTGTTGCTCCCCCTCCGTACCTTGAACAATTTATCGCTGCTAACGGTCAGGAATGTTTTAGGTGCGTTTTGGTTTTGCACGCAAATACACGAACGGCTGATGTAATTCGAGTCAACTTGAAAAGCACGACTTTAAAACCTCAAATATCGCTCACGTTTATAAGCCAAACAGTGGATGATGCTTTTACAAAGCGAAGTGTTATTCAGAGTAACGGCCTTTGCATAGACGAATACACCATCGAAAACATTAAAAGCATGGGAGTGTTAAGCGACATTTATAAAATCAGCTACACACAAAGGAGTGTTTCTGGAGCATTGGTTGTCGCGTCTCTGTCCAACAGCTACTCAATTACCGTGTAAAAAAGGGCAACCACAATAATTTCCTCGAAGAGGAAGCGACTTGTATCACAGCCATTCCGAGGAACCTTAATAGAGAACGTTAAGAAGCGAAGCAACCTTAGCTATTTACACAAGGAGCGCCAACATGAAAATTGAACTTGAGTTAGAAGACGTAGTCACCCTAACCACAGGAAGCGATGAAAAAATTGGAGGCACTATTATTGGCATCGATGAGACCGGCTACATACTTAAAACCGGCCCAGGGGATAATGATATAGAAGCAATCGAGAGGAGACATATAATTTTAGTGGATGCAATACTTTCAATTGAAATGCATGAGAATGGAACGTACTCAGAGATATATACCACCCCAGCTCCTGGCTCGGTACCTCCAAGATACGACAGTATCATCATGAAATGGTATCACCCAGCTGGTGGCGCATGTACGTGTGGATGCACAGGTGGGGTTTATAGCGAATCACCCGATTACTTAATATCCTGTTAAGAACGTGAGCGACGCGCTATCAAATCCCATGCAAAAAAAGCCCGCATCACTGCGGGCTTCTTTTCAAACACCTGAGGCTCAATTCACCTTGGCGTTCAACTCACCTTTCAAATACCGCTGGTACATCGCTTCCAACGAGATCGGCTTGATCTTCGAAGCATTACCGGCCGTGCCGAACGCTTCGTAGCGAGCGATGCACACGTCGCGCATTGCCGTTACGGTAGCGCCGAAGAACTTACGTGGGTCGAACTCGCTCGGGTTGGTCGCCATCAGGCGACGCATCGCACCGGTGGAGGCCAGGCGCAGGTCAGTGTCGATGTTGACCTTGCGCACGCCGTACTTGATGCCTTCGACGATTTCTTCAACCGGTACGCCGTAGGTTTCCTTGATGTCGCCGCCGTACTGGTTGATGATCGCCAGCCACTCTTGCGGTACCGAGGAAGAACCGTGCATCACCAGGTGGGTGTTCGGGATGCGCTTGTGGATTTCCTTGATGCGGTCGATGGCCAGTACGTCGCCGGTCGGTGGCTTGGTGAACTTGTAGGCGCCGTGGCTGGTACCGATGGCGATGGCCAGGGCATCCACCTGGGTCTTTTTCACGAAGTCGGCGGCTTCTTCCGGGTCGGTCAGCATCTGGCTGTGATCCAGTACGCCTTCGGCGCCGATACCGTCTTCTTCGCCGGCCATGCCGGTTTCCAGGGAACCCAGGCAGCCCAGCTCACCTTCAACCGAGACGCCGCAGGCGTGAGCCATGGCCACGGTTTGTTGGGTCACGCGTACGTTGTACTCGTAGTCGGTCGGGGTCTTGCCGTCTTCGCCGAGGGAGCCGTCCATCATCACCGAGCTGAAGCCCAGTTGGATGGAGCGCTGGCACACATCAGGGCTGGTGCCGTGGTCCTGGTGCATGCACACCGGGATGTGCGGGAATTCTTCGATCGCGGCAAGGATCAGGTGACGCAGGAACGGCGCGCCGGCGTACTTGCGGGCACCGGCCGAAGCCTGGACGATCACGGGGGAGTCGGTCTTGTCAGCGGCTTCCATGATGGCGCGCATCTGCTCAAGGTTGTTGACGTTAAAGGCTGGGACGCCGTAGCCGAACTCGGCTGCGTGGTCCAGCATTTGACGCATGCTGATAAGTGCCATTGTGTTGTCTCTCCCGATCGAGGGTCGTTAATCGTGCAAGCCTGCCGTAGCGCAGGCTGCTATTCAAGTTATTGCCGGTCAGGTTTTGCACGCCTGGCCTGCTGAATCGTTATTTCTGATGGGCGCGACTCAAGTTCCAGTTTTGAACCGAATCTCATGTGGGAGGGGGCTTGCTCCCGATGGCAGCCTCCCAGTGATGAATCTCTTGACTGACCCACCGCTATCGGGGGCAAGCCCCCTCCCACATTTGGATCTCATGACCTTCGAGACCGCGCTCCAGTTACTGGGCCTTGCAGCCGCGCCCGATCAAATCGTCAGTCGCAACCCAGTAGACCAGGCCTTCCTCACCTTTTGTGTGAAACGCCAATTGACCGTCGCTGTACAGCACGCCCGAGGCGGCAACCTCTTGTTTGAGGCGGTAAACCTGCTCCGAACCCCCGAGGCGCACATCCACCTCCGAACGCGCCTGGTTCGCGAAGCGCCAGTTGACCTCAGCCTTGCTGTCGCAGGTCCAGGTGGTCCACTTATCGGCAGGCTCTGCCTTGTTGAACATGTTCATGCTGCTGCAACCGGCCAACAGGGCCAGTGCCGCGAGGGCGAAAACGCCTTTCATTGCCAATCCTCGAACGCAGGCCCAAGGGCCGCTGCTGCTGTCGGTTAGTTGATCAGACCCGTCAAGGGCAACCCTGTTCCTGACCGTTGGGCGCGGCGTCGTATTTCTCCAGCCGCTCGTTGCCGATGCGCTTGTTGATCACCGGCATGGTTTCGGCTTGCCAGTCAGCCTGGTAGCAACTGTGTTTGCGAGGCGCATCGGCTTTGTCCGCCTCGGGCGCCACACGTGGCGTGCTACCGCAGGCGGCCAACAGGCCTGCGGTCATCACCAATGCCAGCGACTTGATCATGGGAATGCTCCTTTTCCAGATCACGCGCCTTAACCTTTGGCTCGGGTTTCCAGCACTTCCACGGCCGGCAGCACCTTACCCTCGACGAACTCGAGGAACGCGCCACCACCGGTAGAAATGTAGGAGATTTGATCAGCAACGCCATATTTATCGATGGCCGCCAGGGTGTCGCCGCCACCGGCGATGGAGAACGCCGCGCTTTCAGCAATCGCCTTGGCCAGCACTTTGGTGCCGTTGCCGAACTGGTCGAATTCGAACACGCCGACCGGACCGTTCCACAGGATGGTCTGGGAAGCTTTCAGCAGTTCGGCGAAATTAGCCGCGGTTTGCGGGCCGATATCCAGGATCATGTCGTCGGCGGCCACGTCAGCGATCAGCTTGACGGTGGCTGCGGCGCTCTCGGCGAACTCCTTGGCAACCACCACGTCGACCGGCAACGGCACGCTGACCTTGGCGGCGATGGCGCGGGCGGTGTCCAGCAGGTCCGGCTCATACAGCGACTTGCCTACCGGGTGGCCGGCAGCGGCCAGGAAGGTGTTGGCGATACCGCCGCCGACGATCAGCTGGTTGCAGATCTGGCTCAGGCTGTTGAGCACGTCCAGTTTGGTGGACACTTTGGAGCCGGCCACGATGGCGGCCATCGGTTGCGCCGGCGCGCCCAGGGCCTTGCCCAGTGCATCCAGTTCAGCCGCGAGCAGTGGGCCGGCCGCCGCGACCTTGGCGAACTTGGCCACGCCGTGGGTCGAACCCTCGGCACGGTGAGCGGTGCCGAAGGCGTCCATCACGAACACGTCGCACAAGGCCGCATATTGCTGGGCCAGTTCGTCGCTGTTCTTTTTCTCGCCCTTGTTGAAGCGCACGTTTTCGAACAGCACGATATCGCCCGCTTTAACCTCAACGCCACCCAGGTAGTCAGCTACCAGCGGCACGTCGCGGCCCAGGGCCTTGCTCAGGTAGTCGGCCACCGGCTTGAGGCTGTTTTCGGCGGAGAACTCACCTTCGGTCGGACGGCCCAGGTGGGAGCACACCATCACGGCCGCGCCTTTTTCCAGGGCCAGCTTGATGGTCGGCAGCGAGGCCAGGATTCGCGCATCGCTGGTGACAACACCGTCCTTGACTGGGACGTTGAGGTCTTCGCGGATCAGTACGCGCTTACCTTGCAGATCGAGGTCGGTCATCTTCAACACGGTCATGGGTCGCAGTTCCTGAATTACTGTTGAGGTTGTTTAGAAGCGATGTGCAGATAGTGTTCGGCAACATCCAGCATGCGGTTGGCAAAGCCCCATTCGTTGTCGAACCAGGCCAGGATGTTCACCAGCCTGGGGCCGGAAACGCGGGTCTGGCTGGCATCGACAATCGCCGAATGCGGGTCATGGTTGAAATCACAACTGGCGTGGGGCAACTCGGTGTAGGCCAGCAAGCCTTTGAGCGGGCCGCGGGTGGCGGCATCACGCAAGATCCGGTTGACCTCCGTCGCATCGGTGTCGCTGACGGTCTGCATGGTGATATCCAGGCAGGACACGTTCACCGTCGGCACCCGTACGGCTTTGGCCTGGATTCGCCCGGCAAGTTCCGGCAAAAGGCGCTCGATACCACGGGCCAGGCCGGTGGACACCGGAATCACCGACTGGAACGCCGATCGTGTGCGGCGCAGGTCTTCGTGATGGTAGGCGTCAATCACCGGCTGGTCGTTCATCGCCGAGTGAATCGTGGTGATCGACACATAATCCAGGCCAATCGCCTGATCCAGCAGGCGCAACAGCGGCACGCTGCAGTTGGTGGTGCAGGAGGCGTTGGACACCAGCAACTCATCACCGGTCAGGCAATCCTGGTTGATGCCGTAGACGATAGTGGCGTCGACATCCGCCTCGCTGGCCATCGGCTGGGAAAACAGCACGCGTGGCGCGCCGGCGTCGAGGAACCGCTGGCCATCGGCACGGGTGTGGTAGGCACCGGAGCATTCCAACACCAGGTCGACGCCCAGCGCCGCCCAGTCGATGCCCTCGGGGGTGGCACTGCGCAGCACTTTCACGCAGTTGCCATTAATGTGCAGACAATCGCCGTCAACCCGCACTTCGCCAGGGAAGCGGCCGTGGGTGGAGTCAAAGCGTGTCAGGTATTCAATACTGGCCATGTCGGCCAGATCGTTGATCGCGACAATTTCAAACCCGGCCGCCGCCCCTCGCTCGAACAGAGCACGCAAGACGCAACGACCAATGCGGCCGTAGCCGTTGAGTGCAACTTTGTAGGGACGCGGTTGAGGCATGGGGTTCTCGTAGTGTGGGCGACATAAACCATTGTAGGAGCGAGCTTGCGTGGCGAGGGAGCTTGCTCCCGCTGGAGTGCGAAGCACTCCCAGACCGGTTGACGAAGTGTATCTGACACATATCGATCGCACGGTTTGGGGCCGCTTCGCAGCCCAGCGGGAGCAAGCTCCCTCGCCACAACAAGCTCGCTCCTACAAGGAGACGTGCTTTTAGTCTTCCAGCAGCTCTTCAGCCTGGCCCAGGATGTTCTCCAGGGTGAAGCCGAACTCTTCGAACAACGCTGGCGCCGGCGCCGACTCACCGTAGGTGGTCATGCCGATCACACGGCCTTCCAGGCCAACGTACTTGTACCAGTAGTCGGCGTGAGCCGCTTCGATGGCAATGCGCGCGCCAACTTGCAGCGGCAATACCGACTGCTTGTAGCTCGCGTCCTGGGCTTCGAACACGCTGGTGCAAGGCATCGAAACAACACGAACCTTGCGGCCTTGCTCGGTCAGCTTGTCATAAGCCTGAACCGTGAGGCCCACTTCGGAACCGGTGGAGATCAGGATCAGTTCCGGCTCGCCGGCGCAGTCCTTGAGCACGTAGCCGCCGCGGCTGATGTCGGCGATCTGCGCGTCGGTACGCACCTGGTGCTGCAGGTTCTGACGCGAGAAGATCAGCGCCGATGGGCCGTCCTTGCGCTCGATCGCATGCTTCCAGGCCACCGCGGATTCCACCGCGTCGGCAGGGCGCCAGGTGTCCAGGTTCGGCGTGGTGCGCAGGCTGGTCAGTTGCTCGACCGGCTGGTGCGTCGGGCCGTCTTCGCCCAGGCCGATGGAGTCGTGGGTGTACACATGGATCACACGCTTCTTCATCAGCGCGGCCATGCGCACGGCGTTGCGTGCGTATTCCATGAACATCAGGAAGGTCGCGCCGTAAGGCACCAGGCCGCCGTGCAGCGACACGCCATTCATGATGGCGCTCATGCCGAATTCGCGCACGCCGTAGTACATGTAGTTGCCGCTGGCATCTTCAGCCGAGACCCCTTTGCAACCTTTCCACAGGGTCAGGTTGGAACCGGCCAGGTCAGCCGAACCGCCGAGGATCTCAGGCAGCAGCGGGCCGAAGGCATTCAGGGTGTTCTGGCTGGCTTTACGGCTGGCGATGGTCTCGCCCTTGGCCGCGACTTCGGCGATGTAGGCCGAGGCTTTTTCCGCGAAATCGGCAGGCAGGTCACCGGCCAGGCGGCGTACCAGTTCGTTGGCCAACTCAGGGAACTGGGCGGAGTAGGCAGCGAAACGCTGATCCCATTCGGCTTCAGTGGCCAGACCTTTTTCCTTGGCGTCCCATTCGGCATAGATGTCGGCAGGAATTTCAAAGGCGCCGTGGTTCCACTTCAGCGCTTCGCGGGTCAAGGCGATTTCCGCGTCACCCAGCGGGGCGCCGTGGCAGTCTTCCTTGCCTTGCTTGTTCGGCGAGCCGAAACCGATGGTGGTCTTGCAGCAGATCAGGGTTGGCTGCGCGCTCTTGCGAGCGGTGTCGATAGCGGTCTTGATTTCTTCCGGGTCGTGGCCGTCGACGTTGCGGATCACCTGCCAGTTGTAGGCTTCGAAACGCTTCGGGGTGTCATCGGTGAACCAGCCTTCGACTTCGCCGTCGATGGAGATGCCGTTGTCATCGTAGAAGGCAATCAGCTTGCCCAGGCCCAGGGTGCCGGCCAGGGAAGCGACTTCGTGGGAAATGCCTTCCATCATGCAGCCATCACCCAGGAACACATAGGTGTGGTGGTCGACGATGTCGTGGCCAGGGCGGTTGAACTGTGCGCCCAGTACTTTTTCAGCCAGTGCGAAGCCGACGGCGTTCGCCAGGCCCTGGCCCAGGGGGCCGGTGGTGGTCTCCACGCCTGGGGTGTAGCCGAATTCCGGGTGGCCCGGAGTGCGGCTGTGCAGCTGGCGGAAGCTCTTGAGGTCATCGATGGTGACGTCGTAGCCGGTCAGGTGCAGCAGCGAGTAGATCAGCATCGAGCCATGGCCGTTGGACAGCACGAAGCGGTCACGGTCGGCGAACGACGGGTTGCTCGGGTTGTGCTTCAGGTAGTCACGCCAAAGTACCTCGGCGATATCCGCCATGCCCATCGGGGCACCGGGATGGCCGCTGTTGGCTTTTTGCACGGCATCCATGCTGAGGGCACGAATGGCGTTGGCACGCTCACGACGGCTGGGCATCGCTGATCTCCTGGGGATTTTGAATAGACAATGAATAAAAGAAACGGAAAAAAGGACCGGCATTTTCCCTCAGCCACCGCCTGCGGGCAATGACAGATAGTCACTTGGCGGTGTTTTTCCTGTGCTTTAAGCGGCAATCGCCTGCAGAAACCTTTCACCGGTTCGTCCCAAGACTATACCGACTGCTTATAACCGCCACTTATCGTTCAATATCAAAACTTTTTGATATTGACCTTGCGGGGACCTCCCCCCACCACTAGACTGCTGGCCTTATGAACCTACCCGTGCCCTCCCTGCGCCCCGACGACGGCGATGAACTGGCAGCCTTGTGCAAGGCCGCTGGCGATCCGTTGCGCCTGAACGTATTGCGTGCACTGGCCAACGACTCCTTCGGCGTACTGGAACTGGCGCAGATCTTCGCCATCGGCCAGTCGGGCATGAGCCACCACTTGAAGGTGCTGGCCCAGGCCGAACTGGTGGCCACCCGCCGTGAAGGCAATGCGATCTTCTACCGCCGCGCCCTGCCCCACACCGAGCTGCTCGGCGGCAAGTTGCACGCGGCCTTGCTGGAGGAAGTGGACAACCTCGGGCTGCCGTCGGATGTACAGTCGCGTATCGCTCAAGTGCACGGGCAACGCGCCGCTGCCAGCCAGGACTTTTTCTCACGGGTAGCCGAGAAGTTTCGCGCCCAGCAGGACCTGATCGCCGGTTTGCCCCAGTACCGCGAGAGCGTACTGGCGTTGTTGGACAAGCTGAGCTTCAGTGAAGAGGCGAGCGCACTGGAAGTCGGCCCCGGCGATGGCGGTTTCCTGCCGGAGCTGGCGCGCCGCTTCAAGCAGGTCACCGCGCTGGACAACAGCCCGGCCATGCTCGAGCTGGCGCGCCAGTTATGCGAGCGCGAGGCACTGGGCAATGTCAGCCTGCAGTTGGCTGACGCCCTGAATCACACCAGCCTGCGGGCCGACTGCGTGGTACTGAATATGGTCTTGCACCATTTCGCCGCCCCCGCCGACGCCCTCAAGCAAATGGCCGGGTTGCTGCACCCCGGCGGTAGCCTGCTGGTTACGGATCTATGCAGCCACAACCAGAATTGGGCCAGGGAGGCCTGCGGTGATCTCTGGTTGGGTTTTGAACAGGACGATCTGGCCCGTTGGGCCACCGCTGCGGGACTCGTTCCCGGGGAAAGCCTCTATGTAGGTTTACGTAATGGTTTCCAGATCCAGGTTCGCCACTTTCAGCGACCGGCTGGCGACACTCACCATCGGTAAATATCAGGAAAACATCGAGATGAGCGAATACTCCCTTTTCACCTCCGAGTCCGTGTCTGAAGGGCATCCGGACAAAATCGCCGACCAGATTTCTGATGCGGTGCTGGACGCCATCATTGCTCAAGACAAGTTCGCCCGCGTGGCGTGCGAGACCCTGGTGAAAACCGGTGTAGCGATCATCGCTGGCGAAGTGACCACTTCGGCCTGGGTCGACCTGGAGCAGATCGTCCGTGATGTGATCACCGACATCGGCTACAACAGCTCCGACGTCGGCTTCGACGGCGCCACTTGCGGCGTGATGAACATCATCGGCAAGCAGTCCCCCGACATCAACCAGGGCGTGGACCGTGCCAAGCCGGAAGATCAAGGCGCGGGCGACCAGGGCCTGATGTTCGGCTACGCCAGCAACGAGACCGACGTGCTGATGCCGGCGCCGATCACCTTCTCGCACCAGTTGGTACAGCGCCAGGCCGAAGCCCGTAAATCCGGCCTGCTGCCATGGCTGCGCCCGGACGCCAAATCCCAGGTGACCTGCCGCTACGACGGCGGCAAGGTGGTCGGGATCGACGCTGTTGTATTGTCGACCCAGCACAACCCGGACGTGTCCTACGCCGACCTGCGTGAAGGCGTGATGGAACTGATCGTCAAGCACGTGCTGCCTGCCGAATTGCTGAGCAAAGACACCCAGTTCCACATCAACCCAACCGGCCAGTTCATCATCGGTGGCCCGGTGGGCGACTGCGGCCTCACCGGTCGCAAGATCATCGTCGACAGCTACGGCGGCATGGCCCGTCACGGCGGTGGCGCGTTCTCGGGCAAAGACCCATCCAAGGTTGACCGCTCGGCGGCCTACGCCGGTCGTTACGTGGCCAAGAACATCGTCGCCGCCGGCCTGGCCGAGCGTTGCGAGATTCAAGTGTCCTACGCCATCGGTGTAGCGCAGCCTACGTCGATCTCACTGAATACTTTCGGCACCGGCAAGATCAGCGACGACAAGATCATCAAGCTGGTACGCGAAATCTTCGACCTGCGCCCTTACGCGATCACCACCATGCTCGACCTGCTGCATCCGATGTACCAGGAAACCGCAGCCTATGGCCACTTCGGCCGTACACCTGCACAGAAGACCGTCGGCGACGACACCTTCACCACCTTCACCTGGGAAAAAACCGACCGCGCCAACGACCTGCGCACCGCTGCCGGTTTGTAATCCTTCGCGGTACTCAAAGCCCCACCGGGTTAGCCCGGCGGGGCTTTTTATTGCCCGCAGGTTTACGCACAACGGTCACATATTTTGGATCCAAACCTTGCAGGCCAAATAATGGCCCTCTAGAATCCGCGCCCTCTCGGGCCCTTCACCTCCATCTGGATATTGCACTGCGCCCGCCCGGGACGGATAAGCGCGCAGGCAATCGAACATTGAGGTTTTTCATGCGCATTTCCACGCTCGCCCCTGCCGCCGTTCTGCTCAGCCTGTTCACCCTGCCGGCTCACGCCGCAGACCTGAGCGCACTGAGCGGTGCCCTGAGCTCCCAACTGGGCGGCGGTAATTCCGGCGATTGCCAGCAACACGCCAAAGACCTGCAAGCCAAGATCGATGCCGCCGACGCCCAGAACGACGTTTTGAAAGTGAAGGCCTTTGAGGCTGCGCTGGAACAAGTCAACAAAGGTTGCAACAAACTCGCCGAATCCCAGGCCAAAGTCGACGCCAGCCAGCAAAAGCAGCAGGCCAAGGCACAGAACAACGACGCGGTGAAAGCCTTGGGCGGCCTGTTCAAGTAAGCCGAAACACCCAGTAAAAAGCCCCGCTCGTTCGGGGCTTTTTTGTGGCTGCGTGGATCACTTAGGCTGGGCACCCTTTTCGAGCAAGGATGCTCATGATGCGCTTGCTGATGGTTTTACTGCTGAGTGCTCTACCTTTTTGGGTCACGGCCGAAGACTGCACCAACCGGACCCGCTCACAGTTCGACGCCCTGGCCAGGCAAATACACCTGTGGGATGACCGTTACCACCGCCTCGGCCAATCCCCCGTCAGTGACGAGCTCTACGACCAGGCCCGCCAGCGCCTGAGCCGGTGGCGCGAATGTTTTCCCCAACCCACACCGGACACCGACTCACCCCTGGCCAGTTCACGGGGCACGCAGCCTCATCCGGTGGTACACACCGGCCTCGAAAAGTTGCTGGATGAATCGGCCGTCGGCGACTGGCTTGGGCACCGCCAAGACGTCTGGATTCAACCCAAGGTCGACGGCGTGGCGGTGACATTGGTGTATCGCAACGGGCGCTTGAGCCAAGTCATCAGTCGCGGCGATGGCGTGCTCGGCCAGGACTGGTCCGCCTCCGCCAGCAAGATCGCCGCGATCGCCCAGCAACTGCCGGAGCCCATCGATGTCGTGTTGCAAGGCGAGCTTTACTGGCGCCTGGATGCACACGTGCAGTCGGCACAGGGCGGGCTCAATGCCCGCAGCAAAGTAGCCGGCCTGATGAACCGCCACCAGTTGAGTGACGTCGAAGCCGCCGGAATCGGCCTTTTCGTCTGGGCCTGGCCAGAAGGCCCGGCCAGCTTCTCCGAGCGCCTGGCGACCCTGGCACGCTGGGGTTTCAGCGACAGCGAACGTTACAGCCACCCTATCAAGCACATCAGCGAAGCCGCGCATTGGCGCACTTATTGGTACAACCAACCTCTGCCCTTCGCCAGCGATGGCGTGGTGCTGCACCAGGCCGCGCGCGCACCCGCCGAACGCTGGCAAGTCGCCGCACCTTACTGGGCAGTCGCCTGGAAATACCCGGCCGCCAAGGCCCTGGCACTGGTCCGCAAGGTGCAATTCAAGATCGGTCGCACGGGGCGCATCACCCCCATTCTGGAACTGGAACCCGTGCGCCTGGATGATCGGCAGATCAGCCGGGTCAGCGTCGGCTCCCTCATGCGCTGGCAAACCCTGGATATCCGCCCCGGAGACCAGGTGTCCATCAGCCTGGCCGGCCAGGTGATCCCACGATTGGACGAAGTCATCCTGCGCAACAAGACCCGGGTGCAAGTGCAAGTGCCCGACGCCCACGCGTTCCATGCCTTGAGCTGCTGGCAACTGGACCCCGGCTGCGAGGAGCAGTTGCTCGCGCGCCTGACCTGGCTCAGCAGCAACCAGGGCCTGGCTTTACCGCATATGGGCCGCGAGACCTGGAACATATTGATCCAGGCCGGTCTAATCGCAGGCTTTCTCGATTGGTTAACCCTGGATGCGACAGAGCTTGCTAACATTGACGGCTTCGGCGACCGCAGCCGTGCGCGGCTGCTCGACAACATCCACAGCGCCCGGCAACGCCCTTTTGCACAATGGCTCAAAGCCCTGGGCGTACCGCCCTCGGCACGCAACAACCTGGAAGGCGGCTGGCAAACCCTGGCTGCCCGGGACACACAAGCCTGGCTCGCCACCGACGGCATAGGCCCGGGTCGCGCCGCGCAACTCAGCGCTTTTTTTCACGACCCGCAAGTGCAGGCGCTGGCTCAAACATTACGTACGGCCGGAATAGACGGGTTTTGAACCCAGGCCAACTACCTTTAACCCCGGCAGAATTCATCCTGCCATCGGATCGCGACTTTGGAGTTCCACATGAATTTTTTCGCCCCCCTTGCCCTATTGACCGCCGCAAGCTTCATGACCACACCGTTGCTGGCAGCCGAAGAAGACTCACCACTCACCGGCTGCGCCGCCAAGCGCCAGGCCATCAGCACGCAGATCGAACAAGCCAAGGTGCACGGTAACAGCGAGCAGCAGGCCGGCCTGGAAAAAGCCCTGAGCGAAGTCACCACCCACTGCACTGACGCCTCCTTGCGCAAAGAACGTGAAAACAAAGTGCTCGACGCCAAGCACGAAGTCAGCCGCCGTCAGGCCGACCTCGACAAGGCGATGAAAAAGGGTGACGCCGACAAGATCAACAAGCGCAAGGACAAGCTCGCCGACTCGCGCAAAGAGCTGCAGGACGCCGTGGAAGAACTCGACAAATAAAACCGGTCAATGGTCTCGGAACTGCTTATGGCAGGCGGAGCAGGCATCTTCGACTTTCTGCACGGCATGCCCCAGGTTGCTGGCTTTGTAAGGCTGGACTTGGCTGGCGATCACCAGTTCACCGGTGGCCGCCTCAAGGTTACGCGCCAGTTCCTGAAAACGGGCCTGTTGTTGCCACACGTTATCCTTGGCGCTGGTATGGTCTTCTTCACGCACGCTTGGGAAATGTTTCCACGGTTCGTGGGACAACGCGTCCAGCTTGACCGCACCTTCGGCAAACTTTGCGCCGTCGAACGGAATGCGTCCGCGCAACATGCCACCCAGGTCTTCGCCGGTTTTGAGCATCTGCTTGAAGATCGCCTTGCGCTGACCCAGCGGCGAATTCGGATCAACACCGCCACAGGCGGACAACGTCAGGCAGGCCAGCAATACCACGGTCAGTTTTTTAAAAGTCATGATGGCTTCAAGGTCACGGGAACGGCGGCCAGTATCCTCGCCCCGCCCGCAAAGACCAATAGCCATATTAATAGTAAGGTTTGCCCACTGGCATGAATGCACGGGTGACCGCTTCAGGAATTGCTGTATATGAATCTCACCTTCAAACCTTGGAACCGCCTGGCGTGGGCTCTGCCGATCATCGCGCTGCTGGCGGGCTGTGACGGCGGCAAAGACGCCAATCAACCGCAAGCCCCCAAACCCCATGCTATCGCCACTTATGTGAGCGCGCCGTGGGAAGCCTTGCCAAGCGTGTCCGACAGCGACCTGCTGGCCGGTTTTGAGTCCTGGCGCAGTGCCTGCCAACGCCTCAAGGCCGATCCGGTGTGGGGTGCAACCTGTGCGGCCGCGGTGAACGTGCCGGGCAATGCCGAGGCGGTTCGTGGTTTTCTCAAGGAACGCCTGGATGTATTTGGCCTGCGCTCGGCCGACAACACTCCGAACGGCCTGATCACCGGCTACTACGAGCCGGTCTACCCCGGCAGCCTGACCGAAACCGCCACGGCCCATGTGCCGGTGTATGGCGTGCCGGACGACCTGATCATCGTCAACCTGGAAAGTATCTACCCCGAACTCAAGGGCAAGCGCCTGCGTGGTCGCCTGGAAGGTCGCGTACTCAAGCCCTATGACGACGCCGGCACCCTCAACAGCCAAGGCTCGACCGCCAAGCCGATTGCCTGGCTGACCAACCCGATGGACCTGCAGTTCCTGCAAATCCAGGGCTCGGGGCGTATTCAACTGCCAGGCGGGCGCCAACTACGCGTGGGTTACGGCGACCAGAACGGTTACCCCTATCGCCCGATCGGACGCTGGCTGGTAGAGCAAGGCGAACTGAAAAAGGACGATGTGACCATGGGCGCCATCAGCGCCTGGGCCAAGGCCCATCCACAGCGCATTCCGGAACTGCTGGCGAGCAACCCCAGCTACGTGTTCTTCAGCGCCCGCCCCGACAGTAACGAAGGGCCACGGGGCTCTTTGAATGTGCCGTTGACGGCCGGTTATAGCGTGGCCGTTGATCGCAAGGTCATTCCGCTCGGCAGCCTGTTGTGGCTGTCGACGACCAAACCCGATGGTTCACCGATCTCAAGGCCCGTCGCCGCGCAAGACACGGGTGGTGCGATCACCGGTGAAGTGCGTGCGGACTTGTTCTGGGGCACGGGGGATGCTGCGGGTGAATTGGCCGGAAACATGAAGCAGCAGGGGCAGATCTGGATGTTGTGGCCTAAAGGTGCTGCATTGCCACAAGTGCCGGACGCGCCTGCCGGCACCTGATGCTGACCTGTGGCGAGGGAGCCAAGCTCCCTCGCCATTGCGTCACGCGTCAGATCGAGACAAAGAAGAAACTCGCAATCAACGCCATGCCCACGAACCACACCAGCGAACGCAACATCGCCCAGTCCGCCAGGTAGCAAATGATGTACAGCAAGCGACTGGTGATAAACAACACGGCCAGCACGTTGATCGTCACCAGCGACGCCGTACCGGCCAGGTGCGCAATAATCACCGCCGCGGCGAATGCCGGCGTCACCTCAAAGCTGTTCAGTTGTGCGTTGTGGGCGCGTCTGGCTACCCCGTCGAGGGTATCCAGGAAGGCACGTGGGTCGTGGTTCTGCCGCGGTCCGAATTTGCCGCCGCTGAACTTGGCCACTCCCGTGCACAGGTAAGGTAGGAAAATCGCGATCAATACACACCAGAATGCCACCGTCATCACAGATTCCTTTTGTTGTTTTAACCAGCGGTTAGAGTTTTAGCACTAAACATTCGCGACCGCACTCACCCGCTATGAGCCCTGTCGAACCGAAAAGGTTCTATCCAGCGCTTGCAACATCCCACCGCTGCTGCGGTCCATCCACCCATTGACGAACGATCCAAACCACTTCCAAGGACCCCGGATGCTTGAACTTGTCGCCGCTTTCATTTGCCTCACCACACTGCTCACCTATGTGAACTTCCGTTTTATCGGCCTGCCGCCCACTATTGGCGTGATGGTCACGGCCCTGCTCTTCTCACTGATCCTGCAAGGGTTGAGCGTGCTTGGCTACCCTGGCCTGGAAGACCGCATCCAGCAACTGATCGGCCAGATCGACTTCGGCGACTTGCTGATGAACTGGATGCTGTCGTTCCTGTTGTTTGCCGGCGCCTTGCACGTCAACTTGAACGACCTGCGCAGTTACCGCTGGCCCATCGGCCTGCTGGCAACCTTCGGCGTGTTGATTGCTACCGTGGTGATCGGCAGCCTGGCGTATTACATCTTTGCCCTGTTTGGCTGGCACGTGAGCTTCCTCTACTGCCTGCTGTTCGGCGCGCTGATTTCGCCCACTGACCCGATTGCGGTGCTCGGCGTACTGCGTACCGCCAACGCCTCGAAACCCTTGAAAACCACCATCGTCGGCGAATCGCTGTTCAACGACGGCACAGCGGTCGTGGTGTTTACCGTATTGCTGGGCATCGCGCAGTTGGGCGAAACCCCCACCGTGGGTGCCACCGCCATGCTGTTCGCCCACGAGGCGTTGGGTGGCGTGGTGTTCGGCGGCTTGATTGGTTACCTGGTGTACCTGATGATCAAAAGCATTGAACAGCATCAGATCGAAGTGATGCTGACCCTTGCCCTGGTCATCGGCGGCTCGGCGATGGCCACCGAACTGCACGTCTCTGCACCGATTGCGATGGTGGTCGCGGGGCTGATCATCGGCAACCTGGGCCGCAAGCTGGCAATGAACGACATGACCCGGCGCTACCTGGACGGTTTCTGGGAACTGCTCGATGACATGCTCAACGCCCTGCTGTTTGCGCTGATCGGCATGGAGCTGTTGCTGCTGCCGTTCAACTGGCTGCATGTATTGGCGGCAAGCTTGCTGGCCGTGGCGATCCTGCTGTCGCGCCTGCTGACGGTGGCTCCCGCGATCCTGCTGCTGCGTCGCTGGCGCAGCGTGCCGCGTGGCACCATCCGCATTCTCACCTGGGGCGGCTTGCGCGGCGGCGTTTCGGTGGCATTGGCCCTGGCCTTGCCGCTGGGCCCGGAACGCGACCTGTTGCTGAGCATCACCTACATCGTGGTGCTGTCATCGATCCTGCTGCAGGGCTTGAGCATCGGCAAGCTGGTCAAGCATGTGACCCAGGGCGAACCCGAGGCCACACCCGAACCTCACTGATCCTTGTTGATGGGCTGCGGATGCCTTGGGTCCGCAGCTTGTTTGCGGGGCAGGCTGCCTTCGCTGCGGATCTGCGCATGGCTGATCAACGCAAAGATGAAGCTGCCACCAATGATGTTGCCGGCCAGGGTCGGGCCGGCAAATACCAGCCAGAAGTCATGCCACGACAGTTCACCGGCAAACACGAGGTAGGACACTTCCGCCGACCCCACCACGATATGGGTGAAGTCGCCCAGCGCCATCAGGTAGGTGATCAGAACGATGATCCAGATCTTGGCGCTTTCCATCGACGGGATCATCCACACCATGGTGGCGATCATCCAGCCGGAAACGATGCCCTTGGCGAACATCTGGCCGGCGTCGTTCTCC
Source organism: Pseudomonas sp. R11F (assembly GCF_050312575.1). Classification (NCBI taxonomy): domain Bacteria; kingdom Pseudomonadati; phylum Pseudomonadota; class Gammaproteobacteria; order Pseudomonadales; family Pseudomonadaceae; genus Pseudomonas; species Pseudomonas sp. R11F. The sequence continues at coordinate 127,730 of NZ_JBNPJU010000039.1, read as the reverse complement.
ATGATCTTGCGCCCGATCTCGAGGAAGGCAAGGTCGGTCTTGCTGTCGAAGATCGGCAAGTGAAGCATCACGTAGGCAACCAGCAAGGTGCCGCACAAGTTACCCACCAGCACCACGGACCACAGCCGCAGCAGCCGACCCGCATTGTTCAGCGTAGGTTTGCTCATCACCGGCAGCACGGCGGTCAGGGTGTTCTCGGTGAACAGTTGCTGGCGCGCCAGGATCACCGCGAGGAACCCCGCGCAATAGCCGAAACTGGCGATGACCTTGAAGGCTTCGCCCTCCGGCAAGCGCGAGTTGAGCAGCCCCATGGCCATCAATGACAACCCCATGGTCAACCCGGCTGCCAGCGCCGACCACCACAACGCCGCAACGTTGCGCTCCAGTTCCTGGTCGCCCTGGGTACGGATGATTTCATGCAACACAGCCGCGCGGGGCGGCTGGTTTTTGTCTACGTCCTGCTGCTCTTCCTGCGACAGGTTGGGGGTCTTGCCGTCTTCGGGGGTGGCCATGATCTACAGTGTCCTTAGGGGGTTCCTGTAGCTACGACACGCCGCAACGATGGCTGTTCAGTGGCACCGTATTTAAACCGGAATGCGCCAGGCCTTGGCCATTTCAACGGTGGTCGACCTGACCGGCTTGCTCCAGGGTTTATTGCGCGCACCGTAGTGCTCAATGATGCCGTCGAGTACGCGGTTGAACTCGGCGGGCGTGGTCGCATCGGCCAAGTCACGCGCCGAGCGCTGCAATAACTCAAGATTGGCCTTCGATTGGCCCGGGCGGTGCATTGAGGGGTAAATCACTTCACGCGTGAAATTCTCGGCTTTCACCGCGATATCGCGTCTTTTCATCTCAGCGACGGCACTGCTCATCACTTTGGACAGGGGCGAAGCTTGTTTGGCAGCCACTTGCAGCAACTGCTGGAAGTTGCGCTGGCCCGGCGCATTCAAGCGCTGCGCCAGCCACTCGATGTGCTCAGGTTTACGGGCCAGCGCGTCCAGGTTACGCAAGGCTGCCGCCACCTTGGGCGTGACCTTGAGGGCGCCACCGGTTTGATTGGCCTCGCTGATGGCGCTGTCCAAGGCGTGCAAGGCTTGTTGTGCATGCCTGCGAAACATCAGCACCTGTGCGGCAGCCGGGTCTTTCTGGAGTTCCGTTTGCACGCCGGCAAGCAGTTCATCGTCCATCGCCAGCACCGCACTTTCCAATGAGGGAAACTCGTGCGTTTCACGCGCCTGCGCACGCTGATCCAGATGCCCTGCGACCGCTTGCCGGCTGCGTGCCTGCAGCTCCTGTTTCTGTTCGGGGGTCATGGTGAAGTTGACCGTACCGTTGAGCAGGCCGCGAAAGTCACCTTTGTTGGTTTTCAGCGGCAAGGTCACCGTCTGATCGCGATACGCCTTGAGTTGCTGCTCCTGATAAGCGCCCGCTGCGGCGTGGGGCGTACCGGTAAAGCGGTCGACCAAATGACTGAAGAATCCCCCACTTTTTCTCGGCCCTGCTGCTGCGGACTCAAACTCGACGACCAGCGACTCGGGCCGATTCAACGGGCCCTGCGCAACGGCGCCGCCGATCACCCCCGGCGCGGGCGTATTGGCCAGCAGGCCACCGTCCTGAAACGCCGTGATCTGAGCCTGTGCCTGGAATGCATGGCCTTGCTCCTCAGGGCTTTTGAACAGCCCCGGCAAGGCACCCGAGATACGCGCTGCCCGGGCAATGTCCATATCCGGGGTGAGGCTGGCGTTGAACACAACCAACTGCGGCCGCCCATCGAACATGCCCGTGCCGGTGATATTGAGTGACTTGATGGCCGGGATATGCCGGCTCAACACCTCCAGATCGCGGAACGTCGGCGCACCACCGGCTCTGAGCCTGGCGGTGATCTTCATCACCTCGGCGGGCGGCTTGGCCCCGGGCATTGCGGCGATATGGGCGAGGATCGACTTGCGCGACTCGTTGCGTATCATCTCCTCCAGCGGCGAGGCCTCGGTTTGCAGGCGCGGCAACAGGGTCAGCAGCAGTTGGGAAATGTTGCCGGCGGCGCCTGGCAGACAACCGGCGAGCTTGCCAAGTTCGGAACTGATGGTTTGCAGCCAGGCCGTCACCGGGTCCTGGCTATTGAGCAGGCTGGGCAGGTCGATACTGTTCGACAACTCACCGAACGCCTGCGCGCCCATGCCGCTGGCGATCAGCGTCGCGGAAATCGCTCCGGCCGATGAACCGGAAATCACTTTGACGCCAGGGAGCTTATTGGCCTGCTCGAGCGCCTGTAGCACTCCGGGGAAAGCGATACCCTTCGCACCGCCACCACTGAGCACAAGATGGCTCACCGCCGGCGGCGACAGAACCACTTTTACGCGGCCATCGCTGTAACGATGAAGGCTTAACTTGCGCGGGCCCACCTCTTTGAGCAGAGGCGTCTTCACCGCCTGTTCGAGCGCTTGAGGAAACGAAGATTGGACAGGCGAGGTTGACACTTTCATACACGGGGCTCTCTCTACAGGGTGTAGGCCTGAGTGATAAGAGAGCCACGCAAAGATCCTTACGGAATAACCCGGTAAAGATTCAACACCTACCCGGCGACGGCGTCGTCCTGGAACTGGTCCTTCACGTATTTGATCTCGGTACGCCCATGGGGCGCAGGCAAGCCATCTTCGCCGAGGTTGACGAACACCATTTTTTCCACGGTGAGGATACTTTTACGCGTGATCTTGTTGCGCACTTCACAGGTCAGGGTGATGGAGGTGCGGCCGAACTCGGTAGCCGTGATGCCCAGTTCGATGATGTCGCCCTGGCGCGAAGCGCTGACGAAGTTGATTTCGGAAATGTACTTGGTCACCACGCGCTGGTTGCCCAGTTGGACAATCGCGTAGATGGCCGCTTCTTCATCGATCCAGCGCAGCAGGCTGCCGCCGAACAGGGTGCCGTTGGGGTTGAGGTCTTCAGGTTTTACCCACTTGCGGGTGTGGAAGTTCATGGTCACTCCAAAGCGTCTTGCCGAATGATGGGTGACATCATGGCAGAGCCTGGGCTCTGGCTCTATGAGCCATTGCCTATCAACCCCATGAGCGATCTTCATATGACCGACGGAAAGGCTTGGGAAGTCAGGCGCACACGGCTATAATCGCCACCGTTTCAAAACGGTCATCTACGATTGATACCGTTCTCCCGCCACCTGTCCGAGGGGCGCTGCAGCAGGTTCAACCTGTCAGGCTCGGATGGGGCGTTGTCCGGCCTGGTTGCCCTGGCCTGATACTAAACGCACAACGGCGCCCATTCGCACACTACGAATGGAGGCTCTTCATGAGCGCTGTCAACACGCCTGCAGATTTCAACGACTACAAAGTCGCCGACATGTCCCTCGCTGCCTGGGGCCGTCGCGAAACCTTTATCGCCGAATCCGAAATGCCTGCCCTGATGGGCCTGCGTCGCAAGTACGCCGCTGAGCAGCCGCTCAAGGGCGCGAAGATTCTCGGCTGCATCCACATGACCATCCAGACTGCCGTGCTGATCGAAACCCTGGTTGCACTGGGTGCCGAAGTACGCTGGTCGTCCTGCAACATTTTCTCGACTCAAGACCAGGCCGCTGCCGCGATCGCTGCCGCCGGTATCCCGGTATTCGCCTGGAAAGGCGAGACCGAAGAAGAGTACGAGTGGTGCCTGGAGCAAACCATCCTCAAAGATGGCAAGCCTTGGGATGCCAACATGATCCTCGACGACGGCGGCGACCTGACCGAGCTGCTGCACAAGAAATACCCGGCCATCCTGGACCGCGTCCACGGCGTGACCGAAGAAACCACCACTGGCGTACACCGCCTGCTGGACATGCTGGCCAAGGGCGAGCTGAAAATCCCGGCCATCAACGTCAACGACTCGGTGACCAAGAGCAAGAACGACAACAAGTACGGCTGCCGTCACAGCCTGAACGACGCCATCAAGCGCGGCACCGACCACCTGCTGTCGGGCAAGCAAGCCCTGGTGATCGGCTACGGTGACGTGGGCAAGGGTTCGTCCCAGTCGCTGCGTCAGGAAGGCATGATCGTCAAAGTCTCCGAAGTCGACCCGATCTGTGCCATGCAAGCCTGCATGGACGGCTTCGAAGTGGTTTCGCCGTTTATCGATGGCGTCAATGACGGCACCGAAGCGAGCATCGACAAGGCCCTGCTGGGCAAGATCGATCTGATCGTCACCACGACCGGCAACGTGAATGTTTGCGACGCGAACATGCTCAAAGCCCTGAAGAAGCGTGCTGTTGTCTGCAACATCGGTCACTTCGACAACGAGATCGACACCGCTTTCATGCGCAAGAACTGGGCATGGGAAGAAGTGAAGCCGCAGGTACACAAGGTTCACCGTACCGGTGCCGGCGATTTCGACCCGCAGAACGACGACTACCTGATCCTGCTGGCTGAAGGCCGCCTGGTTAACCTGGGCAACGCCACCGGCCACCCAAGCCGCATCATGGACGGCTCGTTCGCCAACCAGGTACTGGCACAGATCTTCCTGTTCGGCCAGAAGTACGCCGACCTGTCGCCGGCCCAGAAAGCCGAGCGCCTGACGGTAGAAGTACTGCCGAAGAAACTCGACGAAGAAGTGGCCCTGGAAATGGTCCGCGGCTTCGGCGGCGTTGTGACTCAACTGACCAAGACCCAGGCCGACTACATCGGCGTGACCGTTGAAGGTCCGTTCAAGCCGCACGCTTACCGCTACTGATTTGCCTGCTGCCCGCTCTCTACTCACGGGAGAGCGGGCTTTATGTGGGAGGGGGCTTGCCCCCGATGGCGGTAGCACATTCAACAGCTCTGTTGACTGAACGACTGCTATCGGGAGCAAGCCCCCTCCCACATTGACGGTGTACACCTCCCGGCATTTTGAGTTTCCAAGGATCCGACCATGTCCCAAGACCGTCGCTACAGCTTCGAGTTCTTCCCGACCAAGACCGATGCTGGGCATGAAAAACTGATGGCCACTGCTGAGCAACTGGCCCGCTACAACCCTGACTTCTTCTCCTGCACCTACGGTGCCGGCGGCTCCACCCGCGACCGCACGATCAACACCGTGCTGCAGCTGGAAAGCCAAGTCAAAGTTCCCGCCGCTCCGCACTTGTCGTGCGTGGGCGATAGCAAGGCCGACCTGCGCAGCCTGCTGACCCAATACAAGCAAGCCGGCATCAAGCGTATCGTCGCCCTGCGTGGTGACCTGCCGTCCGGTATGGGGATGGCCAGCGGTGAACTGCGCCACGCCAATGACCTGGTGAGCTTCATCCGCGAAGAAAGCGGCGATCACTTCCATATCGAAGTGGCGGCTTACCCGGAGATGCACCCTCAGGCACGTAACTTCGAAGACGATCTGCGCAACTTCGTACGCAAGGCCAATGCCGGCGCCGACAGCGCGATCACCCAGTACTTCTTCAACGCCGACAGTTACTTCTACTTCGTCGAGCGTGTACGGGCCATGGGCGTGAACATCCCAATCGTGCCGGGCATCATGCCGATTACCAACTACAGCAAGCTGGCGCGTTTCTCCGACGCTTGCGGCGCTGAAATCCCACGCTGGGTGCGCAAGCAACTGGAAGCCTATGGCGATGACGTCAAGAGCATCCAGGCGTTCGGTGAACAGGTCATCACGCAAATGTGCGAACAATTGTTACAAGGCGGTGCGCCAGGGCTGCATTTCTATACCCTGAACCAGGCTGAACCCAGCCTTGCCATCTGGAACAACCTCAAGCTGCCACGCTAACGCTTGCCCGGTTGTGCCAAGGCCCTCGTCCAGACGAGGGCCTTTGTCGTTTTACGTAGCCAAGGAACTGCGAAATCCGCCCCACCTCCGATCAAGGCCCATGCCCACTTGATGGACGCTGCGGCGAAATAGCTCGCGCCGCCAATGCGCGTGCCAGAGCTTCTCTTTAGGGCTGGAGCGTCGTAATCTCCCGGCATGCCCGTCATTTTAAAGCTGTTGACTGCTGCGCTTTTCGCTTGCCTGAGCCTGGCCGCTTACGGCGAGAAGCTGCGCATTGTCACTGAGCCTTGGACGCCCTACGTCTACGACGACAACGGCACCATGCGCGGGCTCGACTATGAAACCACGGTGACCGTGTTCCAGCGCCTGGGGGTGGATGTGCAATGGCAGTTCCTGCCCTGGAAGCGCTGCCTGGCAATGCTCGACCAAGGCCACGCCGATGGTGCGCTGGATATTTTCCACAGCCACGACCGCGATGCCCTGCTGCTTTACCCCAGCGAGCCGTTATCGGAGGTCGAGTTCGTGCTGTTCTACGCCAACGAACGCCCTCACCCCGCCAAGACCCTGGACGAGTTGCGCGGCCTGACGGTCGGCATCTCGCCAGGCTACCTGTATGGCAGCGCCTTCAGTGACTCCACGGCCTTCAACCGCGAACCCGCTCCCAGCCACGAAGCCAATTTCGGCAAACTCATGCTGGGGCGCATCGACCTGCTGATCACTGACCGACGCGTGGGAATGCATGTGATCAAGGACCTGGGCCTGGAAGGCAAGGTCAGCCAGGCACCGCTGGTGGTCAGTCGCCAGCAGCAATTTCTGGCCGTACGCCGTGGCGCGGGCATGGACCTGCTGGTGCAACGTTTCGCCGCCGAGCTCAAGCGTTTCAAACAAGAGCCGGCCTATGCCGTATTGAGCGCAAAATATGGCGATGCCCACCTACACACCACCCCGGTTACCACGCCCGCAGGAACCGTTGAGCAGCAGGAAAGCAGCGCGCAGTGATTGCTCTGTTATACTCCGGCCTTTCCGCCAGGCTTACGCCCGGCCGCTGAGGTCTTGAAAAAGGCACCTAACCCAGCTACTGCGCAGCTTTCAGCCCGCGCGAGCCGGTGGAGTGCCCGCCAGACGCAGCAGGACCGGACGGGGTTGCGCTCCCCTAAGCGCCATTCACGCCCGGCAAGATTATCCCTTTGGGCCAAGCCCTAACTAAAACAGGATTACTCATGTCCTTTGCTTCCCTCGGTCTCTCCGAGGCTTTAGTCCGCGCCATCGAGGCTGCGGGCTATACCGAGCCTACTCCGGTGCAACAGCGGGCCATTCCCGCCGTGTTGCAAGGTCGCGACCTGATGGTTGCGGCACAGACAGGTACTGGTAAAACCGGTGGTTTCGCCCTCCCGATTCTGGAGCGGTTGTTCCCCAACGGTCATCCGGACAAGTCCCAGCGTCACGGCCCGCGCCAACCGCGCGTACTGGTCCTGACCCCAACCCGCGAACTCGCAGCCCAGGTACATGACAGCTTCAAGCTGTATGCCCGCGACTTGAAGTTCGTCAGTGCCTGCATCTTCGGCGGCGTCGGCATGAACCCACAGGTTCAGGCCATGTCCCGGGGTGTTGACGTGCTGGTGGCGTGCCCGGGTCGCTTGCTCGACCTGTGCGGTCAAGGCAGCGTCGACTTGTCCCACGTCGAAATCCTCGTACTGGACGAAGCCGACCGCATGCTCGACATGGGCTTTGTCCATGACGTGAAAAAAGTCCTCGCCCGCCTGCCGGCCAAGCGCCAGAACCTGCTGTTCTCGGCGACGTTCTCCCAGGACATCACCGCCCTGGCCGGCAAGCTGCTGCACAACCCGGAGCGCATCGAAGTCACGCCACCGAACACCACGGTCGAGCGTATCGAGCAACGTGTGTTCCGCCTGGCCGCCAGCCACAAGCGTGCATTGCTGGCCCACCTGATCACCGCCGGCGCCTGGGAACAGGTGCTGGTGTTCACCCGTACCAAGCACGGCGCCAACCGCCTGGCCGAGTACCTGGACAAGCACGGCCTCACCGCCGTCGCCATCCACGGCAACAAGAGCCAGAACGCGCGCACCAAGGCCCTGGCCGACTTCAAGGCCGGCACCGTACGCATCCTGGTTGCCACCGACATCGCCGCCCGAGGCCTGGATATCGACCAGTTGCCGCACGTGGTCAACTTCGAACTGCCTAACGTCGACGAAGACTATGTGCACCGTATCGGCCGTACCGGCCGCGCCGGTCGTTCGGGTGAAGCCATTTCCCTGGTTGCACCGGACGAAGAAAAACTGCTGAAAAGCATTGAGCGCATGACCAAGCAGAAGATCGCCGACGGCGACCTGATGGGCTTCGATGCCAGCGCCGTAGAGGCTGAAAAGCCTGAAGCGCGCGAGCGTCCGGACGTGCGCAACCCACGCAACCCACGCGGTCCTAAGGGCGATGGCCCGAACGGCGGCGGCGGTGGCGGCGGGCGTCGCGACAAGGGCAAAGACAAGGGCAAGGAAAAATCCGCGACCAACGGCCGTGGCGAACGCCCAGCCCGCGAGCAAAAGCCCCGCGAAGGCACACCGGCCCGCGAACAGCGCCAGCCGAGCCAGCCACCCCGCGCCGCAGCCGACCGTGCTCCGGACGAGTTCCTGGACGACGATATCGACAACTTCGGTAACCGCGTCGACTACGTGCCTCAGGCCAAACCGGCGCAAGGCCGTGGCCGCCGCCCAGGTGCTCCGGCACAGGGCGCGGGCGCTCCGCGCAGCGGCCAGCCTCAAGGCGGCCGCCAGAACGGCCCACGCAACAGCAGCGGCGGCACCGCCGGCACCCCACCAGCCAAGCGCAATGGCGGACGTAATGGCGCATCACGTGACGGCCAGGCCCGTCGCGAAGATTCGCGTAACCGCCGCCCGGCCCGTGACGACCAGCCTCGCTCGTCTGAACCTGCCGTGCAGAACCCGCGTGGTGGCCCGGCGCCGAAGATCATCCACAAGGAGTCCAAAGCCGACCGCTTCCCGACACCCGAGCAGTTGGATCAACTGCCAGGCCGTCCTCGTGGTGAAAAACCAGCGCTGCTGACCCGCAACCGCTGAGTTTTCAAGCCCCATAAAAAATGCCCCGCATCGAAAGATGCGGGGCATTTTTGTATGCGAGGCAAAAATTACTTCGCTTTCACACCTTCAAAGGTGATGTACAGATTAACCACGTCGGACTGTGGACCTACGTCCATGCCACCCGGATTGAACTCCTTGCGGCTGATCGAGGTGGTCCCTTCAAAGCCGGCACGGTAGCCGCCCCATGGATCCTTGCCTTCGCCCAGGAACGTAGCCTTGACCACGATAGGCTTGGTCACGCCGTGGAAGGTCAGGTCGCCCGCCACATCGGCAGTCTGCTTGCCATCAGCATTCTTGCCGGTTGGCTTGACGCTGGTGGAAACGAACTTGGCGTCCGGGAATTTGCCCGACTCCAGGAAGTCCTTGCTGTTGACGTGCTTGTCACGTTCAGCATGGTTGGTGAACACACTGGCAGTGCGCACATTGACTTCGATCTTGGCGTCTTCAGGCTTGGCCGCGTCAAAACTGAACTTGCCGTCCAGGTCCTTGAAGGTACCGGTGATGTAGCTGTAGCCCAGGTGGCTGATCTTGAAGTCGACGAAGGCGTGCTGGCCTTCTTTGTCGATCACATAGTCGGCAGCCATTGCCGAACCTGCGGACAGCAGGGCAGAACCGATTGCCAGAGCGGCGAGAGTCTTTTTCAACATGCTTTCTATTCCTTGTGAGTCGAGGTTGAACATCAGGCTTTGCGCCCCAGCATTCGCGTCAGGGTCACATCACGATCGATAAAGTGGTGTTTCAATGCAGCCACGCCATGCAAACCGGCGAAAACCACCAGCACCCAGGCCAGATACAAATGCACCACACCTGCGGTATCTGCCTGGTCCGGTAGACCGGAAACCAAGGCAGGAATTTCAAACAGGCCAAACACCGGGATACCGACACCGTCGGCGGTGGAAATCAGGTAACCGGCAATCATCACGGCAAACAGCCCGAGATAGAGAAACGCGTGGCCAAATGCGGCCCCCATACGGGTCAGGCGGCTATAGCTGGCCAGCGGTGGTGGCGGCGGGCTGATCAAGCGCCAGACGATCCGCACCAGCATGATGGCAAACAGCGTGATGCCAATGCTCTTGTGCAAATCCGGAGCTTCTTTGCGCCAGGCGCTGTAGTAATCGAGGCCGACCATCCACAAGCCCAGGGCGAACAAACCAAACACCACCAGGGCAACGCCCCAGTGCAAGACCATACTGACCCAACCATAGCGGGCCTCTGAATTGCGTAGCTGCATGTACTTAATCCCGTAAGAGCTGTGCCAAGCCTAGCGATTTACCTATCGAATTAAAGCGGAAAATTTTGCTTTGAAATATCAAGAAATACGATATTGAGAGTAGGCAGATTAAATTAACAAGGGATTAAGGACTATCCAGAAGAAACGTGACAGACCGTCCTGTGTTTACTGCCTATTCGCACGTAATGGGTTGTGACACGGCCGCCCATTGCATAGGCTTGCGCGATTGTTTCGCCTGCGTGGTGCGCAGGACCGCTTCGAGGAGAAAACCGATGGGCTTGAACAACCAGTGGATGCAACGCGACCTCGCGGTGCTGTGGCATCCCTGCACCCAGATGAAAGACCACCAGCAATTGCCGCTGATCCCCATCAAGCGCGGTGAAGGCGTGTGGCTGGAAGACTTCGAAGGCAAGCGCTACCTCGACGCCGTCAGTTCCTGGTGGGTCAATGTGTTTGGTCACGCCAACCCGCGCATCAACCAGCGCATCAAGGATCAGGTCGACCAGCTTGAACACGTGATCCTCGCCGGTTTCAGCCACCAGCCGGTGATTGAGCTGTCCGAGCGCCTGGTGCAGATGACGCCGGAGGGCCTGACCCGGTGCTTCTACGCCGATAATGGATCGTCCTGCATCGAAGTCGCGCTGAAAATGAGCTTTCACTATTGGCTCAACCGGGGCCTGCCGAACAAGAAGCGCTTCGTCACCCTGACCAACAGCTACCACGGTGAGACCATCGCCGCGATGTCGGTAGGCGACGTGCCACTGTTTACCGAAACCTATAAGGCGCTGCTGCTCGACACCCTCAAAGTGCCCAGCCCGGACTGCTACCTGCGCCCTGAGGGCATGAGCTGGGAAGAACATTCGCGCACTATGTTCCAGGCCATGGAACAGACCCTGGCGCAGCACCATGAAACGGTCGCCGCCGTCATCGTCGAGCCGCTGATCCAGGGCGCCGGCGGCATGCGCATGTACCACCCGGTCTACCTCAAGCTGCTGCGCGAAGCCTGCGACCGCTACGGCGTACACCTGATCCACGACGAAATCGCCGTGGGCTTCGGCCGCACCGGCAGTATGTTCGCCTGTGAACAGGCCGGCATCCGCCCGGACTTCCTGTGCCTGTCCAAGGCCCTCACCGGCGGCTACCTGCCGCTGGCCGCCGTGGTCACCACCGAAGACGTGTACAGCGCGTTCTACGACGACTACCCTACCCTGCGCGCCTTCCTGCACTCCCACAGCTACACCGGCAACCCGTTGGCGTGCGCGGCGGCCCTGGCCACCCTGGATATTTTCGAAGAAGACAACGTCATCGAAAATAACCAGGCCCTGGCCCAGCACATGGCCAGCGCGACTGCGCATCTGGTTGACCACCCCCACGTCTCGGAAGTCCGCCAGACCGGCATGGTGCTAGCCATCGAGATGGTCCAGGACAAAGCCACCAAGACCGCCTACCCCTGGCAGGAACGCCGTGGCCTGAAGGTCTTCGAACATGCCCTGGAACGTGGCGCGCTGTTGCGGCCACTGGGCAGCGTGGTGTATTTCCTGCCGCCCTATGTGATTACGCCACAGCAGATCGACTTCCTCGCCGAGGTGGCCAGCGAAGGCATCGATATTGCGACCAACAGCCGCGTCAGCGTGGCGGTGCCCAACAACTTCCACCCCGACTTCCGCGACCCCGGCTGACTGATCGTTCCCGCGCTCTGCGTGGGAACGCATCCCCGGACGTTGCGCGTCCGCTCTGCAGACCCTTTTCCAGAGAACACAAATGAGATTGTCCCGTTTCTTCACCGACACCCCGCTGAGTCTCGGCGATCACGAATTGCCCGAAGCCCAGGCGCATTACATCAGCCGCGTGCTACGCATGACGGAAGGCGACGCCGTGCAATTGTTCGACGGTTCCGGCCAGGAATTCCTGGGCAGCTTGCTGGAAGTCGGCAAAAAGCGCGTCACCGTGCAGCTGACGGAGCGTTTCGCAGGCCAGGCCGAATCACCGCTGCACATCCACCTCGGCCAGGGCCTGTCCCGGGGCGAACGCATGGACTGGGCGATCCAGAAAGCCACCGAACTGGGCGTCAACGCCATTACCCCGATTTTCAGCGAGCGTTGCGAGGTGCGCCTCAAAGACGAACGCGCCGAAAAACGCCTGCTGCACTGGCGCCAGGTGGCGATCAGCGCTTGCGAGCAATGCGGACGTTCAACGGTGCCGGTAATCCATCCGCCGCTGCTGTTGGCGGACTGGTTGAAGCAGACCGAGGCCGACCTGAAGCTGGTGCTGCATCCGGTCGCGGCGCCGCTGGTCAGCCATGCCAAGCCCTCGAGCCTGGCCTTCCTGATTGGCCCCGAGGGTGGGCTGACGGACGCCGAAGTCGAAACCGCCCAAGGCGCCGGCTACCATGCCGCCCGCCTTGGCCCACGGGTGTTGCGTACCGAGACGGCACCGGTGGTGGCGCTGGCGGTGGCCCAACAACTGTGGGGCGATTTCTAAGCCTGTTTGGTAAAACTAATCCCGATAATGTGGGAGCAAGCCATCTCCCACCTCTATCCAGGCGGGGTTATCAGTCCACCGGGTCACTGACCGGCTTGGCGATAATGGCCTTCAACTCAGCGGTCATCGGGAATTCCAGGTTCAGGCCCTTGGGCGGAATCGGCTGTTCAAACCAGCGCTGGTAAATCCCGTTGATCTCCCCGCTGCGATACAGGTCGCCGAGTGTCTCGTTGACCACGGCCAGAAATTGCGGTTCGTCCTTGCGCACCATGCAGCTGTAGATTTCCCTCGATTGCTCCTTGCCGACCACCACCCAGTGGTGCGGGTCCCTGGCCTTGGCGCGCTCGCCGTACAGCAGCGCGTCGTCCATGTAGAACGCCGCCGCACGGCCGGTCTCCAGCATCTTGAACGCTTCGCCATGATCCTTGGCGCTGATCACGAACATATTGGTTTTGTGCTCGGCGTCATAGCTCTTCAGGAAGCGCTCGTTGGTGGTGCCCGCAGTGGTCACCACGTTCTTGCCCTTGAGGTCGTCGAACCCCTGGATGCCACTGTCCTTGGCGGTGAGCAACTGGCCCTTCACGTAGATAAAGCCATAGGAGAAGGCCACCTGCTTCTGTCGCTCGGCCGTCACCCCGGTGGACCCACACTCCAGGTCGACGGTGCCGTTCTGCACCAGGGGAATGCGGGTCTGGGAGGTCACCAGGTTGTATTTGACCTTGAGGTCCGCCACCCCGGTTTTCTGCTGGATGCGCTCGACGATCTTGTTCGCCAACTCCACCGAATACCCCATGGGCTTGCCGCTCTGGTCCCCTACGTAGGAAAACGGCACCGATGCGTCGCGGTAGCCCAGGGTGATGGACCGGCTGCTGGCGATCTTGCTCAGCGTGCCCTCCAGCGGTGCTTCGTTCGCATAAGCCTGTGCCCCGAGTAAAAGCCCCAGGGTGCAGCCGCTCAACAGGATTTTTTTCATTGTTATGCTCCGTTGGTTTTTTGGATTATTGACGTACGGCGATCACGCTGATTTCCACCTGTACACTGGGCCGCGCCAGCTCCGCTTGCAGCGTGGTGCGCGTTGGCGCCATGCCCGGGGATAGCCATGCGGACCACACTTCATTCATCGGCGCAAAACCCGCGCCGATATCTTTCAGATAAATAGTCGCATTGAGCAGATGGTCCTTATCGCTACCGGCCTGGGCCAGCAGCGCATCGATCTTTGCCAGGACCTCGCGGGTTTGTGTCGCCACGTCCTGGCCTTCGCCCGGCACCTGCCCCGAAAGAAATACAAGGTCCTTGAAGGTGACGGCGCCAGAGAGGCGCTCGTTGCTGTCGATTCGGCTGATGGTCATGGGACATCCTCATGCGGCGCGGGGCGCCAGGCCCTGCATATCAATGGAAGGAACCTGCTGGCCAATCAACTCAGCCAGCAGTTGGCCGCTACCGCTGGCCAGCGTAAACCCGAGCGCGCCATGGCCCAGGTTCAACCACAGGTTGCTATAAACACTGGCGCCGATCAGCGGCACGCCGGTCGGAGTGGCCGGACGCATGCCTGCCCATTCGACCGCGTGGGCATAGTCGCCGGCCAGAGGGAAAGTCTCCAACGCCTGACGCTTCATCAGCGCCAGGCGCTTGGGTTCAAGGCGGGCGTCAAAACCGACGATGTCCACCATGGCCGCCACCCGCAGTTGCTCACCGATACGCGCGTAGACGATCTTGCGGTCGTAGTCGGTGATGCTCACGCTCGGCGCCCGGTGCTGTGGGCCGATGGGCACGCTCAGGCTGTAGCCCTTGAGCGGATACAGTGGCAGCGCCAACCCCGGCAGGCCCAACTCAGCACTGCGATGGCCGGCCGCGAGTACCAGTTGTTCTACGGGCAGCACTTCGTCGCCCAACTCGACGGCCCGCACCACGCCGTTGGCGTGGCGAATCGCAGTCACCCGCCGCCCCAGTAAAAACCTGCACCGGCCCGACGCCTCAAGCCGCTCGGCGAGCCGCCGGCAGAAGGCATGACAATCAGCCACCTCCTCGTTCGGCGTGTAAATGCCGCCGACAAAACCACCGTCTGCCAGTGCAGGTTCAAGGCGCGCACAATCCACCGCCGACAGCACTTGCTGCTGGAGGATATCCGTGACTTTGCTGCGCGCCTGCTCAAACGTGGCCGAGTGGCGGAAGGTCACCAACTTGCCGTTACGCCGCCAGTCGAAACCGTCCAGATGATCATCCTCGCGCCAGCGCTGCAACGTGTCCTGGCTCAGGGACGCCAGGCGCAGCAGGTGCGCGGCATTGCTCTTGTTGACCGAGCCACGGCAGGCACCAAGGAACGCGGCCATCCAGCGCCATTGCTGAAGGTCCAGGCGCGGGCGCAGCCTGAGCGGCGAGTCACCGCGCAGCAACCAGCCAATGGCTTGCAGGGGGACACCGGCGTCGGCCAACGGCGCGACGTAGCGATAAGACAACTGCCCACCGTTGGCGAAACTGGTTTCACTGCCCACACTGTCGCGAGCCTCGATCAGTGTCACTTCATGGCCCGCCCGCACCAACGCGTAGGCACTGGCCAAACCGATGACGCCACCGCCGATGATGCAAACTCGCTTGGCCATCCCCGCCACCCGTGGTTGAAGTAAGAGGTTCCAAGGGTAGAGGCAGGTGACAGGTCACCGACAATGAATAAAGATGGTCCACCTATAAACAAAGGTTATGGACTTGCCATGCGCTTGCGGCATATCGAAATTTTCCAGGCCATCCGCCAGACCGGCTCCGTCAGCGCCGCCGCGCAGTTGTTGCACGTCTCGCAACCGGCAGTGACCAAGGTGTTGCAACACGCCGAATTGCAGCTCGGCTTCCCGCTGTTCCTGCGGGTGCGCGGTAAATTGCAGCCCACCCCGGAAGCCCTGGCGCTGGAAAGTGAAGTGGAGAAAGTCACCCAGAGCCTGCAAGGGGTGCGGCGCCTGGCCAAGAGCCTGCGCCACGAGCCTGGGCAAAGCGTGCGCATCGGTGCGATTCCGGCGCTGGCATTGTCACTGTTGCCACCGGCGGTGCTCGAGTGGAAGCGTGACTACCCGGACATCGCCTGCGAGCTGTCCAGCGATCACAGCCGCGAGCTGGTCCACAAGCTGTTGATGCGCGAGATCGACCTGGCGCTGACGCTCAACTTCTCCGGCCATCCGGGGCTGACCACCCAGGTGCTGGCCAACGGTGTGCTGGTGGCGTTGGCGTCCAAAGGCTATTGGCCCGAAACCGAGTCGGCTCAACCTTTGGCTTTATCGGATCTGGCCGGCGCACCGCTGATTGGCTTGTCCAGCGCTGACCCACTGGCGGCAAAACTCGAGAGTTACCTGGAAAGCGTCGACCCGGCGCCTCGGGTGACCCTCTCCGTACAGACCTACTCCCTGGCCCGGGCCATGGTGGAGTCCGGCGCGGGCTTGACGGTGATCGATCCCTTCACTGCATCAGGTGCCTCGACGGCCACCACCTGCATCCGCACGCTCACACCGCCGCTGCCCATCACCCTGTATGCCTTGACCCGCGCCGACGAGCCGCCGCCGCATATGCTGGCCAAGCTGGTGGAGATCTTCGGACTGCGCGCCAGGGAGCTACTGGAGCGCTTATAAGACGTAATGCATGATCGCCACGAAGTGCAGCAGGCTGCCGCCGATCACGAACAGATGCCAGATCCCGTGGGAATGCCGCAGCCGGTCCTCCAAGGCAAAGAAGATGATGCCGACGGTGTACAGCACCCCACCCGCCGCCAGCCAGGTAAACCCCGCCGTGCCCAGCGCGGCGATCAGCGGCTTGACGGCCACCAACACAATCCAGCCCATCACCGCGTAGATCACGATCGACAGGATGCGCGCCTCGGAGCGCGGCTTGATCTCCTGCAGGATGCCGATCACCGCCAGCCCCCACACGATGCCGAACAGCGTCCAACCCCACGGGCCACGCAAGGTCACCAGGCAGAACGGCGTGTAACTGCCGGCAATCAGCAGGTAGATCGAAAAATGATCGACCTTCTGCATGATCTCTTTTCGCCGCCCGCGCACGCTGTGGTACACGGTCGACGCGCTGTACAGCACCAGCAACGTAAAGCCATAAATCGCCACGCTGACAATCTTCCACGGGCTGCCATCCAGGCTCGCCACCACCAACATCCACACTGCACCAATACACGCCGCCACTGTGCCGAGCAAATGGCTCCAGGCGTTGAATCGTTCACCGTGGTACATCTGTCACCGACCTCCCTAACCGTTAACCATTGGCGAGCTAGCGTCCAACCTTGCGCATAAGAGTGCAAGCGTCTTGTGACGTTCCGAGGACGCCACGCGGTTTTGCGGGCACAATCGAACGCATTCGAACAAGAGCCACGGCCATGCTGATCGACGAAGAGTTCACCCTCAAGAAGCTGGAAATCTTCCTGGCGTTCATGCGCACCGGTAACCTGGCCCGCGCCGCCGCCGAGCTGCAAACCAGTAACGTCAGCGTGCACCGCGCCATCCACTCCCTGGAAAATGCCCTGCGTTGCCCACTGTTCAAACATGAAGGGCGCAACCTCACCCCGCTGGAAAGTGCCTACGTGCTGGAGGAGCGCGCGCAAAAACTGGTCGCCGATGTGGTCGACAGCGTGCGCCTGACCCGTGAAGCCGCGGGTTTCTCCGCCGAACGCTTCAAGCTCGGCGCGTTGTATTCGCTGACGGTCAAGACCGTGCCGCAACTGATCATGGGCCTGAAAATCCGGCGCAGCGAACTCAACATCGACCTGATCCTGGGCTCCAACTTCGACCTGCTCTACAAGCTCAAGAATATGGAAGTGGACGCGATCCTGATCTCCCTCGATGAGCACGCCAACGACCCTGACTGCGAACAGATCGCGCTGTTCTCGGACGACATCTTCCTCGCCACCCCGGCCGACTCGCCGTTCGATCGCGAGCAGCAGATCGACCTCGCCGCCGTTCGCGACGCCACCTTCATCACCCTCACGCAAGGCTTCGCCACCCACCAGGATGGCAATCGCGTATTCAAGCAAGCGGGGTTCGAACCGAAGGTCGCGATGCAGGTGAATGACATTTTCACGTTACTGAGCATGGTCAGTTCGGGAGTGGGCTATGCCCTGCTGCCGGGAAGGATTGCGGCGGTGTATGAGAACCGGGTGAAACTGATACCGCTGCAACCGCGGTATCGGTTGCAGCAGCATATTGGCGTGGTGTTCTTGAAGGCCAAGGAACGCGACCCGAATTTGCTCGCGCTGCTGGCGGAGTGTCGGATGTATGCCAACCGCCAGACCGCTATCGGGAGCAAGCCCCCTCCCACATTTTGATCTACGCCCCCAATCAAATGTGGGAGCCCCCTCCTGCATTTTGATATGTGAACCCAATCAAGTGTGGGAGGGGGCTTGCTCCCGATGACGCCAGACCAGACAACACAAACTCCAGAGTCAGCCAACCAGCCCACGCACAATGAAGTACAGCACCGAAGGCCCGAGCAAACACCCAAGCCCGGTATGAAACGTCGCCGTCAACGCCCCATAAGGCACCAACCGCCGATCCGTCGCCGCCAGCCCCGCCGTCACCCCGCTCACCGTGCCGGCCAAACCGCCAAACACCATCGCCGAGCGCGGGTTATCCAAGCCCATCCAGCGCGCCGCCACCGGGGTGCCGACCATCACCAGAATCGCCTTGATCAAGCCGGTGGCAATCGACAGCGCCATCACATCCGAAGTCGCGCCAATCGCCGCGCCGGTCACCGGGCCGACAATGTACGTCACCGCACCGGCGCCGATGGTGGTCATGCTAACCGCATCGCGATAACCAAAGGCCCAGGCCATGCTGGCGCCGACAATAAACGGCAGCACCGTGCCCAGCAGCAATGCGATCACGCCGATCAACCCAGCCTTGCGCGCTTCGGTGGCTTGCACTTCAAACGCGGTGGCAACGATGGCGAAATCCCGCAGCATCGCACCGCCCATCAGGCCAATGCCGGAGAACAACGCCACATCGGCCAAACCCTTTTGCCCGCCGGTGAGTGTGCCGCCGACCCAGGCCAGTACCAGGCCAATAACGATGGCAATCGCCGAGCCATGAATGCGCCCGAATGTCAGGCGCTTGGACAGCACCACGGAAATCCACATCACCACACCCACGAAGGCGAATGCGGTAACCAGGCCGTTATGTTCCAAACCTTTCTCGATGAGGTCCCACATATCAGCGACCTCCCGCCGACGCGATCAGCGGCTCTTCAGCGGGTAACGGTTCGCCTTTGTGGGTGCGGCTGATCAGGGCAATCGTGCAACCGCACACCAGTACCGAACCGATGGCCGCCAGTACCGCCACCGGCCCACCGTGCAGGGCCGTCACCACGTTTTGTTGCGCCGCCATCGCCACCACCACGGGGATGTACATCGCGCCCCAGAAGCCCACGCCCATCTCGCAATCCTTGGTCATGGCACCGCGTTTTTGCATCCACAGGCGGGCGCAGATCAGCAGGATCATCGCAATGCCCACTCCGCCCACGTTGGATTTGACGCCCAGCAACACGCCGAGCATGTCGCCCATGATCACGCCCGCTAGCGTGCAGATCGCCAGCAATGCCACACCGTAGATAATCATTGTTGTTGTCCTCAAAGTGCTCGATCGAAATTGTTGTTTTTGTACTTCGAATGCCTTGGGTGGGGCTTTATCGGTGGCGGCGTTCCTCCTCTTGCAGCAGGGCCTGCAAGGTGTCCAGGCGCGCGCCTTCATAGGCGATCACCGTGCCTTGCTCGAACACCCGGCGTGACAGGCCGGTCAGCACGGAGCCCGGCGGCAATTCGATTTGCAGGCGCACGCCGCGCTCGTAGGCGCTTTGCACAGTGCCGCGCCAGTCGACGATGCGGCACATGTTGAACGCCAGGTCATCGCGCAGTTGCTCGGGGTTGTGGATAGGTCGGGCACGCGTGCTGCTCAGGTAGGTGATGCGCGGCGCCTTGAGTGCAACGAAGGCTTGTGCCAACACCTGGGCGGGTTGCTCCAGCAGCGCGCAGTGGGACGGCACGCTCACTGCCAGGCGCTTGGCAATGCCGTTGCCTTTGATGCGCTCGGCGACAAGCGCCATCGCCGCGTTGCTGCCGGCAATGACGACCTGGTTGTCGGCGTTGATATTGGCCAGGTACACCGGGGTTTGCGGGCTGTGGATAGCGGCCAGTAAGGCTTCGACGGTGGCTAGCTGAGCACCGATGATCGCCGTCATGCCATACCCTTGTGGATAAGCCTGCTGCATCAGTTCGCCGCGCAGGCTGACCAGTCTGACCGCGTCGGCAAAATCCAGGGCACCGGCGATCACCGCGGCCGGATAAGCACCGATGGAGAGGCCCGCCACGTAATCCGGTGTGTATTGCAGCTGGCGGGCATGGGCCACCCCGCTGATCAACAGGCACAATTGCACGGCGCGCGTCGACTCAAGGGCTTGGGCGCAATCGAGTTGGCGAACGTCCTCGCCCAAGGTATCGCTGGCTTCATCCAGCACAGCGGAAGACAATGGCTGGAGCATGCCCGGCCGTTGCGCGCCCTGCCCCGGAAACACCAGCAGGCTGCTCATGCCACGGCCTGCCAGGGGTTGAATACGAGGTGCGCGCCGCTGACGGTTTTCAACAGCACTCGGCGTGATGGGCCAGCCCATTCGCGTAAAGCGACCGCGCCGAAGGGCGTTTGCAGTTGCAGGTCCACCGCACACACGGCCGTGTCCAACAACGCCAGCAGGTCCCGCGCGGCATGCCGATCAAGCGGTTCAGGTGTACACAGAATCAAATCCAGATCGCTGTGGGCATGCAGCGCTTCGATGCCGCTGGCCAACTCAAAGCCGGCGCTGCCGCTGACGCCCCAGTCCAAAGACGCAAGCAACGGACGCACCTGATCAAGCGCGCGCAACGCAGGCACCTCCCGCGACGAGCGCCGCTCACGCAGGGCTTGCGGCGTCACGCTGCGCTGCACCGAGTGCAGGGGCATGGCCGTGGCAAAACGTTGCTCGCGCAAACGCCCACGCACACCGACCGCAACAAAGCCAGGCTCGGCGATGGCGCGACGCACCACCACCGGGTGGCCGGCGCTGATCGCCTCCAGCGCCCAGGCCGGTGCATCAGCAGGCAGTTGCGCCGGGGTCATGCCCCAGAGCAAATCGTGCGCGTTCACCATTGCTCCCGCAGCAGTTGGCGTACGTGGCTGGAGGCGGCGCGATTGGAGGCGCCCAGGCGTCCGCTCAAATCGGTGCTGGCGATATCCTTGATCGCGTGCACCAGGCAGTCGCTGACCCGCGCCACGTCATCCGCCGTAGGCTGTTCGATCTGGCTGACCGACAGCGTCTCCCAGAGCAAACCGAGGCTGGCATAACTGTCGATGTCGTAGGCCATGGGCGGCACGCTGGCCGCCAGGGCTTCCAACTCTTCGACGCTGCGCAGGGTCACCCGCGCGGCAGAAGCTTTGCCCATGGCATGCACCATCACACCCGGGTCGCGCAGGGCGATCAAGCGATTGGCCTGGTAGCCGTGGGCGAGAAACGCACCCGACATGGCCTTGCCCACCAAGAGCGCAATCACCGGGTGCCCGGCCAAGCGAGCGCGGGCGTAACTGTCGGCGGCGGCGGCCAGGGCCTGATGAATACCGAGGGCTTCTTCGCGACGCCCGTAGGCTTGGCTGGGCACATCGACGATGGCAATGATCGGACGCCGGTCGCCACGGGCGATGGCGTCATCCACCGCCTTGGCCAGGCCCCAGCCTTCGAGCAAGCCGACTTCCCCATTGCGGGCACGGGCAAAGCGGTTTTGTGGGTCGGTGACCACGGCGATAAAGCGCACGGCTTGCCCGCCCGAGGCAGCGTCGGCGACCCTCAATGAAGCCGGCAAGCCTTCAACAGGCGTCGCCCCGGCGCTCAATGCGTTGAACCACTGCAAGCCTCTCATGGGCGTTCTCCTTGATACAGCTTGCGCACCGTCGCCGGATCGATCTGCGGCGTGGCGTCCAGTTCGGCCAGGCGCGCCAAGTAGTACTCGGCCTGACGGCTGCGTTGTTGAGCGGGTAAACCTTGTTGCAGCAGCGCGGTGACGGTCTGCTGGATCTGCACGGCATCGTCCGCGACATAGCGGTCGGCCAGGCCACTGTTAAAGCGTTGCTCCCCTCCGGTGAGGCTCCAGATGAAAGGCCGGTCACGGGAGTCATACTCATCCAGGCCCGCTTCCTGCTCGATCACTTGCGGGCCGTTCAGGCCCAGGCGGGCTTCACGGGTGACAACGAGGTAGCTGCACAGCCCAGCCGCGATGGACATGCCGCCAAAGCAACCGACACTGCCGGCCACCACGCCGACCACGGGCTGGTATTGGCGCAGGTCGACAATCGCCGCGTGGATATCGGCAATCGCGGCCAGGCCCAGGTTGGCTTCCTGCAAGCGCACGCCACCGGTTTCCAGCAACAGCACGGCACGCGTGGGCACACCGTTGCGGTTGTCTTCGGCCGCCAGCTCCAAGGCGCCAGCGATTTTTGCGCCACCGACTTCACCGAGGCTGCCGCCCTGGAAATTCCCTTCGATGGCCGCGATCACTACCGGCAACCCGGCCATGCTGCCCTTGGCGATCACCACGCCATCGTCGGCCTGGGGTACCACGCCCTGGCGACTGAGCCAGGGCGACATCACACGCTGGAACGGATCGATCAGTTCGCGCAGGGAGCCGGCGTCCAGCAATGCCTTGGCCCGCTGACGAGCGCCCAATTCAACGAAGCTGTGTTTAGCGAGCAAGTCAGTCATGACCGACCTCCTCGAAACCCTGCTCCAGACGCAGCCGCACCACGCCGGGCGTCGCGCCGAAATCGTGAATATCAATGCGCAACGCCGGTGGCGTCTGCTCCTGGAAAATCCGCTCAAACAGGTTACGCCAACGTTGTTCAGCGCCATTCACCGAGGTTTGCACCTGGATCGTCAGCGTGCCCGCCGTGCCTGGCTCCAGCAGCACTTCCAGGTCTCCCGAACCGACACATCCCACCAATGCACGGCCTTTGGGCGGCACCCCGGCGGGGAATTCAAAGGATAAGGTTTCCATCACAACGCTCCGTCGAGGCGGTCGATAAACAGGCAGGCGGCCAACAGGTCGGCAGCGCCGCCGGGGGAGGCATTCAGGGCCAGCAGTTGCAGGTCCAACTCGTGCAGTCGGCGACGTCCGGCGAGGGTTGCGCTGCCGCCGGCCTCCAACACGGCTTGGGCACCCTGCTGCATGGCGCTGATCCCTTCAGGGCCGGCACGGTAGAGCACGCAGGTGTCGGCCAGCTCGGTCATGATCGCCAACAGCGCGTCCAGCCGAGCGTTCTGCTCACCGACGTTTTGCAGGCGGCTTGTACGCAGTTGCGGCAAGCCGCGTTGCATCACCGAAGGGAAGCCGAGCTGGGCTTCCTCGCGAGCACCACGCGCGCCGTAGCGTTGCGCAACTTGTGCGCCGTGGCTCAAGGGCTGCGGCGCATAGCGGTCATTGAGCAGGGCCAGCCTGGCGGCAGTCAGCGTGACAGCGCGAGGTTGCAACGCGGCGGCGGCGGTGAGCAGACCGAGCGCCCAGATCGCCCCACGATGAGTGTTCACGCCTTGAGTGGTGATCAGCATTGCTTGCTCACCTTCGCGCCCCAGCCGCCCGAGGGCTTCGCGCAGGGGCAGGCCGATTTCACCGAACTCGATCGCCGCCTCGGCCATGGCCTTGAACATCGGCCACAACGACAACGCCGAGGCGTGCATCAGGCCCAGGTGCAGATCGCTGTGGGCGCCGTTGCCGCGACGGTCCACCAAGGCGGGTTTGGGCGACAGGTCGGCCTCATCGATCAGCGCATCGACGGCCAGGTCGGCCAGCCGATCGGCAAGGCTGAGTTCATGCAGTTTGAGGGCGCGCATTTACCAGCTCCTGAACTTGGCGGGCGGGTTGTACAAACCACCGGACCACTCCACCAGGTCGGCCACGCTCTTGGCGGCCAACAGCTCGCGGGTGGCGTCGGTACGGCGGATGCCGAGGTCTTCGGGCAAGGCGATCAAACCTTCACGACGCATGCGTGCGGTGTCCTTGGGGTTATGGCGCATGCCGATGGCCGTTACGCCTGCAACGGCGGCGATCATCGCTTGGCGCTCTTCCAGCGAGCGCGCCTTGTACAAGTAGGCAATGCCTTCTTCGGTGAGCAGGTGGGTGACGTCATCGCCGTAGATCATGATCGGTGCCAGCGGCATACCGCTTTTACGGGCGACTTCCACCGCATCCAGCGTGTCGACGAAGGTGGGTTTGCCGCCTTCCTGGAAGGTCTCGACCATTTGCACCACGAGTTTTTTGCCGCGTTCAAGCAAGGCTTCCGGCGCATCGTCGTGGCGCATATCCAGCCAGGCCGGTGTGCCATGCCGGCGGCCGCGCGGGTCGTGGCCCATGTTCGGCGCGCCACCGAAACCGGCGAGGCGGCCACGGGTGACGGTGGAGGAATGCCCATCGCCGTCCACTTGCAGGGTGGCGCCGATAAACAGGTCCACCGCGTATTGGCCGGCGAGTTGGCAGAACATCCGGTTGGAGCGCATCGAGCCATCACGGCCGGTGAAAAATACATCGGGCCGTGCGGCGATATAGTTTTCCATGCCCAGCTCGGTGCCGAAACAATGCACGCTCTGCACCCAGCCGCTTTCGATGGCCGGGATCAGGGTTGGGTGTGGGTTCAGGGTCCAGTTACGGCAGATCTTGCCTTTGAGACCGAGGGATTCGCCATAGGTGGGCAGAATCAATTCAATCGCGGCGGTGTTGAAACCGATGCCGTGGTTGAGCGACTGCACGTTGTGTTTTTCGTAGATGCCGCGGATCGCCATCATCGCCATCAGCACATGCACCGGCTTGATGTGGCGCGGGTCGCGGGTAAACAGCGGTTCGATGTAGAACGGCTTGTCGGCCACCACCACAAAATCCACCCAGCTCGCCGGGATATCGACGCGGGGCAAGTCAGTAACGTCGTCCACCAACTGATTGACCTGCACGATGACGATGCCATCGCTGAACGCAGCGGGCTCGATCAAAGCCGGGGTGTCTTCGGTACTGGCGCCGGTGTAGATGTTGCCGGCGCGGTCAGCCATGAAACCGGCGGAGAGCACCACGTTAGGGATCAGGTCCACCACCAGTCGCGCATAGAGTTCGATGTAGGTGTGAATCGCGCCGATTTCCAGCAGGCCATCTTCCAGCAACTGGCTGATGCGCAGGGATTGGGTGCCGGCGAAAGAGAAATCCAGCTTACGGGCGATGCCTTTTTCAAACAGGTCCAGGTGCTCGGAACGGCCGACACTGGGCATGATCATGTGCAAATCGTGGAGCTTGGCTGGGTCGGCCTTGGCCAGGGAGCGCGAGAGAAAATCGGCCTGCTTCTGGTTGTTGCCTTCCAGCACGACACGGTCGCCGGGGAGGATCAGGGCTTCAAGGGCCTCGACGATTTTGTCACTGGCCAGCACGGCCCCGTCTGCGTATTGCCGGACCAACCCGAGGCGCCGCTGCTTCTCGTCGCGCCGCCGCGTCCAGCGCGAGTCGGGGGTGATTGTTGTTGTCATGGTCGCTCCACGAGGATTGCTGTCGTGGGCTGTACCTTAGGAGTGAAACTGGGGGGTATCAATCAAGCTGGTCGTTGGACTGTTACGCTTGGGTTAACGATAACCCGAATGAACACAGGCATTCACGTTCTATGGGAGGGTTGGCGGTTTTCAAGTACTCCCACATTTGATCAAGTCATTCCCACTGATAGCTCGCCAACAGATACTCCACGCTACTCAGCAATGTCCTCGCGTTGTCAATCAACTGGGCTAACAGCGAATCGTCTTCATCCATATAACCTTCGTACTCCGCCAGGTTACGACGCTCATGACATAGCGCCAGCAACCTCACCGCCACCTTACTCACGTCGCAGGTATGAATCAGGCATTGAAAGACCAGATAGCGTTTCTCAGAGCGATACCCTTGCAGGCGTAGCGCCGTGAGAGCGAGAGCATGAGCGGCGTTATAGGCCAGATCGAAACGACTGGCGAACGATAACTGTGGATTACCAGCGTCCTTCAACCGATCCCTGGCTGAACGCATCAACCCATCGCACTCCTTGCGATCCGGCGGTTCAGCCTTTAAGCCACCACTACGTTGCAGGTTCTCCAGGTTTGCCTTGTTGTCCATCCGTGGGTTCCAGGGGGTTGTCCCCAATCAGGTTGATCTTGTCCTGCTGCATGACCCGCCGTACAAAACTGTTCCCTGCATGCCATTTGCCTATCCAGTCTTCAGGGGTGTAAAGCGTCGGGTTGATGGTGCGGCCCAGCTGTTCTTCCAGCGGCATCAACTGCTCCATGACTTCACTGTAGTTGAGGCTTTCGCCAACCAACATGAGATCTATGTCACTGGATGAGTGCGCCTCGCCCTTGGCGATGGAACCGTAGATAAAGGCCCAGGTTATCTGTTCGGCAAACGGTGTCAGTGCATTGCGCAATGGCTCGTCCAGGCTCAAGGTCTTGCGCACGATGGCCAACAACTCCGAGTAAATCGGACATTGGGGGTTGGCTTGGTAGTGGGTCTGATTGCCCTGGCGTGTCATGTTCAAGATACCTGCCAACTGCAAACGCTCCAGCTCACGGGTGAGACTGCCCTTGCCCACTTGGGCCCAGCGTGCGATTTCATTGGTAAAGAAACTTTGATCGGGCTTGCCGTAAAGCAGGCCAAGCACTTTTTGCTGAGTGACGGTAAAGAGCACAGTGCTGAGCGGCAAGGTATGCATGACGGCGGCCAAAGAGTCCCAAAAAGGGAACGATAGGTCCCATTTTGGGAACGATCAAGTTTTAAAGCACAAGGGATCTCCCGCGCACAGCCGCAATCACAAGTACAGCAGACATAAAAAACGCCCACTGAATGGCTATAGACGCTGGTGCGCCCACGTGCTCAAGGCAAAAACACTTCCTGTAGTGAGCGGGCTTGTCCCGCGCTGGGTGGCGAAGCCGCCCCAACAGGGACGCTGGGGTGTTTCAGATAGACCGAGGCGCCTGGGTTTGGGGCGGCTGCGCCACCCAGCGCGGGGCAAGCCCGCTCACTACATTGAATGTTGCAGGCCCAACGCGCAGCATCGGTCAATCACAACGCCATCACCACCTTGACTCCTCCAAGGCTTTCAAGAACGTAGCTGCTGTACTCATACACTCGCCCCCGAACATCCAAGCGAAGCACGCCTTCATGCCCACTGACTTGCACAGTGGGCTCCTGGGTTTTCAGAAAGGGATGTGCCGAGACCAATGTCTTGAGTAGTTCCTGATCATTTCCCAGATCCTTATGCACGTAGTACCTGTAGGAAAAACCCACCGTCGCGCCACCCTGACCATCCCTGGCGCCGCAGATAGAGGTGCCGTTACCCAGGGAATACTTGAGTACTACCTCATCCAACTGAGGCGTACCGGGGCTCATCAACCAACTGATCGCCAGGTACCCGAGACACATCGCCAGCAGCCCGTTGAGCAGGCCTTGAGCCGGCCATTTAATATCCTTGGCTTTTCGCATATTCGATACCCTCCTTGATCCAGTGCTGGTCAATCTGATCATCGCCGTACGGCGCGTCTCCCCACCAGTCTCCAAACTCCGCCCGGGACGTCCCTGCCGCCTTCTGCGCAGCACCGGCCGCTCGCAACAGCACGCCTTCCGGAATGCCCAGCACCGTGCCGGTAACCCCATAGTTGAAGTTGCCGAACGCCTTTGGCTGTCGATGCAAAGTGCCTATGACCTATGGCATGCCTAGGTCTGGAAGCGAACATATTTGTGTGTGGGAGGGGGCTTGCTCCCGATGGCTTGCTACCTGTCGATACATCCTTGGCTGACCCACCGCTATCGGGAGCAAGCCCCCTCCCACACTCGCTCAGTGGTGTTTGTCAGGAAGCAGTCCCGCAGGGGACCGCTTCACACTTCCGGCGACGGGCTGACTTGCTCCCGCGCACGATCCACCAACAACTGCCCCAACTCCACCATTTGCTGGATCCCGAGCATAACGGCGCGCTGGGACGTGTCCAGGTCAAAAGCCAGATTGCAGGTGAGAGCATTGAGGGAGGACAGGGTTTCGCTGGCGTTGACCAGCAGGGTTTCGGTGTTTTGATGAAGGTTTACGGTGAAGATTGGTGGGTGAGGCGTAGGTTTGATCATGATTCGCAGCTCCGATATGGGATGGAAACTGCCCTCTTCCGCTTGCACGCGAATTAAGGTGGCAGCCGTGCGCAGGTGTGCAAGACCGGGCATATCGGACCCCGGCAGATCCCGAAGAATCTCCCACGCACAGCCGCCATAACAAGTACAGCAGACATAAAAACGCCCACTGAATGGCTATGGGCGCTGGTGCGCCGACATGTAACCGGACTTGCACGTCCGTGTCACCGTTTTTTGCGATGACGGGACGAAGACTAGGCGCGCCGACTGCACGCGACAAGTTCATGCACGGCCCAAAATCTTGCAGGAAAAATCCTGAGCAACCGCCTCCCCTCATTACCCCTACAGGCAGCAAAGAATGCTCCGACAGGCTTTTCAGGTTGTTGCTCGGAACTCGCCTCTCTAGCCTTTTCCATCCGAATCGTGCCACGGGCAGGCATCATGAATCCGACTGTTAAATTCGATGCAAGGTCATTGCAGGGCGTGATGCATCACATCACAATTACGCCATGATCGTCAGCTGGAAACATAAGGGCCTTAGGGCCTTCTATGAGACCGGTTCAACCAGAGGCATCAACGCAAACCATGCAAAGCGCTTGCGCCGTGTTCTGCTCATTCTGGACAAAGCCGAGCACCCTGATGCGCTGGACCTGCCTGGCTGGCGCTTCCATCGTTTGAAGGGCGACCTGATCGACTACTGGTCCGTCAGCATAAGTGGTAACTGGCGCATCATTTTTCGGATGTTCGACGACCAGGTCGAATTGGTCGATTATCTTGACTACCACTGAGTGGAGGTATCGATATGGGTATGCACAACCCACCTCACCCAGGTGAAATTCTGCTTGAGGATGTGGTTCCCTCGCTGGGTATCACTATCACGGAAATGGCGCGGCGCCTCGGCTTCGCGCGAGAAACCTTTTCAAGGATCTTGCATGGCCGCGCCCCGGTCAGCCCGGACCTTGCCGTTCGGCTGGAACGGGCCGGCGTAAGTACTGCCCAGTTATGGTTGTCGATGCAAAGTGCCTACGACCTGTGGCAGGCCGAACATCGGGAGCAGCCGGTGATTGAGCGGTTTGTGCGGCCTGAGTAGCAAACACGAACGTACAGACGCAGCAGATCAACCGGCCCGCGACGTGGGCTCCCCCCACACGTTGATTCGTACAAGGCCTGAAAACAGAGCAATTCAGGCCAGGCCGGACTCGACCAGCAGCGCTTCCAGCCCCATCAAGTCCGGCACCTTCGCCACATGCTCCCCCACCTGCACCGCCGCCAACTCCAGGGGGCACAGGGGGACGTCCACATAGCTCAACTGGCTGTCGAGCTTGTACGAGCGGGGAATCCCCTGGATCACCATCGCAATGAACTTCAATGTCGGCCGCCCACCCAGCGTATTCAGCACGACGATCCGCGAGCGTTCGCTTGTGACGATGGCTTCACCGCACACCGCTTCAAAACTGATCAGCGGCAACTGCCGATCACGCCAGGTGACTTGCCGCAAATACCAAGGGGGTGCATCGCTGGCCGGTTCGCCGCGTTGGAAGTCGATGAGTTCGGCCACGGCGACGTTGGGCAACACCAGGTGGCGGTCAGCCAGAGGTAGCAGCAGGCCGGTGACTAGGCTGGCACGGTGGTCAAGCATGGGACTTGCTCCAATAGGCGATGCTTTCCAGCAGCACCGACTCTTGATACGGCTTGCCGAGGTAGTCGTTGACACCAATGGCCATGGCGCGATCGCGGTGTTTCTGGCCGGTACGCGAGGTGATCATGATGATCGGCAGGCGCATCAGGCGCGGGTCGTTGCGCACCTGCATCGCCACTTCGAAACCATCCATGCGCGGCATTTCAATGTCGAGCAGCATCAGGTCCGGCGTGTGTTCTTCAAGCACGGCAATGGCATCGATGCCGTCCTTGGCAGTGAGGACGTTCATGCCGTTGCGCTCCAGCAGGCGGCTGGTGACTTTGCGCACAGTGACCGAGTCGTCCACCACCAGCACCAGCAGCGGGCGCTTTTTCAGCGGGTCGTTGAGCACCAGCGGCGCATCGACCACCTGGGCCGGCAAGGCCGGTTGCCGGGCGCGGATATGGGCGAGCAAGTCGATGATCAGCACCACGCGTCCGTCACCCAGGATCGTCGCGCCGGACAAACCCTGCACGCCGGCAAACTGTGGCCCCAGGGCTTTCACCACGATCTCTCGCGTACCGGCCATGGCGTCCACGTGTACCGCCACGTGACGTTCATTGCATTGCACCAGCAGCACCGGCACCGGCTGGTACTGGCCGAGCAATTTCGGGCGGGCGCCGGTATGCAACAGATCGCCAAGGTAAAACAATTCGTAGCGCTGGCCGGCGTATTCATAACTCGGTGGGTCTTGCTGATAGTGCCCCGCCAGTTCATGGGGCAGCACACGCACCAACCCCTCAATGGTGTTGAGCGGGATCGCGTATTGATCGTCGGCGCATTGCACCATCAGCGCACGGTTGACCGAGACGGTAAACGGCAGGCGAATACGGAAGTGCACGCCCATGCCCGGTGTCGAGTCGATCACCATCGAGCCGCCCAGTTGGCGCACTTCTTCATGCACCACGTCCATGCCGACGCCTCGCCCGGAAATCTGCGTGATTTTTTCCGCAGTGGAAAAGCCTGGCTGCAAAATGAACTGCAACACATCGCGGTCGCTCATCTCCTGCTGAGGAGCCAGCAGGCCGCGCTTGATCGCCTTGCGCCGCACCGCGTCCAAGGGTACGCCGGCGCCGTCGTCGCGCATGTCGAAGACAATATCACCGCCTTCGTGGGTCAGGTCCAAGGTGATGCGGCCCTTCTCCGGCTTGCCGGCCAACAGCCGTACCTCGCGCGACTCCAGGCCATGGTCGACGGCGTTGCGCAACATGTGTTCCAGCGGCGCCACCATGCGCTCCAGCACGTTGCGGTCCATTTCGCCCTCGGCATTGCCGACCACGAACTCCACGTCCTTGCCCAACTCCTCCGCCACCTGCCGCACGATACGCTTGAGGCGCGGCAGCATCCGTTCAAACGGCACCATGCGCGTGCGCATCAAGCCTTCCTGCAACTCGGTGTTGATGCGGGCTTGTTGTTGCAACAGGTTGTGGGCGTCCTGATTGCGGCGGTCGAGGGTTTCCTTGAGGTCCAACAGGTCGAACGCCGATTCCGACAGCGCTCGCGACAATTGTTGCAGCTGCGAATGGCGGTCCATTTCCAGCGGGTCGAACTCCTCATAGCCCAGGCGCTCGGCCTCGGCCTGCTGATGGCTGAGGATGCGGCCCTGGGTTTCAGTCTCGAGGCGACGCAACTGGTCGCGCATGCGCTCGATCGTGGTCTCCACCTCATTGAGGGCAACGCGTGCGTCGTTGACTTGCTGCTCGATGCGCCCCTGCAGGATCGAAGTTTCGCCGGCCAGGTTAACCAGGTCGTCCAGCAGGTCGGCGGAGATTTTCACCATATCCGCCGCAGGGTCGACCGCAGCCTCGGTCTTGCCGCCGGGCAAGGCGACCGGTACCGGCGGCTCGTCGCCGGCCTGTACCAGGCTTTTGATGCGCCCGATGAGCTTGTCCACCGAGCCTACCGGCAACCCCTGTGCCACGGCGTCGATCATCTGCGCCAGGCGGTCATGACAGCCTTGCAGTAACGCGAACAGTTCGGCGGAAGGCGCCAGCTGGCCGGCGGATAACCCCTCGCAGAGAAATTCCAGTTCATGCGCCAAGTCGCCAATCGGCGCGATTTCGACCATGCGTGCACCGCCCTTGAGGGTGTGCAGGTCACGCAGCAGGGTTTCCACCTCCTGACGATTACTCGGCTCAGCCTGCCAACGCGCCAGCGCACTGCCGGAGCTGTCGAGAATATCGGCGGCTTCTTCGAGGAAGATATCCAGCAGCTCAGGGTCGGCGCCCTGGGTGGGCGCTGCCGTGGCGGCAGCGGGCGCAGTGCTGCCCTGGCGCAATGCGCGCACCCTGGCGACCAGCTCGCCGCTGTCGCTCAAGGGTTGGTGGTGTTGCAGTTCTTCGAGTTGCAAGGCCAGCCGCTCGTGGCAGGCCATCAGCACCTGGGACAGCTCGGTGGAATAACTGTAGCGGCGGTCCACCAGGCCCTCATAAAGGCCCTCCAGCTCATGGGCCAGGTCGCCGATCGGCCCTATTTCGGCCATGCGCGCACCGCCCTTGAGGGTGTGCAGATCGCGTTGCAATGACGACAACGGCGCGGCACTGTCGGGCTCCAGCAACCAACGCTTGAGCGATTGCCCGGCGCTGTCGAGGATGTCGACCGCTTCTTCCAGGAAGATCTCGACCAGTTCATCGTCCATGGCCGTGTCGTGGTCGAGCCTTGCAGTCGCGGCGCCCAGTTCGGTAATGCTCGGAGCGCGGCTGCCGTCACGTTTGATCAGGCCGGTGGCGGAGGGGTCGAGGGCTTCATCCAGCAGCTCGCGCAAGGCTTCGACCCGCGCCGGTGCCGGGCTGATTTCCTGGCCGGCGGCCAGTTGGTCGAGCATGTTGATCAGCGCTTCATGGGCCTGTTCGGCCTCCTGGAAAAACCGTTCGCTGACCGCCAGGCTGCTCTCTTCCACGGCGCCATACAGGTCGAGCAAGGCTTCGCAGAGTGCGTCGATGCTGTGCAGGTCTGCGTCGTGTGCGCCCTCGCCCAGGGTGGTCAATTCGTCCAGCAGCGCCGTCAGTTCCTGGCGCTCGCCAGGGTGCTGCTGCCAGCGCCGTAACAGGCTTTCTGCGTCGAGCAGGATATCCATGCCCTGGGCCAGGAAGTTGGTGATCAATTGCGGGTCGCGCTTGGTACGCAGGCCAGTATTGGGTGCGTCGAGCAACGCTTGCAGTTGTTGATCGAGCAGGCCTTGGGTACGGCTGATCAGGTCTTGCGCGCCTTTTATCGGCGCCAGGGGGTCGCTGTCCAAATCACGCAGCCCACGCTGGAACAAGCCTTCGGCCTCCAGCAGCAACTCCACTTCGTCCAGGTCCAGCGGCAGGCGGTGGGCTTTGTATTCACGGGTCAGGTGGTCAAGGGGGCGCGCCAGTTCGGCGATGGGTAGCACACCGGCCATATAGGCACTGCCCTTGAGCGTATGCAGGGCGCGTTGCAGCTCGTCGCTGACTTGCAGCGGCACGTGTTCGGCGGCCTGTTGCAGGAACTGGTTGAGGCTCTCGAGATGGCTCTGGGCTTCGTTGCGGAAGATCTCCAGCAACAGCGGGTCATGCGGTTCGGCGCCGCTGGCCAAGGCATGGGCGCGGGCCGCCAGGGCATCGACTTCATCGCGCTGGCGCTGCTCGTCGTTGGCGAAGTCGGCGACCAGTGTCGGCAACAGGGCCACCGCTTCATCCAGCACCTGTTGCACTTCAAGGCCAAGGGTCACGCTGCGCTCCAGGACCCGATTGAGCAGGTTTTCCACCGCCCAGGCCAGCTCGGCCAGGACCAGCGCGCGCACCATGCGACCGCTGCCCTTGAGGGTGTGGAACGCCCGGCGCATTTCGCCCTGGGCGGTTTTGTCGGCGCTGTCCGGCAGGTAGCGGTGCAACACCTCGAGCACTTCGTCGACTTCTTCGAGGAAGACCTCGCGCAGCTCATCGTCAATCGGTTCTTCGTCGGCCGGTGGCGGCAGCAAGCTGCCGGGGCGGTGCAGGGCCGGCGGGTTCAAGCGCGAGGCCGGGCTGGCCAACGCATCGAACTGGGACTGGCTGGGGATGATCTCGGCCGACAGCGCCCCATCGGGCGCGACCAGCGCCTGACGCCAGGGCTTTTCGGCAGGCAGGTAGCCCAGCGCGGCCAGCCCCTGGGTCGCCAGCTCAAGCACCCGCTCACCCGAAGCGTCAGGGTCCTGGAGCATGCGCTCCAGGTAGTATTCCAGGCTGCTGACCACCTCGGCAAAGTGCCCCAATTGCACCTCGGCAGGAGGGCTGTCGCTGAGCATCAACTGTTCGTCGACGTAATCCGAGCAACCCCGCATCAGGCTGGCCGCCCGTGGCAGGGGAATCATCGCCAGCGCACCGCGCACCTGGCTCAACAGCTGCGGCAGCGACTCCAGGCGCTGGCGGTCCCAGTCCGCTTCGATGCAGTCGATGACCAGCTCCTGCGCTTGCCGCAGGCATTGGCAGGATTCGCGGATCACCAGTTGGTGAATCTGGGTCAGGTCGGTCGTGGGCAGACGGCTTTCTTCACGGCTTTGCGGCTCCACGGTGCCGACCATGCCCGCCAGGGTGGCCTCGACGTACAGCAAGGCACCGGCGACGTCCATCAGCACCGCATCGTTGGGCTCGCGCTGCCCCTGGACAAGGCTGAGGACCACGGCCAATTGATCGATGATCACCTTTCGCGGCTGGCCGAACCCCAGTACCGCCAGGGTATCGGCTATCTGGCGCAGCGGTGCCAGCAACGCATCAAGGTCGCTGGTGTGTTGCCGGTCGCTGCGCACGAACAGATCCAGGCGCTCCTTGACCCGCACCAGCTCTTCACACAAAGCGCCGAGTACCGAACCCATGCCGTCGCGATCCGGCCCGGCCAGGCGCGCACGCTCGGCATCAACCACGGCACTGTCGGGCAAGGCTTCGTCCAGGCCGTAGCGCTCCTTGAGGCTTTGCATGCGCGGCGTCGGCCGAGTGACCTTGGCCACGTAGAACAGCAGGCTCCTGAGCAATTCATCCGGTGCCGGCTGGTTGATCCCGCCGATCCCCTGGGCCAGCAGGCGCTTGAGTTGTTTGTCGCTGGCCTTGAGCAGGCTGCGCAAAGCCGGGCTGTTGGCGATTACCCCGGTGAGCATGCCTTCGACCAGCGCCGAGGTGACCTGCCACAACGGCAACAACGGCGCGCCTTGGCACAACGCTTCGAGGCGCGCAAAGACCCGCGCCATGTCCACCAGGTTACTGGGGCCGTGATCTTCACGCAGCAGGCCGGCCAAGGCTTGTTGCAGCAGTTGGTGCCACTGGCGCAGTTGCTCATGCAGTTCAGGCGGCGCACGTTGCGCCAGGACCTCATCGCTCAACGGCGCAATCGTCAGCAGTTGCGGACTGAACAGGCTGGTTTCCGACAGCAGGCTTTCACCGCGCGCGCTGCGCAGGTCGTTGAGCAGCGGCAGTACCACCAGCGGCAGGTCACGCCGGGCACTGTGGACGCGGTCCAGATACAGCGGCAATTGGCCGAGGGCCTGTTGCAGCAGGCGGATGCTTTCATCGCGCTGGCCGACACGCCCGGCCTGGAACGCCAGGGCCAGCTCTTCGAGTTCTTCGGCGAGCAAGGCGGCACCGTAGAATTCGACCATTTGCAGCGCACCCTGCACTTGGTGGATGCCGGCCAGGCACTCGTCAATGGCTTCGCTGTCGCCGGTCTCGACAAATGTGTCCAGCGCCGAACGAGCCTGTTTCAGGGTTTCGGCAATGTCGCCCTTGACCCATTCGAGGGCCACGTAGTCGTGCCGATCAACCATAACTGCTCCGCTTAGAATTCATGAGTGGCTGGTGTTCTTGAAACCTGTGGCCTGCGGCGGCCAACTGTGGGAGGGGGCTTGCTCCCGATGACGGTGGTTCAGCCAATGGCTCAGGTGACTGATGCACCGCCATCGGGAGCAAGCCCCCTCCCACAGTTGCATCGCGTTTCAATCATCGGTTTGCTTGGCCGCCGGCAAGGTGAACCCGGATACCGACCTGCGCAACTGGCTGGCCATTTTCGCCAGGTTGCCAATGCTTTCAGCGGTGGCGGTGGAACCCGACGACGTCTGGGTGGTGATCTGCTGGATCACGTTCATGGTCAGGGAAATCTGCCCCGCCGACGACGTCTGCTGTTGCGCCGCGTTGGAGATGCTCTGGATCAGCGCCGCCAGGGTTTTCGATACGCCCTCGATCTCTTCCAGCGCGACGCCGGCGTCCTGGGCCAGTCGCGCGCCACGTACCACTTCGGTGGTGGTCTGTTCCATGGAGATCACGGCTTCGTTGGTGTCGGCCTGGATCGCGCGCACCAGGGTCTCGATTTGCCGCGTCGCGGCCGACGAACGCTCGGCCAGCCGTTGTACTTCATCGGCCACCACCGCAAACCCGCGTCCGGCATCCCCGGCCATGCTCGCCTGGATCGCGGCGTTGAGGGCGAGGATGTTGGTCTGGTCGGCGATGTCGTCGATCAGGCTGACAATATCGCCAATTTCCTGGGACGACTCACCCAGGCGCTTGATGCGCTTGGCGGTGTCCTGGATCTGTTCGCGGATGTTGTCCATGCCGTGGATGGTGTTGTGCACCACCTCGTTGCCCTTGTTGGCAATCTCCACCGAGCGCTCGGCCACCGCCGAGGATTCGGCGGCGTTGGCCGACACCTGATCGATGGACTGGGCCATTTGCTTGATTGCGGTGGAGGCCTCGGCGATCTGCTGGGCCTGGTGCTCCGAAGCCTGGGCCAGGTGCATGGCGGTGGCCTGGGTGTCCTGCACCGCACCGGCCACTTGCCCGGCCGTGAGGTTGATGGTGGCGACCAGGTCGCGCAATTGGTCCACGGAATAGTTGATGGAGTCGGCAATGGTGCCGGTGAAATCTTCAGTCACCGAGGCCGTGACGGTCAGGTCGCCGTCGGCCAAATCTTCGATCTCATCGAGCAGACGCATGATCGCGTTCTGGTTGCGCTCGTTCTTTTCGGCGGTTTCATGCAGCTGCCGGTTGGTTTCGCGCACCATCACCAAGCCGATCAGGATGATCGAGGTCAGCGCCAGCAGGCCCAGCACGTAGCCGCCAATGGTGTCGAGGCTGCGCCCGCCGGCGAGATTTTCAAAGCCGGTGGCCAGGTGCGAGGCTTCATCGAGCAGGGTTTGCGAAAGGTTGAAGATATTGCTCGCCGAGGCCCGTACCTGGAACAGTTGCGGCGAGGTTTCAAGGATCTCATCCACGGAACCGGAGACGAACTCGAACAGCTCGGCAATTTCCGCCAACCGCGCCCGGGCGTCGTGGTCCTCGACCTGGCTGATGCGCAACCCTGGGTTGCCCTGGAGCATGCCATTGAGCACTTCGCCGAAACGGTTGGCATCGCGGCCAAAGGCATCGGCGGCCTGTACCGAGGTGTCGTCGCCGGCCAGCACGGTATTCACCGCGCCGAGGATACGTTCGGCCAACAGCGATTGGCGCTGGGCCAATACCACCTGGCTGGCCGGGGCACCGCGTTGTAGCAGGATGTCGACGACTTTTTCCGACTCCATCTGCAACTGCGGCACCGTCTCGGCCAGTGTCGCAGCCACTTGGTGCAGGGACAGCACGGTCTGTTCGCTGGCAAGGATCGCGTCGGTGTTTTTCAGCAGCGCTTCCCAGTCGGTCTGCACCGCACGCATTTCGGCGCGCACGGCGTGGGGCGCCGCCGGCAGGCCGGTTTGCGGGTCGCCTTTTTTCAGGTAACCCCAACGCTGGGCAAAGTCATTGCGCGCATCGCCCAGCAACTTGAACGCCGCGGCCTTGCCGGCGGCGGCTTCGGTGGCGTTCTTGGCAATACGCTGCGACAGCACGCGCAATTCACCGGCGTGGCCGATGTACTGCTTGTCGTAGGTGGACTGGGTGTTGAGGTACGCAAAGTTGGCAAACAGCAGCATGATGAACACGATCAACGCGATAAACAGCACGATGATCTGCGAACGGCTGCGCGACCCAGCCTCGGGTTTGGACGTGGTAGCGGTGGTCATGCGGCAACATCCATGAAACCTGGGGCCTGGGCCAAAGCGAAGGGGCTGAAGACCTGCCACGGCGGGTCGCCGTCGAACTGGCCTTGAATATACGGCGCGCCGGGGTTGGCGCTCGCCATCAATGCGTCTTGCGCGAAATGCTGCATGCCCACCACCTCATCCACCAGCAGACCGACGAACAGGTCGTTGAACTCCACCACCAGCACCCGCCGCTGCTTGGGCGCCGGTGACCGCTCAAGGCCGAGGAACCCACCCAGATCCATCACCGGCAGCAGGCGCCCGCGCAGGTTGGCCACGCCCTTGACCCAGGGTTTGACCCCGGGCATCAAGGTGCAACGCGGTTCATGCAGCACCTCGGCGACTTCGCCCATGGGCGCCACATAACCGTTCGGCCCCACGCGAAAGGCGATCCCGCTCCAGCGCTGCTGGCGGGTTTCCTGGGACGGCAGGTCGGCGGCCAGCAGGCGGCAGCGGCGGTCGATGTCCAGCAGCAACTCGAAGGCGGTTTGCGACTCGGTCATGATGGTGAACCGTCAGCCGGCCAACACCTTGTTCAGGGTGGCGATCAGGGTGTCTTCATCCACCGGCTTGGTCAGGTAATCCTTGGCGCCCTGGCGTGCGCCCCAGATCTTGTCGGTTTCCTGGTCTTTGGTGGTGATGATGATGATCGGGATGCCGTTGGTTTCCGGCTCCTTGGACAACTGACGGGTGGCCTGGAAGCCATTGAGACCCGGCATCACGATGTCCATCAGCACGGCGTCGGGTTTTTCCTGGCGGGCCAGGGCCACGCCGTCCGCGCCGTTTTCGGCTTTCAGTACCTGGTGGCCATGCTTTTCCAGCATGCCGGTCAGTTTGTACATTTCGGTCGGCGAATCGTCGACGATCAGAACACGTGCCATGGTTTTCCCCATTACTTTGATGGATGCCGGCCCTTGTGAGGCGGTATCAGTGTGCTTGTTCTACTGCGGCGAAGGCAGGCACGTAGGCCTTGATCGCGCTCAGCAGCTCTTCCTTGCTGAAAGGCTTGGTCAAAAACTGATCGACACCCACGATACGCCCCTTGGCCTTGTCGAACAGGCCATCCTTGGAGGACAGCATGATCACCGGGATCGACTTGAACGCCGGGTTGTTCTTCACCAGTGCGCAGGTCTGATAGCCATCCAGGCGCGGCATCATAATGTCGACGAAGATAATGTGCGGGTGATGATCCACGATCCGCGCCAAGGCATCAAAACCATCGATGGCCGTGATGACCTCGCACCCCATGTTCTTCAACAGGGTCTCGGCGGTGCGGCGGATCGTTTTCGAATCGTCGATCACCATCACTCTCAAGGCGTGGGAATGCTGTTCCATATCTGCTCTACCATCGCCACAGCGAATCGGTTTTCGGTGTGTACTGCCTGATGTTGCACAGGATGAACGCCAGAAGCCTTGGAATTGGAGGGCTGCTGCGCCGTGGCAGTCTTTTTAGCACAGTCTCAGGGCGCAATCTATCGAGCGGCCCGCCCAGTGGTTTTTCCTTGACCCACAACAGCCGCAGCGCCACTCTGACGCCACTTTTATGCGCCCTTATTTGCTAGAGGAAATCCCCCATGAGCGTTCGCGTCGGCATTGTCATGGACCCTATCGCCAGCATTTCCTATAAAAAGGACAGCTCGCTGGCCATGCTCCTGGCCGCCCAGGCCCGCGGTTGGACGTTGTTCTATATGGAGCAGCGCGACCTGTACCAGGGCGACGGCGAGGCCCGCGCACGCATGCGCCCGCTGCAGGTGTTTGCCAACCCTGAGAAGTGGTTCGAACTTGCGGACGAAATCGACAGCCCGCTGAGCGATCTGGATGTGATCCTGATGCGCAAGGACCCGCCGTTCGACATGGAATTCGTCTACTCCACCTACCTGCTGGAGCAGGCCGAGCGCGCCGGGGTACTGATCGTCAACAAGCCGCAGAGCCTGCGTGACTGCAATGAAAAGCTGTTCGCCACGCTGTTCCCACAGTGCACGCCGCCGACCGTGGTCAGCCGTCGCGCCGATGTATTGCGTGAATTTGCCGCCAAGCACGGTGACGTGATCCTCAAGCCGCTGGACGGCATGGGCGGTACGTCGATCTTCCGCCACCGCGCCGGTGACCCGAACCTGTCGGTGATCCTGGAGACCCTGACCGCCCTGGGCGCCCAGCAGATCATGGGCCAGGCCTATCTGCCGGCGATCAAGGACGGCGACAAACGCATCCTGATGATCGACGGCGAACCGGTGGACTATTGCCTGGCACGCATCCCGGCGGCGGGCGAGACGCGTGGCAACCTGGCGGCCGGTGGTCGCGGTGAAGCGCGCCCTCTGTCGGACAAGGATCGCTGGATTGCAGCCCAGGTCGGCCCCACCCTGCGTGAAAAGGGCCTGCTGTTCGTCGGGTTGGACGTCATCGGCGAAAACCTCACCGAAATCAACGTCACCAGCCCGACCTGCATTCGCGAGATCGACAATGCTTTCGGCACGAATATCGGCGAAATGCTGATGGCGGCGATTGAGCGCAAGCTACAAGCCAAGTGACATAGAACAGCCGGACACAAACCAACATTGCGTTATCATGCGCCACCTGTGAAACGCGCGATGTTGGTTTTCTTGCCATGACCCTCCCGTCCAATCTGCCCCCCGAACTCTCCCACAGCGGCGTGCGCCCGGCTGATCGGCTTGGATTTACCCTGTTCCTCGCGGCACTGGTCCACCTCGCATTGCTCCTCGGCCTGGGTTTCACTTTCGCCGAACCCAAGCAGATCACCAAGACCCTGGAGATCACCCTCGCCACGTTCAAGAGCGAGAAAAAGCCCGAGAAAGCAGACTTTCTGGCACAGGAAAACCAGCAAGGCAGCGGCACCCTGGACAAGAAAGCGGTGCCCAAGACCACCGAAGTGGCGCCATTCCAGGACAACAAGGTCAATAAAGTTACCCCACCGCCGACGCCCAAGCCCGAGGTCAAGCAAGCCACGCCCAAACCTGCCGTGACCACCGTCGCACCCAAACCGCAAAAAGCCCCGGCCCAGCGCGAGAAGACCAAGACCGAGCCGCAACCCGAGCCGGTGAAACCGGCGCCGACTTTCGACAGCTCGCAGCTCTCCGACCAGATTTCCAGCCTGGAGGCGGAGCTGGCCAACGAACAACAACTTTATGCCAAGCGCCCACGCATCTATCGCTTGAACGCTGCCTCGACCATGCGCGACAAGGGTGCCTGGTATAAGGACGAGTGGCGCAAGAAGGTCGAACGCATCGGCAACCTCAATTACCCGGATGAGGCACGGCGCCAGCAGATCTACGGCAATCTGCGCTTGCTGGTGTCGATCAACCGCGACGGCACGCTC
The DNA here is from genome assembly GCF_050312575.1 of Pseudomonas sp. R11F. Classification (NCBI taxonomy): domain Bacteria; kingdom Pseudomonadati; phylum Pseudomonadota; class Gammaproteobacteria; order Pseudomonadales; family Pseudomonadaceae; genus Pseudomonas; species Pseudomonas sp. R11F. The sequence continues at coordinate 86,995 of NZ_JBNPJU010000039.1, read as the reverse complement.
TATGAGGTGCAAGTGCTGGAGTCGTCCGGCCAGCCCCTGCTCGACCAGGCCGCCCAGCGCATCGTGCGCCTGGCAGCGCCCTTTGCGCCGTTCAGCGGTGACTTGAACGACGTGGACCGCCTGGAAATCATCCGCACCTGGAAGTTCGCCCGGGGTGATCGGTTGTCCAGCAATTGATGACAATTGCCATTTGCCGCACATCCCCAGCTTGTCAGTTAGCCCCTCCAACGCCACACTAGTGGACATGAAAAACGTCAACCCGACCTACCTCAAGCACCAATTCCTGATCGCCATGCCCCATATGGCCGACCCGAACTTTGCGCAGACCCTGACCTATATCGTCGAGCACACCGCCAAGGGTGCCATGGGGTTGGTGGTGAACCGCCCGCAAGAGCTGAACCTGGCCGACATCCTCGAGCAACTGCGACCGGAGGTTGACCCACCGGCCCGCTGCCAGGGCGTACCGATCTACATCGGCGGGCCGGTACAAACCGATCGCGGTTTTGTGCTGCACCCCACCGGGCCGAAGTTCCAGGCCACGGTCGACCTGGAAGGTGTGTCGTTGTCCACGTCCCAGGATGTGCTGTTCGCCATTGCCGACGGCGTTGGCCCTGAGCAAAGCGTGATCACCCTCGGTTACGCCGGCTGGGAGGCCGGGCAACTGGAGGCGGAACTGGCCAGTAACGCCTGGCTGACCTGCCCCTTCGATGCCGACATTCTGTTCAACACCGCCAGTGAACTGCGCCTGGAAGCGGCCGCCGCCAAGCTGCGCGTCAACCTCAACCTGCTGACCAGCCAGGCGGGGCACGCCTGATGGCTTTGCGTCTGATCCTTGGTTTTGACTACGGCACCAAACAGATCGGCGTAGCGGTCGGCCAGGTGATTACCGGCCAGGCCCGCGAGCTGTGTACCTTGAAAGCCCAGAACGGCGTGCCGGACTGGAACCAGGTCGAAGCCCTGATCAAGGAGTGGAAACCCGACGCCGTCGTGGTCGGCCTGCCCTTGAACATGGACGGTACCCCCAGCGACATGTGCCTGCGCGCCGAAAAGTTCGCCCGCCGTCTCAATGGGCGCTACAACCTGCCCTTCTATACCCATGATGAACGCCTCACCACCTTTGAAGCCAAGGGCGAGCGCCGCGACCGTGGCGGCCAGAAAGGCAGCTACCGCGACAACCCCGTGGACGCTATTGCCGCCGCCCTGCTGCTGCAGGGTTGGCTGGACGAAAACACCGCTTTATTTGAATCCTGACTGACGCGGCTTGCCGCGTCTTTTTACGTTTGAGCCCGGATCTTGCCAGCGCGAGACCTAGAAGGAGCACCCATGAGCCTGCCCAATCCCGCCGACCTGATCAGCCAGATGGCGACGCGCCTTACGGCCCATCTGCAACACCGCGGCATCAGCGAACCACGCTTCATCGGCATCCGCACCGGCGGTGTCTGGGTGGCCCAAGCCTTGCTGGAAGCGCTGGGCAGCGAGTCGCCGCTCGGCACTCTGGACGTGTCCTTCTACCGCGACGACTTCAGCCAGAACGGCCTGCACCCGCAAGTGCGCCCTTCGGCCCTGCCGTTCGAGATTGAAGGCCAGCACCTGGTGTTGATCGACGACGTACTGATGAGCGGGCGCACCATCCGTGCCGCCATGAACGAATTGTTCGACTACGGTCGCCCAGCCAGCGTGACACTGGTGTGCCTGCTGGACCTGGATGCTGGCGAATTGCCGATCAGCCCGGATGTGGTCGGCGCCACACTGTCGCTGCAGGCCCACCAGCGGGTAAAATTGTCCGGTCCCACGCCGCTCGAACTCGAACTGCAAGACCTCGCCCTTTAAACCGCCTTGTAAAGAGTCCCCGCGATGACGCCTCTAGATGCCAAGCGCCCGCTGCAGCTCAATGCTCAGGGTCAGTTGCAACACTTCTTGTCCCTCGACGGTTTGCCCCGCGAACTGCTCACCGAAATCCTCGACACGGCCGACTCGTTCCTCGAAGTCGGTGGCCGGGCGGTGAAGAAGGTCCCGCTGCTGCGCGGCAAGACGATCTGCAATGTGTTCTTCGAGAACTCCACCCGCACCCGCACCACCTTTGAACTGGCCGCCCAACGGCTGTCGGCCGACGTGATCACGCTGAACGTGTCCACCTCGTCGGCGAGCAAGGGCGAAACCCTACTCGACACCCTGCGTAACCTGGAAGCCATGGCCGCCGACATGTTCGTGGTCCGCCACGGCGACTCCGGCGCCGCGCACTTCATCGCCGAGCACGTATGCCCGCAGGTGGCGATCATCAATGGCGGCGACGGTCGTCATGCCCACCCGACACAGGGCATGCTCGACATGCTGACCATTCGTCGGCACAAGGGCAGCTTTGAAAACCTTTCGGTGGCCATCGTCGGCGACATCCTGCACTCGCGGGTGGCACGCTCGAACATGCTCGCCCTGAAAGCCCTGGGCTGCCCGGACATCCGTGTGATCGCCCCGAAAACCCTGCTGCCCATCGGCATCGAGCAATACGGCGTGAAGGTCTATACCGACATGACCGAAGGGCTCAAGGATGTGGATGTGGTGATCATGCTGCGCCTGCAACGCGAGCGCATGGCTGGTGGCCTGCTGCCCAGCGAAGGTGAGTTCTACCGCCTGTTCGGCCTGACCACTGCGCGCCTGGCCGGCGCCAAGCCGGATGCCATCGTGATGCACCCAGGCCCGATCAACCGTGGCGTGGAGATTGAGTCGGCGGTGGCCGACGGTGCGCAGTCGGTGATCTTGAACCAGGTGACCTACGGCATCGCGGTCCGCATGGCGGTACTGTCCATGGCCATGAGCGGGCAAACCGCGCAACGTCAATTCGAGCAGGAGAACGCCCAGTGAAGCTCAGCATTCTCGGCGCCCGTGTCATCGATCCGGCCAGTGGCCTGGATCAAGTTGTCGATCTTCACCTGGAAGCCGGCAAGATCATCGCCATCGGTGCCGCGCCCAGCGGTTTCAGCGCCCACGAGACCATCGACGCCAAGGGCCTGGTGGCCGCTCCGGGCCTTGTGGACCTGAACGTCGCCCTGCGTGAACCGGGCTACAGCCGCAAAGGCAACATCACCAGCGAAACCCGCGCCGCCGCCGCCGGTGGCGTGACCAGCCTGTGCTGCCCGCCGAATACCAAGCCGGTACTGGATACCTCGGCCGTGACCGAGTTGATCCTCGACCGCGCCCGCGAAGCCGGCAATTGCAAAGTGTTCCCTGTCGGCGCCTTGAGCAAGGGCCTGGACGGTGAGCAACTCGCCGAGCTGATCGCCCTGCGCGACGCCGGTTGCGTGGCCTTCGGCAATGGCCTGGAAAGCTTTCGCAGCACCCGCACGCTGTTACGCGCCCTGGAATACGCGGCCACATTCGACCTGACGGTGGTCTTCCACTCCCAGGACCACGACCTGGCCGAAGGCGGCCTGGCCCATGAAGGCGCCGTCGCCAGCTTCCTCGGTTTGCCGGGCATCCCGGAGACCGCCGAAACCGTCGCCCTGGCCCGCGACCTGCTGCTGGTGGAACAAAGCGGCGTACGCGCGCATTTCAGCCAACTGACCAGCGCCCGGGGCGTCGCCCTGATCGCGCAGGCCCAGGCCCGTGGCTTGCCGGTGACGGCGGATGTGGCGCTGTATCAACTGATCCTGACGGATGAGGCGCTGATCGACTTCTCCAGCCTGTATCACGTGCAGCCGCCACTGCGCACCCGTGCCGACCGTGAAGGTTTGCGTGCGGCGGTGAAGTCCGGCGTGGTGTCGGCGATCTCCAGCCATCACCAACCCCATGAGCGCGATGCCAAACTGGCACCCTTCGGCGCGACAGAGCCGGGCATCAGCAGCGTCGAGTTGTTGCTGCCACTGGCCATGACGTTAGTCGATGAAGGTTTGCTCGATTTGCCGACATTGCTGGCACGCCTGAGCACAGGCCCGGCCCAGGCGCTGCGCTTGCCGGTGGGCAAATTGGCGGTGGGGGCTGCGGCGGATCTGGTGCTGTTTGACACGGGCAGTTCCACGGTGGCCGGGGAACACTGGCTGTCCAAGGGCGAAAACTGCCCGTTCATCGGCCATAGCCTGCCGGCGACGGTGCGTTACACCCTGGTGGATGGGCGGATTACCTACCCGATTTAATCGTTCACACCTCAAGTGTGGGAGGGGGCTTGCTCCCGATTGCAGTGGGTCAGCTACAGAAAAACTGGCTGATCCACCGCTATCGGGAGCAAGCCCCCTCCCACATTTGGATCTCGCGATGGATAGCAAGCTCAACGGCCGCTAATGCGCTCGGCATTGCGGATGGAAATCTGGGTATTCAACGTCCAGAAGTCATACAACACCCCCACCAGGAACAAACCGCCGGTCAGCAGGTAGATCAGGCCGGTGATCCATTTGCCCTGGTACATGCGGTGCAAACCAAACACCCCCAGGAACGCCAGCAGTACCCAGGCCACGTTGTATTCGATGGGCCCAGCGGTAAAACGCAGGTCGGCTTCACGGTCCATGGCCGGGATCAGGAACAAGTCGATCAGCCAGCCGATACCCAGCAGGCCGAAGGTGAAAAACCAGATCGTACCGGTGACCGGTTTGCCGTAATAGAAGCGATGGGCACCGGTAAAACCGAAAATCCAGAGCAGGTAACCAATCACCTTGCTGTGGGTGTCTTGCTGCGAAACATCCTGTCGATAGGTGTTCATGAAGTACCTCTTTTGCCTCGATAGATAAATTTTTTCACTTTCTTTGTGACTTTTTTACGGGCGCCCGACGTACGGCAAATGGTATCTTCCCTCCCCTCAAAGCCTTGTACCGCCTGACTTGTGTAGGACAATTGCGATAAAACGTCGCGTTTTCCTGTATTTGACCCCAAGGTTCAGTCGACAAACGGCCTGAGAACGGCACAAAAAGCTGTTATAAAGTTGCGCGCAAACCCATAAGAGCCACGCCTAATGCGACCATTTTTCAAGACATGGCTAACCATTTGCCTATTAATGCCACTGGCCGCCCACGCCACCAATCGTGAGCAACGACTTCCGAACGTTAATGGTTTCACCCCTAAAGTCCACAGCACACCCAGCACTGCCAAGTCGGTAAAGCTGACCGTCAACCGCCCGACTCAAGTGAGCAAGGCCCACGGTAAAACGCTTCATACCCAACTGGCCGCGAACGGCAAGCAAAGCAGCACCGTGCTCAGCCGCGCCGTCAACGTGCTGGGTACTCCTTATCGTTGGGGCGGAAGCAGCCCAAGTAAAGGGTTCGACTGCAGTGGTTTGGTGAAATACGCATTTAATGACGTCAAAGCGGTGGATTTACCACGCACCTCCAACGCCATGGCTGCCGGCCACGGGTTGAAGGTAGATCGCAAGGACCTGAAACCGGGCGACCTGTTGTTCTTCAAACTCAAGAGCCGCCAGGTCAATCACGTCGCCATCTACTTGGGCAACGACCGTTTCATCCACGCACCGCGTCGTGGCAAGTCGGTCAGCATCGACACGCTGAAAAAACCGTTCTGGGACAAGAACTACGTGATCGCCAAGCGGGTCCTGCCTAAAGAGCAGAACAACTTGCGCGTGGTACAACGCTGATCTCAAGCTGAAATGCAGTAAATGTGGGAGGGAGCTTGCTCCCGAAAGCGGTAGATCTGTCAAACATGTGTTGACTGACACTCTGCTATCGGGAGCAAGCCCCCTCTCACATTTTGGCTTTCACTGGCCCCCAGAAGCTATATGTCTGCGGGAACCCTCGCCAGCTCCCGCGCAGCCTCCCGGCTGACCAGCCCCTCGTTCACCAGGGCCTTCAAGCTCATATCCAACGTCTTCATCCCCAATGCCCCACCGGTCTGGATCGCTGAAACCAGCTGTGCACCCTTGTCCTCGCGGATCAGGTTACGAATGGCCAGCGTGCCCAGCATGATCTCGTGAGCCGCTACCCGCCCGCCGCCGATCTTCTTGACCAGCGCCTGGGACACCACGGCCTGCAAAGACTCCGACAGCATCGAACGCACCATGGCCTTTTCCCCCGCCGGGAATACATCCACCAGCCTGTCCACGGTTTTCGCCGCGGACGCGGTGTGCAGGGTGCCCAGGACCAGGTGCCCGGTCTCGGCCGCCGTCAGCGCGAGGCGGATGGTTTCCAGGTCGCGCAGCTCTCCCACCAGAATCACATCCGGGTCTTCGCGCAACGCCGAACGCAGGGCCGCCGAGAAGCTGTGGGTATCACGGTGCACCTGCCGCTGGTTGATCAACGCCGATTTGGGTTTGTGGATAAATTCGATGGGGTCTTCGAGGGTGAGGATGTGCTGGCGCCGATGCTGGTTGAGATGGTCGATCATCGCCGCCAGTGTCGTGGACTTGCCCGACCCGGTCGGCCCGGTCACCAGTACCAGCCCACGAGGCAATTGGGCGATACGCTGGAACACCTCCCCGAGGCCCAGGCTTTCCAGGCTTCGCACCTGAGCAATGGTACGAAACACCGCCCCCATGCCGCGATCGTGTCGGAACACATTGGCCCGGAAGCGCGCCACGCCAGGCAATTCAAAGGCAAAATCCGTTTCAAGAGATGTTTCGAAATCCTTTTGTTGGTGTTGATTGAGCAAAGGGCTCAATAAGTCCGCAACTTGCGGTGGCGAAAGTACCGACCCCTCCAGGGGCCAGACTTCGCCATCGATGCGCAGCATCGGCGCCAGACCGGCGGACAAATGCAGGTCTGAGGCGCCACGGCGCACGCTGGCCGTGAGCAATTGCGTGATATCCATAGGGCTTTCCATTTCCAGTAGAATGCCGCGGACTCCATATCCACGGGTGCATCTTGAATGTCGACGATAGCAGACAACATTGGCTTGGTTAGCGAGCGGATCCGTGCCGCGGCCCATGCCGTGCAACGTGATGAACACAGCATCCATCTGCTGGCCGTGAGCAAGACCAAACCCGCGCAAGCCGTGCGCGAAGCCTTTGCCGCGGGAATGCGCGACTTTGGCGAAAACTACCTGCAGGAAGCCTTGGGCAAACAGGCCGAATTAACCGACCTGCCCTTGAGTTGGCACTTCATCGGCCCCATTCAATCGAACAAGACTCGCTCGATCGCCGAGAACTTCGCCTGGGTGCATTCCGTGGACCGCTTGAAAATCGCACAACGCCTGTCCGAACAACGCCCGGCCGACCTGCCGCCGCTGAACATCTGCATCCAGGTCAACGTCAGTGGCGAAGCCAGCAAGTCCGGCTGCACACCCGCCGACCTGCCGGCCCTGGCCAATGCCATCAGCGCCCTGCCGCGCCTGAAGCTGCGCGGGTTGATGGCGATCCCCGAGCCGACTGAAGACCGCGCTGCGCAAGATGCGGCGTTCGCAACGGTCAGAGACCTGCAAGCGAGCTTGAACCTGCCGCTCGACACACTTTCGATGGGCATGAGCCATGACCTTGAGTCGGCGATCGCCCAAGGCGCCACCTGGGTGCGGATCGGTACCGCCCTGTTTGGCGCCCGCGACTACGGCCAGCCGTGAAATGGCTGACTTCTCTCTGAATAAGGACCTGTCATGAGCAACACGCGTATTGCCTTTATCGGCGCCGGCAACATGGCGGCCAGCCTGATCGGCGGCCTGCGGGCCAAGGGCCTGCAAGCCCAGCAGATTCGTGCCAGCGACCCCGGTGCCGAAACCCGTGCCCGTGTCAGCGCCGAGCACGGTATCGAAACGTTCGCCGACAACGCCGAAGCCATCCAGGGCGTCGACGTGATCGTGCTGGCGGTCAAGCCGCAAGCCATGAAGGCCGTTTGCGAAAGCCTGCGCCCGAGCCTGCAACCGCAGCAACTGGTGGTCTCGATAGCCGCCGGCATCACATGCGCCAGCATGAGCCAATGGCTCGGCGCCCAGCCGATTGTGCGCTGCATGCCCAACACCCCGGCGCTGCTGCGCCAGGGCGTGAGCGGCCTGTATGCAACTTCCAGCGTCAGCGCCGAACAACGCGACCAGGCCCAGGAGCTGCTGTCCGCCGTGGGTAGCGCCCTGTGGCTGGAACAGGAGCAGCAGCTGGATGCCGTCACCGCCGTCTCCGGCAGCGGCCCGGCCTACTTCTTCCTGCTGATCGAGGCCATGACCGCCGCCGGCGTCAAACTGGGCCTGTCCCACGAAGTGGCTGAACAACTGGCCGAGCAAACCGCGCTGGGGGCCGCGCACATGGCCGTCGGCAGCGAGGTGGATGCCGCCGAGCTGCGCCGTCGCGTAACCTCCCCAGGCGGCACCACGCAGGCCGCCATCGAATCCTTTCAGGCCGGGGGTTTTGAAGCCCTGGTGGAAAAAGCACTGGGTGCCGCGGCGCATCGTTCGGCTGAAATGGCCGAACAGCTGGGCAAATAGTCGTCCCCTTCATTAGGAAACCAACATGCTCGGAATCAATGACGCTGCCATTTTCATCATCCAGACCCTGGGCAGCCTGTACCTGCTGATCGTGCTGATGCGTTTTATCCTGCAACTGGTGCGGGCGAACTTCTACAACCCGCTGTGCCAGTTCGTGGTGAAGGCCACCCAACCGCTGCTCAAGCCACTGCGCCGGGTGATCCCGAGCATGTTCGGCCTGGACATGTCTTCGTTGGTGCTGGCGCTGCTGCTGCAGATCCTGCTGTTCGCCGTGATCCTGCTGCTCAACGGCTACCAGGCCAACACGGTGTTGTTGTTGCCGTGGGGCCTGATCGGCATTTTCTCGCTGTTTTTGAAGATCCTCTTCTGGTCGATGATCATCAGCGTGATCCTGTCGTGGGTCGCACCTGGCAGCCGCAGCCCGGGCGCCGAATTGGTGTACCAGATCACCGAGCCGGTGCTGGCGCCGTTCCGCCGCCTGATCCCTAACCTGGGCGGCCTGGATATCTCGCCGATCTTCGCGTTTATCGCGATCCAGCTCCTGCAAAGCTGGGTGATTCCACGCCTGGCTTACTACGCGTTCATGCCCAAGGAACTGTTCGGCCTGATCTGACACGCAACGATCGTTCCCACGCTCCGCGTGGGAACGCAGCACTGGACGCTCCGCGTCCCGAAGCGTGACGCAGAGCATCACAAAAGGCATTCCCACGCAGAGCGTGGGAACGATCCGCCGGGAAGGGTTTGCTTGCCGCTGGGTGCAGCGCTCTTTAGACTTACGCCTCATTTAAACGAGAGCAGGGTCGATGCCAGCTGCCTTTCCCCCCGATTCCGTTGGACTGGTCGTACCCCAAGTGGCGCACTTCAGCGAGCCGCTGGCCCTGGCCTGTGGCCGCTCGCTGCCCGCCTACGACCTGATCTACGAAACCTACGGCCAACTGAACGCCACGGCGAGCAATGCCGTGCTGATCTGTCACGCCCTGTCCGGCCATCACCACGCGGCGGGCTTCCACGCTGCCGATGATCGCAAGCCCGGCTGGTGGGACAGTTGCATCGGCCCCGGCAAGCCCATCGACACCAACAAGTTTTACGTGGTCAGCCTGAACAACCTCGGCGGCTGCAACGGTTCTACCGGCCCGAGCAGTATCAACCCGGAAACCGGAAAACCCTTCGGGGCCGACTTCCCGGTATTGACCGTGGAAGACTGGGTACACAGCCAGGCTCGTCTTGCCGACCTGCTGGGCATCGGCCAATGGGCAGCGGTGATCGGCGGCAGCCTGGGCGGCATGCAGGCCCTGCAATGGACCATCACCTACCCGGATCGCGTGCGCCATTGCCTGGCCATTGCCTCGGCGCCGAAACTCTCGGCACAGAACATCGCCTTCAACGAAGTCGCGCGCCAGGCCATTCTCACCGACCCCGAGTTCCACGGCGGTTCATTCCAGGAAGCCGGGGTGATCCCCAAGCGCGGCCTGATGCTGGCGCGGATGGTGGGGCATATCACCTACCTGTCCGATGACTCCATGGGCGAGAAATTCGGTCGTGGCCTCAAGAGCGAGAAGCTCAACTACGACTTCCACAGCGTCGAGTTCCAGGTGGAAAGCTACCTGCGTTATCAGGGCGAGGAGTTCTCGGGGCGTTTCGACGCCAACACCTACTTGCTGATGACCAAGGCCCTGGACTACTTCGACCCGGCGGCCAACCACGACGACGACCTGGCGAAAACCTTCGAAAATGCCACGGCCAAGTTCTGCGTGATGTCATTCACCACCGACTGGCGCTTCTCGCCGGCCCGCTCCCGCGAGCTGGTGGACGCGCTGATGGCGGCACGCAAGGACGTCTGCTACCTGGAGATCGACGCTCCGCAAGGCCACGACGCCTTCCTGATCCCGATCCCGCGTTACTTGCAGGCGTTCGGCAACTACATGAACCGTATTACTGTATGAGAACGCCATGAGAGCTGACCTGGAAATCATCCAAGACTGGATACCCGCCGGCAGCCGCGTGCTCGACTTGGGCTGCGGCGACGGCGAACTGCTGAGCTGGCTGCGTGACAACAAGCAAGTCACCGGCTATGGCCTGGAAAACGACCCGGACAACATCGCCCAGTGCGTGGCCAAGGGCATCAACGTGATCGAGCAGGACCTGGACAAGGGCCTCGGCAACTTTGCCAGCAACAGCTTCGATATCGTGGTGATGACCCAAGCCCTGCAGGCGGTGCACTACCCGGACCGCATCCTCGACGAAATGCTGCGCGTGGGCCGCCAGTGCATCATCACTTTCCCCAACTTCGGCCACTGGCGCTGCCGCTGGTACCTGGCGACCAAGGGCCGCATGCCGGTCTCGGACTTCCTGCCGTACACGTGGTACAACACGCCCAACATCCACTTCTGCACCTTCGAAGACTTCGAAGCCCTGTGCGGCGAGCGTGAAGCCAAGGTGATCAACCGCCTTGCCGTCGATCAACAGCACCGCCACGGTTGGGCGAGTAAGCTGTGGCCGAACCTGTTGGGAGAAATCGGGATTTACCGGGTCAGCAGTCCTGGCCTGGCCGACCACAAGATTGCCGTCTAATCATTTTCCAGAGGGACGCACATGAGCCGTTTGGCTGTTGTTCTATTGACCGCACTGCTTGGCGTCAACGCCATGGCCGCCGACGTTATCGACCCTAATCGCACGAAGGAATTCGGCGATATCACCGTGCGCTACAACACCTTCACCTCCAGCTTCCTGCAGCCGGAAACCGCCCAGGCAGTGGGCGTAGTGCGCAGCAAGAACAAGGGCTTGATCAACGTGTCGGTGTTCAAGGGCGTGACGCCCGTGGCAGCGCAAGTGACCGGCACCATCAAGGACTCGCTCGGCAAGAGCGAAGTACTGACCTTCAAGCAGATCACCGAAAAAGGCGTGACCAACTACCTCGCGCCCTACTCGGTGCCGCAGCAGGAATTCAAGACCTTCACCATCAATGTTGAAACCGGCGGCAAGGCCCACGGTTTCAGTTTTGTCCAAGAACTCTTCCCGGCCGAATGATGAACCTCACCCAACTCGTACTGGCCAGCCATAACGCCGGCAAGCTCAAAGAACTGCAAGCCATGCTCGGTGGCTCCGTGCAGCTGCGCTCGATCGGCGAATTCAGCCAGGTCGAGCCGGAAGAAACCGGCCTGTCGTTCGTCGAAAATGCCATCCTCAAGGCGCGCAATGCCGCACGCCTCTCCGGTCTGCCGGCGCTGGCCGATGACTCGGGCCTGGCGGTGGACTTCCTGGGCGGCGCCCCAGGCATCTACTCGGCGCGGTATGCCGATGGCAAGGGCGACGCAGCCAATAATGCCAAGCTGCTGGACGCGCTCAAGGATGTGCCGGACGCAATGCGTGGCGCGCAGTTTGTGTGCGTACTGGCCCTGGTGCGACACGCCGACGACCCGCTGCCGATCCTCTGCGAAGGGTTGTGGCACGGGCGTATCCTGCACGCGCCCAGCGGTGAACACGGTTTTGGCTATGACCCGCTGTTCTGGGTACCGGAGCGCAATGTCTCCAGCGCCGAGCTGAGCCCGGCCGACAAGAACCAGATCAGCCACCGCGCCCGCGCAATGGATTTGCTGCGCCAACGCCTGGGCCTGAAATGACTCAAAACACCTCCGCGCAGCCGCTGATTCACGGCGGCGCGCGAACACCACGGGCGGCCCTGCCCCACTTGCCGCCCCTGGCGCTGTACATCCACATTCCGTGGTGCGTGCGCAAATGCCCTTATTGTGACTTCAACTCCCACACCGCCAGTAGCGTGCTGCCGGAAGAGGAGTATGTGGATGCCTTGCTGGCCGACCTCGATCAGGACCTGCATGCGGTGTATGGCCGCGAGCTGAGTTCGATCTTCTTTGGTGGCGGCACGCCCAGCCTGTTCAGCGCCGCCGCGTTGGGGCGCTTGCTCGAAGGCGTGCAAGCGCGCATTCGGTTTGCCGACGACATCGAGATCACTCTGGAGGCCAACCCCGGGACTTTCGAGCAGGAAAAATTTGTCGCGTACCGCAAGCTGGGGATCAACCGGCTGTCCATCGGCATCCAGAGCTTCCAGCAGGCGAAGCTCGAAGCCCTGGGGCGTATCCACAATGGCGATGAAGCCGTACGGGCTGCCGATATGGCGCGTCAGGCGGGCTTTGATAACTTCAACCTGGACTTGATGCACGGCCTGCCCGATCAGTCCCTGGACGACGCCCTGAGCGACCTGCGCCAGGCCATTGCGCTCAAGCCTACGCACCTGTCCTGGTACCAACTGACCCTGGAGCCCAACACCGTATTCTGGAACCAGCCACCTGCGCTGCCGGAAGACGACACGCTGTGGGACATCCAGGAAGCCGGCCAGACGCTGCTTGCCGAACATGGCTACCGGCAATATGAAGTGTCGGCCTATGCCCAGGCGGGCCGCCCGGCGCGGCATAACCTGAACTACTGGAGCTTCGGTGACTTTATCGGCATCGGCGCCGGCGCCCACGGCAAGCTCAGCCACCCGGACGGGCGTATTGTGCGCACCTGGAAGACGCGAGCGCCGAAGGACTACCTCAACCCCGCCAAAAGCTTCCAGGCTGGAGCCAAAGAGCTGACGAACGAGGAACTGCCGTTCGAGTTCCTGATGAACGCCTTGCGCCTCACCGAAGGTGTCGAAGCCAGACTCTATGCCGAACGCACCGGCCTCGACCTGGCAAGCCTCGACGAAGGCCGCCGCGAGGCAGAACAAAGTGGCTTAATGCAGGTCGAACCGTCACGCCTGGCGGCGACCGACCGCGGGCAACTTTTTCTCAATGACCTGTTGCAGAAGTTTTTGAGCTGATCGCTCTTAAGGAAATCACATGGATTTGGTACTCGACCTGCTCGCCACTGTGTCCCGCTGGAGCCGTAGCAACCTGTCGGAAATCTCCCTGGCCCTCGTGGGCTGTTTGCTGGTGCTGTTCGGCGCCGACATCAAGGGTTGGGTCGAAGCGCGCCTGGGCAGCATTGCTGGCGCTTTGCGCGTACCGCTGATGGCGCTGGTGTGCATGATCGGCAGCGGCGCGGCGCTGATCTATGCCACGCCGTGGATTGTGCGGGGGTTAAGCCAGTTCAATAACTACAGCCTGGCACCGGTGCTGGTGGTCGTGCTGGTGTTGATTGGCGTTGTCGCAGACCGGCGCTAATTCCAAGCACACTGCAAAAACAAATGTGGGAGCAAGCTCCCACATTTTTTACCGCATTTCAAAACTGCAGCCGGGTCAGGCCAGTTTCTCGAACTTCAAATCCCACACCCCATGCCCCAATCGCTCGCCGCGGCGTTCGAACTTGGTGATCGGACGCTCGGCCGGGCGTGGCACGCACTTGCCGTCTTCGGCCAGGTTGCGGTAGCCGGGCGCGACGTTCATCACTTCCAGCATGTATTCGGCATACGGCTCCCAGTCGGTCGCCATGTGCAGGATACCGCCCACTTTCAGCTTGCTGCGTACCAGTTCCGCGAAGGAAGCCTGGACGATGCGACGCTTGTGGTGACGAGCCTTGTGCCACGGGTCAGGGAAGAACAGCATCAGGCGATCGAGGCTGTTGTCGGCGATGCAGCGGTTGAGCACTTCAATCGCGTCGCAGTCATAGACTCGCAGGTTGGTCAGGCCCTGGGTCAATACGCCATTAAGCAGCGCGCCGACACCCGGACGGTGTACTTCCACACCGATGAAATCCTGTTCCGGCGAAGCGGCGGCCATTTCCAGCAAGGAGTGACCCATGCCGAAGCCGATTTCCAGGGAACGCGGGGCCGAACGGCCGAACACCTGGTCGTAATCCACCGGAGCGTCAGCCAGTGGCAATACGAACAGCGGCGTGCCCTGCTCCAGGCCCTTTTGCTGGCCTTCGGTCATGCGACCGGCGCGCATCACAAAACTCTTGATACGGCGGTGCTTGGACTCGTCACCTTCTTCCACGGTGTTTGGCGTTTCGTTTGATTCAGTCATCAATAGCTCTTACTTGATCAGACCATCCAGCGGCGAGGAGGCGCTGGCGTAGAGTTTTTTCGGCATGCGGCCGGCGAGATACGCCAGGCGGCCTGCAAGGATGGCGTGTTGCATGGCTTGGGCCATCATGACCGGTTGCTGGGCATGGGCAATGGCCGAGTTCATCAGCACCGCGTCGCAGCCCAGCTCCATGGCGATGGTGGCGTCGGAGGCAGTCCCCACACCCGCATCCACCAGGACCGGGATCTTGGCTTCTTCAAGGATGATCTGCAGGTTGTACGGATTGCAGATACCCAGGCCGGAACCGATCAGACCGGCCAGCGGCATCACGGCGATGCAGCCGATGTCTGCCAATTGGCGCGCGATGATCGGGTCATCGCTGGTGTAGACCATCACGTCGAAACCTTCCTTGACCAGGGTTTCAGCGGCCTTGAGGGTTTCGATCACGTTGGGGAACAGGGTTTTCTGGTCGGCCAGTACTTCCAGTTTCACCAGGTTATGGCCGTCGAGCAGCTCACGGGCCAGGCGGCAAGTACGCACGGCTTCGATGGCGTCGTAGCAACCGGCGGTGTTCGGCAGGAAGGTGTAGCGATCCGGCGACAACACGTCGAGCAGGTTCGGCTCGCCTTCGATCTGGCCCAGGTTGGTGCGGCGCACGGCAAACGTGACGATCTCGGCGCCCGAGGCTTCGATGGCCAGACGGGTTTCTTCCATGTCGCGGTACTTGCCGGTACCGACCAGCAGACGGGACTGGTAAGTACGACCGGCCAGAACGAAGGGCTTGTCGCTACGAACGATGCTCATGGGAAATCCTCGAAATGGGGTGAGGTTCTGCAGAATGCGGGTTGGCGCGATTGAGCGCCTGACGGCTAGCCGCCGCCGATGGCGTGGACCACTTCGACCTGGTCACCTTCGGTGAGCGCGGTCTCGGCGTGCTGGCTACGCGGGACGATATCCAGGTTGAGCTCCACTGCGACGCGACGCCCGGTCAGGTCCAGGCGGGTCAGCAGGGCCGCAACGGTTTCACCGTCGGGCAGTTCAAAGGGTTCGCCGTTCAACAGAATGCGCATGCCACGGGCCGTCATCGTTTTTAGGGGCCAGCATTCTAGCGCGATTGAGACCTCAAGGTCAGCTCCAAGCGTCAAGCGGTCAGTTGCAAGCGCCACGCGGCCAAGCCAAGGAAGAACCACCCGAGCAGAAACGCCAGCCCGCCAAATGGCGTGATGATCCCCAGTTTGCTGATCCCGGTCAGGGTCAGTACATACAGGCTGCCGGAGAACAGCAGGATGCCGACGGTAAACGAGAGACCCGCCCAATTCACCAATCGGCCCGGGATATGCGCAGCCAGCAACGCCACGCCGAACAGCGCCAGGGCATGCACCAACTGATAGGTCACGCCGGTATGGAAGATCGCCAGGTACTCGGCGCTCAGGCGGTTTTTCAGGCCGTGGGCGGCGAAAGCCCCCAGGGCGACACCGGTAAAGCCGAAAAAGGCAGCCAGCATCAGAAAGCTACGCAGCATGAGGAACTCCAGTCAGACTCAAAGGGCCGGGTCTGTATAATGGCCCGCTCAACGGGTTCGGCCAAGCCATCTCTATGCTGCGTTTCCTCTTCAAGCGTTTCCTCACAATCGTGAAATGGTTTGCCATCGGCAGTGTATTGCTGGTGCTGCTGTTGCGTGTCGTGCCGCCTCCGTTCACGGCGCTGATGGTGGAGCGCAAGGTCGAATCCTGGATTGATGGCGAGCCGATTGACCTGCAGCGCACCTGGGTGCCGTGGGATGAGATCTCCGATGAACTGAAAGTGGCGGTGATGGCCGGTGAAGACCAGCGCTTCCCGCAACACTGGGGCTTTGATTTCGGCGCGATCCAGGCGGCGATTCTGCATAACGAGCGCGGCGGCTCCATTCGCGGTGCCAGTACCCTGAGCCAGCAGGTCTCCAAGAACCTGTTCCTGTGGGCCGGCCGCAGCTATTTCCGCAAGGGCCTGGAAGCCTGGTTCACTGGGCTGATCGAGGTGTTGTGGCCCAAGCAGCGGATTCTCGAGGTGTACCTCAACAGCGTGGAATGGGATGAAGGGGTATTTGGTGCGCAAGCGGCAGCAGAGCATCACTTTGGAGTGAGTGCCAAGGCGCTTTCTCGCCAGCAGGCCAGTTATCTGGCTGCAGTGCTGCCTAACCCACGGGTATGGAGTGCCAGTCATCCAACGGCGTATGTGGCAAGACGGGCAGCCTGGATTCGCCAGCAGATGAGCCAGTTGGGTGGGGATGGTTACCTGGCTGAGCTGAACAACTCCAGAAAAGCCCCCTGGTCCGACTGACACAACGCACAAACAACTGTGGGAGGGGACTTGCTCCCGATTGCTGTGCGTCAGTCACAGATGAACTGGCAGAAACACAGCTATCGGGAGCAAGCCCCCTCCCACATTTTGACCAGGCCGCGCTTTAAGCAGCGATGGACAACTTCAGCTTGTTCATCGCGCTTTTCTCAAGCTGGCGAATCCGCTCGGCCGACACGTTGTACTTCTGCGCCAGGTCGTGCAGCGTGGCTTTTTCTTCCGCCAGCCAACGCTGGTAGAGGATGTCACGGCTGCGGTCGTCCAACACTTCCAGCGCTTCGTGCAGGTTGTGGTTGGAGTTGTCGCTCCAGTCGGCGTCTTCCAGTTGACGGGCCGGGTCATACCGGTGGTCTTCCAGATAGTTGGCCGGCGACTGGAAGGCGCTGTCGTCGTCCGCTTCGGCGGCCGGGTCGAAGGCCATGTCATGGCCGGTCAGGCGGCTTTCCATCTCGCGCACTTCACGTGGCTCCACGCCGAGGCTTTCGGCCACGCGGTGGACTTCTTCATTGTTCAACCATGCCAGGCGTTTCTTCTGGCTGCGCAGGTTGAAGAACAGCTTGCGCTGGGCCTTGGTGGTCGCGACTTTCACGATGCGCCAGTTGCGCAGGATGAACTCGTGGATTTCCGCCTTGATCCAGTGCACGGCAAACGACACCAGGCGCACGCCCATTTCCGGGTTGAAGCGCTTTACAGCCTTCATCAGGCCAACGTTGCCTTCCTGTATCAGGTCAGCCTGGGCCAGACCGTAGCCGCTGTAGCTACGGGCGATATGTACGACAAAACGCAGGTGGGCGAGCACCATCTGCCGAGCCGCCTCCAGATCCTGCTCATAGTAGAGACTCTCGGCCAGTTCACGCTCCTGCTCGGGCGTCAGCAATGGAATGCTGTTCACCGTGTGCACATAGGCCTCCAGGTTCGCACCCGGGACCAAGGCATAAGCAGGTTGCAAAGAAGTGGTCATACGAAAAAACCTCCGACTCACATAACTCGTGCAGTTAAGCACTGCGAAAATTGACCGGGAACCGTAGGACAAGTTCCCTAAACCACCCATACGGTCAATACAAACGAAACCACATTAATCTGACATTAACTACTTCGGTGCCAGCTCGCGTAAATGACGAGCGACCGCAATCCACGCACCGATATACCCCAACAAGACAGCGCCAAGCAAGAGACTCAGACCATCGGCCACCGGCACGCCGGCCAAGGCAAAATCGCTGCCGTACAACCCGGCAAGCCCGACGACCGCGTCGTTCAGCCAGTCAAGGCCAAACGCCAGCACGCCCCAGGACAAAATCCCCGCACCAAAGCCATAAAGCGCGCCCATGTACAGAAAAGGACGACGCACATAGCTGTCTGTGCCGCCGACCAGTTTAATCACTTCTATCTCGGTGCGACGGTTTTCAATATGAAGACGAATGGTATTACCTATCACCAAAAGTAATGCAGACACCAACAGCACCGTCAGGCCGAATACAAAGCGGTCACCCAGCTTGAGGATCGCGGCCAGGCGCTCCACCCAGACTAGATCAAGCTGCGCCTGTTGCACCTTGGGCATCTCTGCGAGTTTTTGTCGCAGGGCTTCCAGGGCCGGCTTGTCGACTTCATTGGGCGTCACCAGCACCACACCCGGCAGCGGGTTCTGCGGCAACTCCTTGAGCGCCTCGCCCAGCCCGGATTGTTGCTGGAATTCCTCAAGGGCTTGGTCACGGCTGATGTATTCAGCATCGGCGACACCCGGCAGTTGCTTGATGTCATCGCGCAGGCCCTCGCCATCTTTGGCACTGGCGTCGATGTTCAGGTACAGGGAAATCTGTGCCGCACGCTGCCAGGAGCCACCCAGGCGCTCCACATTATTGAGCAGCAGCGACAACCCCATCGGCAGGCTCAATGCCACCGCCATCACCAGGCAGGTGAAGAAACTGCCGATCGGCTGCTTGCCCAGGCGGCGCAGACTGTCGAGCAAGCTGGCACGATGGCTTTCGATCCAGGCGTGCAGCAGGGTGCCGAAGTCCGGGCCCTCATCATCGTCGCGTTTTTTCTTCTTCTGCGGTTGTGGATCAGCCGCTTTCGGCGCCACGCGCTCGGAAACTTTAGGGCTACGTGTTGCACTCATACACCCGCCTCCCCGTCACCGATCAGGCGGCCACGTTGCAGGGTCAGCATGCGGTGACGCATGCGGGCGATCAGTGCCAGGTCGTGGCTGGCAATCAGCACGCTGGTGCCCAGGCGATTGATGTCTTCGAACACGCCCATGATCTCGGCGGCAAGGCGCGGGTCAAGGTTGCCGGTAGGTTCGTCCGCCAGCAGCAAGGCCGGGCGGTGAACGATGGCGCGGGCAATGCCGACGCGTTGTTGCTGGCCGGTGGACAGATCGCCAGGATAAAGATCGGTCTTGTCCGACAACGCGACACGCTCCAGGGCCGAGTCCACGCGCTTGATGATCTCGGCCTTGGAGAGCCCGAGGATCTGCAACGGCAGCGCGACGTTATTGAATACCGTGCGATCAAACAACAATTGGTGGTTCTGGAACACCACGCCGATCTGGCGGCGCAGGAACGGAATCTGCGCATTGCTGATGGTTGCCAGGTCTTGCCCGGCCAACAGCAGTTTGCCGGTGGTAGGGCGCTCCATGGCCAATAGCAGGCGCAACAAGGTGCTCTTGCCGGCGCCGGAATGGCCGGTGACAAACAAAAACTCGCCGCGACGCACTCGAAAGCTCAGCTCATGCAAGCCCACATGCCCGTTGGCATAGCGTTTACCGACCTGTTCGAATCGAATCATGAACGCTCCCGTTCGGCAAACAGTGCCTGTACAAAGGGTTCGGCTTCAAAGGTGCGCAGGTCGTCGATGCCTTCACCGACGCCGATGTAGCGAATCGGCAACCCGAACTGTTTTGCCAAGGCGAAGATCACGCCACCTTTGGCCGTGCCGTCGAGCTTAGTCAATGCCAGGCCGGTCAGTTGCACCGTCTGGTTGAATTGCTTGGCCTGGCTGATAGCGTTCTGGCCAGTACCCGCGTCGAGCACCAGCAATACTTCGTGTGGCGCATCGGCGTCGAGCTTGCCGATCACGCGGCGCACTTTCTTCAGCTCTTCCATCAGATTGTCTTTGGTGTGCAGGCGACCGGCGGTATCGGCGATCAACACATCGATGTTGCGCGCCTTGGCGGCCTGCACGGCGTCGAAGATCACCGAAGCAGAATCGGCACCGGTGTGCTGGGCGATCACCGGGATCTTGTTGCGCTCACCCCACACCTGCAGCTGTTCAACAGCAGCGGCGCGGAAGGTGTCACCGGCCGCCAGCATGACTTTCTTGCCTTCCGACTGCAGTTTTTTCGCCAGTTTGCCGATGGTGGTGGTCTTGCCCGCGCCGTTCACACCCACAACCAGGATCACGAATGGTTTGTTCGGCGTGATCACCAGCGGCGCTTCCACGGGCTTGAGCATCGCGGCCAGTTCAGCCTGCAGGGATTTGTAGAGGGCGTCGGCGTCGGTCAACTGCTTGCGCGCCACCTTCTGGGTCAGGCTCTGGATGATCACCGCAGTGGCTTCGACGCCCACGTCGGCGGTCAGCAAACGGGTTTCGATGTCTTCCAGCAGTTCGTCATCGATGACCTTCTTGCCCAGGAACAGGCTGGCCATACCTTCGCCGATGCTTGCGCTGGTCTTGCTCAGGCCC
Organism: Pseudomonas sp. R11F; assembly: GCF_050312575.1. Classification (NCBI taxonomy): domain Bacteria; kingdom Pseudomonadati; phylum Pseudomonadota; class Gammaproteobacteria; order Pseudomonadales; family Pseudomonadaceae; genus Pseudomonas; species Pseudomonas sp. R11F. The sequence goes on along the minus strand of NZ_JBNPJU010000039.1, from coordinate 66,677 downwards.
TGCTTGAGGCGAGCGAAGAAGCCGGTTTTGCTGGTTTCGGTGACGGCGACGACAACCGGCTCTGGCTCTGGCTCGATCACGGCCGTAGCAACCGGCTCCAATGCCGGCGGAGCTTCGACCACTACCGTTACGGGCTCAATGACGACAGGAATGGGCGGCGTGACATGTTCAGCCTGCACATCCTCAACCAGCGCCACGGGCTCTTCGGCCACCGGCAACTGTGGCCACGGCGTATGTATCGGGCTGGACTCAGGCTCAGGCTCAGGCTCAGGCGCGGCCTCGACCACCGGCTGCAACACCGGTTCAGCCATCGGCAATACCACCGGCGCCGGAGTTTCGGCAACCGGTTCGGCCGCAACTACTGGGGGCTCTGGAATCGGCTCAGGTTGAACCTGCGGCTGTTCGACGACGGGTTCCTGCGGCTTTTTGCGCAGCCATCCGAACAGGCCTTTTTTCTCGCCAGCCGCAGCTGGGCTCTTCTTGTCGTCGTTGGAACCAAACATGGAGGACGGCTATCTCAAAGTAGCGATGCGCCAGGGCGCTTCGGTAAATAAATTCAATGCAGAACAGACTGCTTTAAAGCTCGCTTGTTCATGCGCAACATTTTCAGGGCATAAATAAAGACCCTGACAAATCGATTCAATATAGGACTGAAGCGATAACATCGGCGAAAAGTGGAAGATCGTCGGGGAAACCCACGCTCTATTCCAAGATTCCGACGACTGAACCCGGGACAGGATGACCGCCGCAGTGGCCGTGTCCAAATCGGATCAGTATCCTAGCACCTCCTCGCCCGCCGACGCTAAGACCAAGCGGGCAGCCCAACAGGTTTAAAAACGAATGAATGCTCTAGCCCGCCGCGCCGCAGGCCTGCTGCTCAGCACAGTTTGTCTGCCCCTTTGCGCTTTCGCAGCCGACCCACAACCTACCCATGAATTCACCCTGGATAACGGCCTTAAAGTGGTCGTGCGCGAAGATCATCGTGCTCCGGTGGTGGTTTCCCAGGTTTGGTACAAGGTGGGTTCAAGCTACGAAACCCCGGGCCAGACCGGTTTGTCCCACGCCCTGGAACACATGATGTTCAAAGGCAGCGCCAAGGTCGGCCCCGGCGAAGCCTCGCTGATCCTGCGCGACCTGGGCGCCGAGGAAAACGCCTTCACCAGTGACGACTACACCGCCTATTACCAGGTGCTGGCCCGTGATCGCCTGGGCGTAGCCTTCGAACTGGAAGCCGACCGCATGGCCAGCCTGCGCCTGCCGGCCGATGAGTTCAGCCGCGAAATCGAAGTGATCAAGGAAGAACGCCGCCTGCGCACCGACGACAACCCAATGTCCAAGGCCTACGAGCGCTTCAAGGCCATGGCCTACCCGGCCAGCGGCTACCACACGCCGACTATCGGCTGGATGGCCGACCTTGAGCGCATGAAGGTCGAGGAGCTGCGTCACTGGTACCAGTCCTGGTACGTGCCGAACAATGCCACCCTGGTGGTCGTCGGCGACGTCACGCCGGACGAGGTGAAAAACCTGGCCCAACGGTATTTCGGCCCGATTCCCAAGCGCGACGTGCCACCGGCGAAGATCCCACTGGAGCTGGCCGCGCCCGGCGAACGCCTGCTGACCATGCGCGTGCAAACCCAACTGCCGAGCGTGATCCTCGGCTTCAACGTCCCAAGCCTGGCAACGGCCGAAGACAAGCGCTCGGTACAAGCCCTGCGCCTGATCTCCGCCTTGCTGGATGGCGGCTACAGCGCACGTATTTCCGAGCAACTGGAACGTGGTGAAGAACTGGTTTCAGCCGCCTCCACCGGCTACGACGCCTACACCCGTGGCGACAGCCTGTTCACCCTGACGGCCACGCCGAACCAACAGAAGAAAAAGACCATTGCCCAAGCCGAAGCCGGCCTGTGGCGCCTGCTGGAAGAGCTGAAAGCCAAACCGCCGACCGCCGAGGAACTGGAGCGCATCCGCGCCCAGGTCATTGCCGGCGTGGTCTACCAGCGCGACTCCATCACCAGCCAGGCCACGGCCATCGGTTCGCTGGAAACCGTCGGCCTGTCCTGGAAGCTGATGGACACTGAACTGGCCGAGCTGCAAAGCGTGACGCCGGAAGATATCCAGAAAGCCGCGCGCACCTATTTCACCCGCGATCGTCTGAGCGTCGCCCATGTTCTGCCTGAGGAGACCGCTCATGAGTAATCGAAGCAGCCGCCTGATCTTTCCCGGCCTGGTCGTCGTCACCCTGGTCGCCGCAAGCGCCGTGTACTTCCTGCGCCCAAGCGAATCCGTCGCCAGCCAGGCGCTGGACAAGGCGCAATCGAGCAACACCCTGCAATCGCTCGCGGAGTTGGACGGCAAGGCGCCGACCAACCGCAAACTCGACGTGCAAACCTGGAACACCGCTGAAGGCGCCAAGGTACTGTTCGTCGAAGCCCATGAACTGCCGATGTTCGACATGCGCATCCTGTTCGCCGCCGGCAGCAGCCAGGACGGTGACGTCCCAGGCCTGGCCCTGATGACCAACGCCATGCTCAACGAGGGTGTGCCGGGCAAGGATGTGAGCCAGATTGCCAGCGGTTTTGAAAGCCTGGGCGCCGATTTCGGCAATGGGGCTTACCGCGACATGGCGCTGGTGTCCTTGCGCAGCCTGAGCGACAGCGACAAACGCGATGCCGCGTTGAACCTGTTTGATGAGGTGATCGGCAAGCCGACCTTCCCGGCCGACTCCCTGGCGCGCATCAAGAACCAGATCCTTGCCGGTTTCGAATACCAGAAGCAGAACCCCGGCAAACTGGCGAGCCTGGAGCTGTTCAAACGTCTCTACGGTGACCACCCGTACGCGCACCCGAGCGAAGGCACCGCCGAAAGCGTTCCAAAAATCACCCTCGCCCAGCTGCAGGCGTTCCACGCCAAAGCTTACGCCGCGGGTAATGCAGTCATTGCAGTGGTCGGCGACCTGACCCGCGCCGAAGCCGAAGCGATGACCGCCAAGGTTTCCGCATCGCTGCCCAAAGGTCCGGCGCTGGCCAAGATCGCTCAGCCAAGCGAGCCCAAGGCCGGCCTGAGCCACATCGAGTTTCCGTCCAAGCAGACTCACCTGCTGTTCGCCCAACTGGGTATCGACCGCGCCGATCCGGACTACGCAGCCCTCTCCCTGGGCAACCAGATCCTCGGCGGCGGTGGCTTCGGCACTCGCTTGATGAGTGAAGTGCGCGAAAAACGCGGCCTGACCTACGGCGTGTACTCCGGCTTTTCGCCGATGCAGGTACGCGGCCCGTTCATGATCAACCTGCAGACTCGCGCCGAAATGAGCGGCGGCACCCTGCGCCTGGTCGAGGACGTGCTGGCCGACTACCTCAAGACCGGCCCGACGCAAAAGGAACTGGATGACGCCAAGCGCGAGTTGGCCGGCAGCTTCCCACTGTCGACGGCAAGCAACGCCGATATCGTCGGGCAACTGGGCGCGATGGGTTTCTACAACCTGCCGCTGAGCTATCTGGAAGATTTCATGAAACAATCCCAGGCCCTGACCACAGAGCAGGTCAAGGCTGCCTTGAACAAACACTTGAGCGCCGACAAGATGGTCATCGTGACCGCCGGCCCGACGATTGCGCAAAAGCCACTACCGCCCCCCACTGACAAACCCGCCGAGCAACCGCTCGGGGTTCCGGAGCATTAATGGCCAGTTCATCTCGCCCGAAAAAACCTGTCCACAACGTCCATAACGGTGTGGGCCAACTGCGCATCATTGGTGGTGAATGGGGCAGCCGCAAGCTGAGCTTCCCCGATGTCGTGGGCCTGCGCCCGACGCCGGATCGCGTGCGTGAAACCCTGTTCAACTGGCTCGCGCCGCACATCGGCGGGGCCAAGGTACTGGACCCGTTTGCCGGCAGCGGCGCGCTGTTCCTGGAGGCGCTGTCCCGTGGTGCGGCCCAAGGCCAGGCGCTGGATGCCAGCAATGTGGCGGTGTCCAGCCTCAAGGAACACCTGGGCACCTTGCGCTGCACCACCGGCCAGGTCCAGACCGCCGACGCCTTGCGCTACCTGGACACCCAGCCGGCCAGCGAATACGACGTCGTGTTCCTCGACCCACCGTTCAACCAGAACCTGTTGCCGACCGTGTGTGCGTTGCTTGAAGAACGCCAATGGCTGGCGCCCGATGCCTGGATCTACACTGAAAGCGAGACTGCGCCATCCACGCTTGGCCTGCCGGGCAGCTGGCGCCTGCACCGGGAACAGAAGTCCGGCCGCGTGTATTACGCCCTGTGGCACCGCAACACCATGTAGTGAGCGGGCTTGCCCCGCGCTGGGTGGCGCAGCCGCCCTAAACCAGGCGCCTAATTTCTGCCTGGATACATGCCTTAAAACCAGACGCCTGAGCTCTACCCGGACGCATGCGTTGGACGGATTGGGACGGCTGCGCCGCCCAGCGCGGGGCAAGCCCGCTCACTACAGAGACCTTCATGAAGATGTCGTCTGGAAATTTTACGCCCGCCTTCGGCCTCGGCAACCCACATCTGCAAACGCTGTGGGGGCCGTTGTGGCGCCCGACCACCCACATCGAGCGCCAGCGCGAACGCTTATGGCTGGACGACGGCGACTTCCTTGACCTCGACTGGCATGGCCCCCACGACGTGCAAGCACCGTTGGTGCTGGTGCTGCATGGGCTGACCGGCTCATCCAACTCACCCTACGTGGCCGGCCTGCAAAAAGCCCTCGCCGAGCAGGGCTGGGCCAGTGCAGCGTTGAACTGGCGCGGCTGTTCGGGTGAGCCAAACCTGTTGGCGCGCAGCTATCACTCGGGCGCCAGTGAAGACCTGGCGGCGGCGATTGCACACCTGCGAGCCAAACGGCCGTTGGCACCGCTGTATGCAGTTGGTTATTCGCTGGGCGGCAACGTGCTGCTCAAGCATCTGGGTGAAACCGGTGAAAGGTCGGGCTTGCAAGGCGCGGCGGCGGTATCGGTGCCGTTTCGTCTGGATCAGTGTGCGGATCGTATCGGGCTGGGGTTCTCCCGGGTTTACCAAAAGCATTTCATGCGCGAAATGCTGACGTACATCCGCGTCAAACAGAGCCGTTTTCTGCAGGACGGTCGTGCTGAAGGGCTGAAAACCCTGGAAGCACTCGGTTCGTTGGAAAAAATGCGCACGTTTTGGGATTTCGACGGACGAGTGACCGCACCGCTGCACGGTTTTCTGAGTGCCGAAGACTATTACCGTCGCGCATCGAGCCGTTACTACCTGAGTGGGATCCGCACCCCCACCCTGATCATCCAGGCCGCCGACGACCCCTTCGTGTTCAACCATAGCCTGCCCGAAGCCAGCGAACTGTCGGATTGCACCGAGTTCGAACTGCTGGCCAAGGGTGGGCATGTGGGGTTTGTGGACGGTTCGCTGAAGCGCCCCGGCTACTACCTCGAACGACGAATCCCACAATGGCTACAGACAAAACGCAGTTAAACATGTGGGAGGGGGCTTGCTCCCGATGGCGGTGTATCAGTATCAGATGTCCTGACCGACCTACTGCTATCGGGAGCAAGCCCCCTCTCACATTTTGATTGGATTCACACCGGCATTACGTCAATCGCCAGTAGCGACCTTCCGCGCAGGATCGGTAATCCACTCGCTCCACGACCCCGCATACAAGGTGCCCAAGGGGTAACCCGCCAAGCTCAGGGCGAACAGGTTGTGGCACGCCGTCACGCCTGAGCCGCAATAGGCAACCAGCTTGTCCGGCGAGCGGCCCTGCAACTGCGCGGCAAACCGCTGCTTGAGCTGTTCGGCCGGCAGGAAGCGGCCGTCACTGCCCAGGTTTTCACTGAATGCCGCACATTGCGCGCCAGGAATATGCCCGGCGACCGGGTCGATAGGCTCCACTTCGCCGCGAAAACGCGGTTGAGCGCGGGCATCGATCAACGTCATGCCGGGTTCGCCCAGACGTTTTTGCAGCTGTTCGGCATCTACCAGCAGATGATTGTCCGGCGTGCCGGTAAAGGCTCCCGGCTCGATCACCGGTGCATCCAGGCTCAACGGGAAACCGGCCGCGTGCCAAGCCTTGAGGCCGCCGTCCAGGATAAACACGCCATCGCGCTTGCCCAGCCAGGCCAGCAGCCACCAGGCGCGGGCGGCATAGGCGCCAGGCCCGTCGTCATACAGCACAATGTCGGTGTCGGCGTTGATGCCCCACGCCCGCAGTTGCTGTACCAGAGTGTCCGCCGCCGGCAGCGGGTGACGACCGGTCACGCCCTTCGTCACCGGGCCGCTGAGGTGACGCTCCAGGTCGGCGTATTGCGCGCCTTCGATATGCCCTTCGGCATAGCTGCAAAGCCCATAGTCAGGGTCTTCCAAGGCAAAACGGCAATCAAGGATCACCAGCCCTCCACGCTGTTGGCGCTCGGCCAGTTGCTGGGGGCTGATCAGTTGCGCAAGCGGCATGACGGACTCCTGTGAACAGATTAGGGAAAGGTCCTACTTCACTTCTTCCAATGCCTGATTCAACGGCACGTAAAACTCTTTGAACAGTGCATCCACTGCTTCCTTCGCCTGGGGCGTGACAAACCCCGCCTCCAGCACCAGCACCTGATACACCCCGCGTTTGATCGCTTCAGCGCTCAAGTGCGCGGAGTTTTCATTGGTGGTGCACAGGAAACGCACCCAGGAGGTGAGGATGATCCAGGCATTGAGGGTCAGGGCTTCGGTTTGCACCTTATCCATATTGAGGATGCCGGCATCGACGAACCCTTGGTAGATGGCACCACCCTGGGTCAGGCAACGTTGGGAGAAACGCCGGTAGCCGGTGGCCAGTTCCGGGTCGCTTTCCAGCAAATGTTCAAGATCACGGTGCAGGAAACGATAGCGCCACATGCCGGCCAGCACAGCCTGCAGATAGAAGCGTTTGTCTTCGACGGTGACGGCGCGGCCTTGGGGCGGCCGCAGGAAACTGTCCACCAGGGCTTCATATTCACGAAACAGTACGGCGATGATCGCCTGCTTGTTGGGGAAGTGGTAGTACAGGTTGCCCGGGGAAATTTCCATATGGGCGGCAATGTGGTTGGTGCTGACGCTACGCTCGCCCTGCTGGTTAAAAAGCTCCAGGCTGGTTTGCACAATGCGCTCGCTGGTCTTTACTCGTGGTGCCATAGGGGATCAGCTTCTGTACACGTGATGAGGCATCTTACGGCCTATCCTTGCCAGGATAAATCCGCATGTTGCTGCAATGTTATTTGACAATTTAGAGTAATGACTCTAATAAATGGTGCATTCCAATAATAGTCGGGAACTGCGCCATGTCTGCCAACGTTGCCTATCTGCAAGATTCCCAGGGGCCGGATCAACTCCAGCCCCTGTTCGACGCACAACGGCGTGCCTACGCGGCCAACCCGATGCCGCCGGCCGAGCAGCGCCAGCAATGGCTCAAGGCATTGCGCGACCTGCTCAGTGACGAACGCCAGGCGTTGATCAATGCGATCAGCCAGGACTTCAGCAACCGCAGCGCCGACGAAACCCTCTTCGCCGAGTTGATGCCCAGCCTGCATGGCATTCACTATGCCAGCAAACACCTCAAGGGCTGGATGAAACCCTCCCGCCGCGCCGTAGGTATCGCCTTCCAACCGGCTTCAGCCAAAGTCATCTACCAACCGCTGGGTGTGGTCGGGGTGATCGTGCCCTGGAATTACCCGTTGTATCTGGCTATAGGCCCGCTGGTCGGAGCTTTGGCGGCGGGTAACCGGGTGATGCTCAAGCTCAGCGAGTCCACCCCTGCCACTGGCGAGCTGCTCAAAGCCCTCTTGGCGAAAATCTTCCCCGAGGACCTGGTGTGCGTGGTGCTGGGCGAGGCCGAAGTGGGCATGGCGTTTTCCAGGCTGCCCTTCGATCACCTGCTCTTTACCGGCGCCACCAGCATCGGCAAGCATGTAATGCGTGCTGCCGCCGAACACCTCACGCCGGTCACTCTGGAACTGGGCGGCAAATCCCCTGCCATCGTTTCCGCCGATGTGCCGCTCAAGGATGCCGCCGAACGTATCGCCTTCGGTAAAGCCTTGAACGCCGGGCAGACCTGCGTGGCACCGGACTACGTGTTGGTGCCGGAAGATCGCATCGAGGGTTTCGTCGAGGCCTACACCCAGGCCGTTCGCGGGTTTTATCCGACCCTGGCCGACAACCCGGACTACACCGCCGTCATCAACGAACGGCAATTGGCCCGGCTCAATAGCTACGTCAAGGACGCGACCGACAAAGGCGCCACCCTGATTGCGCTGTATGACCAGGGCCAGGCACGACGCATGGCCCACAGCCTGCTGCTTGACGTCAGTGATGACATGATCGTGATGCAGGATGAAATCTTCGGGCCCTTGCTGCCTATCGTGCCTTATCGCGGCCTCGACCAAGCCTTTGCCTACATCAACCAACGCCCTCGCCCACTGGCCCTTTACTACTTTGGCTACAACAAGGGCGAACAGAACCGTGTGCTTCACGAAACCCATTCCGGTGGCGTATGCCTGAACGACACTCTGCTGCATGTGGCTCAGGACGACATGCCGTTTGGTGGCATCGGCCCCTCAGGCATGGGCCACTACCATGGGCATGAAGGCTTCCTGACGTTCAGCAAGGCCAAAGGCGTATTGGTGAAGCAGCGCCTGAACGCCGCAAAGTTGATCTACCCGCCTTACGGAAAATCGATCCAGAAGTTAATCCAGAAGCTGTTTATCCGCTGATATCTACACCTTCGGGACTCTCCACCTTCGGGACCATAAAAACAATGAACCCCAGCCTGACTGAATCACCCGCGCTGTCACGGCGCGGCGTCTTGAAAATCGGCCTGTGCGCCAGCGCCTTCCTGGCCACCGCCGGGTTGGGCGCCAGCCTCAGTGGCTGCTCCAGCAGCACCCCGGCCAGCGGCTTTGCCATGCTGCGCAGCAGTGACCTGCCCTTCCTGCGTGCAGTGATTCCGGTGCTGCTCGAAGGCGCCGCCAGCGTCCAGGCGGTGGTCGACGGGGTTGAAGACACCCTGAAAAAACTCGACTACAGCCTGCAATACCTGTCGCCAGAAATGTTCAAGCTCACCCAGCAACTGTTCGATGTATTGGCCATGGGCATCACTCGTGGTCCGTTGACCGGGATCTGGGGCAGTTGGGAAAACGCCAGCGCGGAGCAAATCCGCAATTTCCTGCACCGCTGGGAAAACAGCTACCTGAACCTGCTGCGCATGGGCCAGGGTTCGCTGCTCAAACTGGTGATCATGGCCTGGTACTTCCGGCCAGAGTCCTGGGCCCACTGCGGCTACCCCGGCCCGCCGAAGATCTGATGCGTATCTTCCCTCATAAAAACAAGAGACGACCCTGATGCCCGTACCCGATCTGTTCCGCGACGGCCTGGCCCGCGGCTGGAAAACCCACAATGGCGCCGCCCTCGATAACGACCTGACCCTGGAAGCCGACGTGGCGATCATCGGCAGCGGTGCCGGCGGCGGCACCACGGCTGAAATCCTCAGCGCGGCGGGCTACAAGGTGCTGCTGATCGAAGAAGGCCCGCTCAAGACCAGCAGCGACTTCAAGCTGTTGGAGGACGAGGCTTACGCCAGCCTGTACCAGGAAGGTATCGGCCGCATGAGCAAGGACGGCGCGATCACGATCCTGCAGGGGCGGGCCGTGGGCGGTACCACGCTGATCAACTGGACCTCCAGCTTCCGCACACCCGACCCCACGCTGACCCACTGGGCCAGTGAATACGCGGTCAAAGGCCACAGCAGCGCCGAGATGGCGCCGTGGTTCGAGAAAATGGAACAACGCCTGGGCATCGCACCCTGGGCCATTCCACCCAACGCCAACAACGACGTGATCCGCAAGGGCTGCGAACAGCTCGGCTACAGCTGGCACGTGATCCCACGCAACGTGCGCGGCTGCTTCAACCTGGGTTATTGCGGCATGGGTTGCCCGGTCAACGCCAAGCAGTCAATGCTGGTGACCACCATTCCGGCCACCCTGGAAAAAGGCGGTGAGCTGCTCTACCTGGCCCGTGCCGAACGCCTCAAATACAGCGGCGACACCATCAACAGCCTGGAGTGCGTGGCCATGGACGAGCGCTGCGTGGCACCCACCGGCCGCAAGATCACGGTCAAGGCCAAGCATTACGTGCTGTCCGGCGGCGGCATCAACAGCCCGGCACTGCTGATGCGCTCGGACGCGCCGGATCCGCACTCGCGCCTGGGCAAGCGCACGTTCCTGCATCTGGTGAATTTTTCCGCCGGGCTGTTCGACGAGGTGATCAACCCATTTTATGGCGCACCGCAGTCGATCTATTCCGACCACTTCCAATGGCAGGACGGCACCACCGGCAAAATGTCCTACAAGCTCGAGGCGCCGCCCTTGCACCCGGGCCTGGCCAGTACCTTGTTCGGTGGCTACGGCACGCAAAACGCGCTGGAGATGGGCCAGTTGCCCCACACCCACGCCATGCTGGCGTTGATGCGCGACGGTTTTCACCCCGACAGCCAAGGCGGCACCGTGGACTTGCGCGGGGACGGTACGCCCGTGCTCGACTATCAAGTCTCACCTTATGCCTGGGACGGCCTGCGCCGGGCCTTTCACAGCATGGCCGAGATCCAGTTCGCCGCCGGCGCAAAGTCGGTCAAGCCACTGCATCACGATGCGCGTCATGTGAACACCCTGGCCCAAGCACGCGAACTGATTGACGGCCTGAACCTGGAACTGCACCGAACCACGCTGGGCAGCGCCCATGTGATGGGCGGTTGCGCCATGGGTGAAGATCCGAAAATCGCAGTGGCCGATAGCCTCGGTCGCCATCACCAACTGCGTAACCTGTCGATCCACGACGGCTCGCTATTTCCCACCAGCATTGGTGCCAACCCGCAATTGTCGGTGTATGGCTTGACGGCGCAACTGGCGACGGCATTGGTCGAACGTCTGAAAACAGCATGAAAAAACCGGGTATTCACGGTATCTATCTACATAAGTCGACTTGGCCGACCGGGATGGCTGCGATACCATCCGGTTCCCCAACGGACTCCGCCAGGACGACGCGATGAACCGAGTGTTGTACCCAGGTACCTTCGACCCGATTACCAAAGGCCATGGCGATCTGGTCGAACGCGCCTCTCGCCTGTTCGACCATGTGATCATCGCAGTCGCGGCCAGCCCCAAGAAAAACCCGCTGTTTCCCCTGGAACAGCGCGTGGAACTGGCGCGTGAGGTCACCAAGCACCTGCCCAACGTGGAAGTAGTGGGTTTCTCCACACTGCTGGCCCATTTCGCCAAAGAGCAGAACGCCAATGTATTCCTGCGTGGCCTGCGTGCGGTGTCGGACTTCGAATACGAATTCCAGCTGGCCAACATGAACCGCCAATTGGCGCCAGACGTGGAAAGCCTGTTCCTCACGCCGTCGGAACGTTATTCGTTCATTTCCTCGACGCTGGTCCGTGAGATCGCGGCGTTGGGCGGCGATATCACCAAGTTCGTGCACCCGGCCGTCGCCGATGCGCTGACGTTACGCTTCAAGAAGTAAGAATGACTGTGGCGAGGGAGCTTGCTCCCTTGCCACAGGCTCGCACTGCGGGCGCCAATGCGGCACAATTGCGCGCATTAGTTTTCAGATGCCTTGGCTGACCGCCCTGGCAGGAGTTTCCATGTCCCTGATCATCACCGACGATTGCATCAATTGCGACGTCTGCGAACCTGAGTGCCCGAACGCTGCCATTTCCCAGGGCGAAGAGATCTACGTGATCGACCCGAACCTGTGCACCCAGTGCGTCGGCCACTACGACGAGCCTCAATGCCAGCAAGTGTGCCCGGTAGACTGCATTCCACTGGACGAAGCGCATCCCGAGACCGAAGAGCAGTTGATGGAGAAGTACCGGAAGATTACCGGTAAGGCCTGAAGTTTATCGGTGCCCATTCGGGCCTCATCGGGAGCAAGCCCCCTCCCACAGTTGACCAGGTTCCACCATGAGAATGCGGTCGAGTGTGGGAGGGGGCTTGCTCCCGATGGCGATATCCGCCCTCACACCGCAATCAGCGCTGGCACTTGGGGCAAAACACACTCGCCCGCTGCCCCAGCACCACATTGCGCAACTCGCTCCCGCAGACCTTGCACGCCTCGCCTCCCCGGCCGTAGACGAACAGTTCCTGCTGGAAATACCCCGGCTGTCCGTCACCACCGATAAAGTCCCGCAGCGTGGTACCGCCCCGCTCGATGGCGGCCGCCAGCACGCGCTTGATCTCGATCGCCAGCTTCAAGTACCGCGCTCGTGAAATGCCGCCGGCCTCTCGACGCGGGTCGATGCCCGCCGCAAACAGCGCTTCCGTCGCGTAGATATTGCCCACGCCCACCACCACCGCGTTGTCCATGATGAATGGCTTCACCGCCATCGAACGGCCACGGGACAGTTGGAACAGGCGCTCGCCATCGAACAGCTCGGTCAAAGGCTCCGGGCCGAGGCGGATCAGCAGTTCGTGATTGTGTGGGTCCTGGCTCCACAGCATCGCGCCGAAGCGCCGCGGGTCGGTGTAGCGCAGCGCCAGGCCGGATTCGAGTTCAATGTCCACATGCTCATGCTTGGCCGCCGGCAGGCCGGCCTCCACCAGGCGCAAATTACCCGACATGCCCAGGTGGCTGATCAGGGTGCCCACTTCAGCGTTGATCAGCAGGTATTTGGCCCGCCGCTCCACCAGCACGATGCGTTGCCCGGACAGGCGCACGTCCAAGTCCTCCGGGATCGGCCAGCGCAGGCGTCGCTCACGCACCACCACACGGCTGACGCGCTGGCCTTCCAGGTGCGGGGCAATTCCGCGTCTCGTGGTTTCGACCTCTGGTAACTCGGGCATGTGTACCTCTTGAAGACAGGTTTAGTGGGCGCCCAGTTCGCGGATCGACAATTTCATGCTTTCGAAGTCGTAGTCCGACAGGCCCACGTAGTCCAGCACCAGATGGCCGATGGCTTCCCACTCGTGGTCCACCGCCTGGTTGCCCAGCACGCGGTGCGACGAGCAAATGTGCTCGGCCATTTTCAGGATCGCCAGCAGGTTTTTCAGCTGCGAATTGCGCGACGACTCATCGCTGAAAATCGCCAGGGCGTTGTGATGGTTGGCAATCGCGTCGGTCACGTGTTCCGGCAGGCGCCAGGATTTGGCAGTGTAATAGCCGACCACGGCATGGTTGGTGTTGAACGCATTGTTTTCGGTGTCGACCACACGACAGTCGGGGTTGGCGTTGGCGTAGGCTTCCTCGAGCACCGTCATGTAATTGGGAAAGCGCTTGAGCATCAACGGCACGCCGCAATCGTGGAACAGGCCCAGGGCATAGGCCTCGTCGACCGCTTGCGAGCCGGTGCGCTTGGCCAGGGTCAGGCAGGTCATGGCCACATCCTGGGCAGTGTCCCAGAAGCGGTTGAGGGTGACGATGGTGTCGTCGCTCATCTCGCCCCTGATCGACTGCGCGTTGATCAGGTTGATGATCGAGCGGCTGCCCAGCAGGTTCACGGCGCGCTGGATCGAGGCGATCTTGTTGCTCAGGCCGTAATACGGCGAGTTGACGATTTTCAACAACGCGCCGGACAGGCCCGGGTCCTGGGAGATCAGCCGTGCAATCACCTCCAGGTCTGGGTCGGGCATGTACTGCTCCATCTGCAAATCCACCATGATTTGCGGTTGAGGCGGCACACTGATGCCTTGCAGGGCCTGTTGGATCTGTTCGGCGGAAAGCTCTTGGGACATAAGTACACACTCTGGGCTAGGCGGGGATTCTAACCTCTATAGGAACCTGACTGACACCTCAAAAACCTGAACAAAAACCCGGTCAAACGCGCGAGAGGGCTGGTTGCCGATTGCATCAGCGCCGTACGTCAGATACACCGCGCCGCCTGCATCGCGGGCAAGCCCACTCCCACATGAACCGCGCCGCAACAGGTATACTTCCGCTCTTTTTTCCGGAGCGACGTCATGTCCCTGCCAAGCCTGCGTCTCAAAGCCAACGCCGATCGTCGTTTGCGCAACGGCCACCTGTGGGTCTACAGCAACGAAATCGACGTGGCCGCCACCCCACTTCACGGCTTCCAGGCAGGCGACCAGGCCATCCTGGAAGCGGCCGGCGGCAAGACCCTCGGCATCGTGGCCATGAGCCCGAACAACCTGATCTGCGCCCGCCTGCTGTCGCGCGACATCAAGTTGCCGCTGGACAAGTCGCTGCTGGTACACCGCCTGAACGTCGCCCTGTCCCTGCGTGAGCGCCTGTTCGACAAGCCGTTCTACCGCCTGGTCTACGGTGACTCCGACCTGCTGCCGGGCCTGGTGGTCGATCGTTTCGGCGACATCCTGGTGGTGCAGATCGCTTCGGCGACCATGGAAGCCCACAAAGATGACGTGATCGCTGCGCTGACCCAAGTGCTCAAGCCAAGCGGCATCCTGTTCAAGAACGACTCCGCCGCACGTGACGCCGAGGGCCTCAACCGCTACGTCGAAACCGTGTTCGGCCTGGTGCCGGAGTGGGTGGCGCTGGAAGAAAACGGCGTGAAATTCGAAGCCCCGGTGATCCAGGGCCAGAAGACCGGCTGGTTCTACGACCACCGCATGAACCGCGCGCGCCTGGCCCCGTATGCCAAAGGCAAGCGCGTACTCGACCTGTACAGCTACATCGGCGGCTGGGGCGTGCAAGCTGCCGCCTTCGGCGCCAGTGAAGTGTTCTGCGTCGACGCCTCCGCCGTCGCCCTTGATGGCGTAGAACGCAACGCCGCGCTGAACGGCTTCGCCGAGAAAATGACCTGCATCGAAGGCGACGTCTTTGAAGCCCTGAAAGAACTGAAAGCCAGCGAAGAACGCTTCGACGTGATCGTCGCCGACCCACCGGCCTTCATCAAACGCAAAAAAGACATGAAAAACGGCGAAGGCGCCTACCGTCGCCTCAACGAACAAGCCATGCGCCTGCTCAGCAAGGACGGCATCCTGGTCAGCGCCTCGTGCTCCATGCACCTGCCGGAAGACGACCTGCAAAACATCCTGCTGACCAGCGCCCGCCATCTGGACCGCAATATCCAGATGCTCGAACGCGGCGGCCAGGGCCCGGACCACCCGGTGCACCCGGCGATTGCCGAGACGCGGTATATCAAGAGCATTACTTGCCGGTTGTTGCCGAATAGCTAAGTAACACCAGGCCCCCTGTAGGAGCGAACTTGCTCGCGAAAAACGCAAGGACATCGCGGGCTACCTGATAGCGCTGCGTTATCGTTGACGTTCTTCGCGAGCAAGCTCGCTCCTACAGAGAGATAGGTCACAACCAGATGGCGTCCCACAGCGGGTACTGGCCAATATGTTTGACCAGTCCTGCTCGCAAGGGATTGGCCACGATGTAACGGGCCATGGCCTTCAAGTCTTCCTCCCGACGAAGTGCACGGTCGAAATAGCCCTTTTGCCATAAGCTCCCGAACGAACACCTGGCCTTATTAATCGCACGGGCACTACGCGACTTGGTGATACGCATCAACCTCGGCAAGTCGCCGTTATGCAACTCGACCAGCCAGTGAAAGTGGTCAGGCATGACTACCCAGGCCAGCGAAGTCGCCTCCCCCTCTTCCTGGGCCGCCCTGAACTCACTGACAAGCAACCGGCCGATGCGCCAGTCCTGAAAGACACATTGCCGTTGATGAGTCACCACAGTAATCAGGTAAATGCGGCCCGACTCCGAATAGCGCCCGGCGCGTAGCCTATGTGCATGTTGTTGAGTGGACATTCCATCGTCCTCTTCCGTGAGTGGAAGAGAAACGGTAGGCGTTGCGGCGTCGATGGGCCTTTAAACAGTGGTTCTGAATATGTCCCGCCCCTGTAGGAGCGAGCTTGCTCGCGAAAAACCCATAGACGACGCGGGCTATCTGATAGCGCCGCGACTTCGCTGACGTTTTTCGCGAGCAAGCTCGCGCCTACAGGAAGACGGTGTAGAATCGGCCCTATTCATCGCCAGTCATCCCCCGGCGGGTTTATGAGCTCAAGGCCACTGCGCGCGGCGATCCCGTAGCGTTTGAGGCAACTTCCGGACACCACGGCCATTTTTCGGGTGTTCCTGACGTCAATAGAGGCTCACTTCCCTTTAGTACCTGATTAGCCGCCCGGAGTGCTCCATGCCAGATTACCGCTCGAAAACATCCACCCACGGCCGCAACATGGCCGGTGCACGCGCACTGTGGCGTGCCACGGGGATGAAGGATGACGACTTCAAGAAGCCGATCATCGCGATTGCCAACTCGTTCACCCAGTTCGTACCGGGCCACGTCCATCTCAAGGACCTGGGCCAGTTGGTCGCCCGCGAGATCGAACGCGCCGGCGGTGTAGCCAAAGAGTTCAACACCATCGCCGTGGATGACGGCATCGCCATGGGCCATGACGGCATGCTGTATTCCCTGCCGAGCCGCGAGATCATTGCCGACTCCGTGGAGTACATGGTCAACGCCCATTGCGCCGACGCCATTGTGTGCATCTCCAACTGCGACAAGATCACCCCCGGCATGCTGATGGCGTCCCTGCGCCTGAACATCCCGGTGATCTTCGTGTCCGGTGGCCCGATGGAAGCCGGCAAGACCAAACTCGCCTCCCACGGCCTCGACCTGGTCGACGCCATGGTCATCGCCGCCGATTCCAGCGCTTCTGACGAGAAGGTCGCGGAATACGAGCGCAGCGCTTGCCCGACCTGCGGCTCGTGCTCCGGCATGTTTACCGCCAACTCGATGAACTGCCTGGTGGAAGCCCTGGGCCTGGCCTTGCCGGGCAACGGTTCCACGCTGGCCACCCACAGCGACCGCGAGCAACTGTTCCTGCAGGCCGGCCGCACCATCGTCGAGCTGTGCAAGCGCTACTACGCCGAGAACGATGAGTCGGTGCTGCCGCGCAACATCGCCAACTTCAAGGCGTTCGAAAACGCCATGACCCTCGACATCGCCATGGGCGGGTCCACCAATACCATCCTGCACTTGCTGGCTGCCGCCCAGGAAGCCGAGATCGATTTCGACCTGCGCGACATCGACCGGTTGTCCCGCAACGTGCCGCAACTGTGCAAGGTCGCGCCGAACATTCAGAAGTACCACATGGAAGACGTGCACCGTGCCGGCGGGATCTTCTCGATTCTCGGCTCGCTGGCCCGTGGTGGCCTGCTGCATACCGACCTGCCGACCGTACACAGCCGTAGCATGGAAGAAGCGATCGCCAAGTGGGATATCACCCAGACCCGTGACGAAGCGGTGCATCACTTCTTCAAGGCCGGCCCTGCGGGCATTCCGACCCAGACCGCATTCAGCCAGTCGACCCGCTGGGAAACGCTGGACGACGACCGGGAAAACGGCTGCATCCGCAGTGTCGAGCACGCCTACTCCAAGGAAGGTGGCCTGGCCGTGCTGTACGGCAACATCGCCCTGGACGGCTGCGTGGTGAAAACTGCCGGTGTGGATGAGTCCATCCACGTGTTCGAAGGCAACGCCAAGATCTTCGAAAGCCAGGACAGCGCCGTACGCGGCATCCTCGCCGACGAAGTAAAAGCAGGCGATATCGTGATCATCCGCTACGAAGGCCCGAAAGGCGGCCCGGGTATGCAGGAGATGCTCTACCCGACGTCCTACCTGAAATCCAAGGGCCTGGGCAAAGCCTGCGCCCTGCTGACCGACGGCCGCTTCTCCGGCGGCACCTCAGGCCTGTCCATCGGACACGCCTCTCCGGAAGCCGCCGCCGGCGGCGCGATTGGCCTGGTGCAGGACGGCGACAAAGTCCTGATCGACATTCCGAACCGCTCGATCAACCTGTTGATCAGCGATGAAGAACTGGCTGCGCGCCGGGTCGAGCAGGACAAGAAAGGCTGGAAGCCGGTGGAAAAGCGCCCACGCAAAGTCACCACCGCGCTGAAGGCTTACGCCCTGTTGGCCACCAGTGCCGACAAAGGTGCGGTGCGTAACAAGGCGATGCTCGACGGCCTGTAAGCCTCCCCCATAAAAATGCCCCGCCAAGTGCGGGGCATTTTTTTGCCGGGAGTATTCTCCAAAACACTGGAGGTCAATTGTGGGAGGGGGCTTGCTCCCGATAGCGGTAGTCCAGCCAACCCATGTATCGACTGACACTCTGCTATCAGGAGCAAGCCCCCTCCCATATCACTCCTGGTTACTGAATCTCGTCCGGCTTGACGATCACCCAGTTCTTGTCCGCCGTCACCGGCAACCCTTCCTTGGCCTGCGCCGCCGCGTGCTTGGCCATCATGCCGTTGAGCTGGGTCATGTACTTATCCTTACGGTTGACCCATAAGTGGATGCCGCCCTTGGCCACGTCCACATCGTGAAACAGCATGTAGCCATCGCTGGTTGGGGTATCCCCCCCGACGATCACCGGTTTTTTCCATTCGTCGATGTAGGTGAGGATCGCGGCGTGTTTGCCGGCCATCCAGGTCGCCGGGGTCCACAGGTAGGGGGTGAGTTCCAGGCCGAGGTTGGCCTTCTCATCATATTTGCCGGCCGTGATCTGCTTGCGTGCGGTGGTCAGCTCGCCGGTCTTGCGATCCTTGAGCAGGGTGCTCACGCCGATGACATTCTCAGGCTTGACGTTGTAGCCGTACTTCGGATCGGCAGCGACCATGCGTACCAGTTCCTCCGAGGCCGCCGTCATCACGTACACCTCGATGCCGTTCTCCATCAGCTTGTTGTACAGCTCGGCCTGGCCGGTGAACACCTTCGGCGGCTGGACCTCGGAGGTCTTCACCACATCACCTTCGTAATAGGTGACCGGCACGGGCTTGCCGGAGGCCATCAGCTCATCCACGTAGCCCTTGAGTTCTTTGAGGGTGAAGCCGGCAAAGATCTGCGCCACCCAGGGGTAGCAAACCATGTCGTCGACTTCGCAGAGGCGATAGTAGTAGCTGAACAGGCTTTCCTTGTGGTCGGCGGTATCTTTGAACGGGATCAGCTTGAGGGAAGGGTCCATGGTGTCGCGGGTGATCAGGCCCTTGTTTTCAAGGTAGGGCAACAGGGACTCTTCGAGGTCGTAGCGGTAGCTGGTGTTATCCATGTCGAATACCGCGAAATTACCTTTGTTGGCGTTCGCGGCGATCATCTTGTTCAGTTGCTCGGCGGCAGGCGCCGGCCAATGCTTCAACTCGGTGGCGGCAGATGCCTGGCTGGCGAGGCCGAGGCAGAAGGCGGCGGCAAGTAATGTTGGCGCGAGCTTCATAAGCGTTTTCTCCCTGGGTCAAAGACATCGACGCTAACAAATCTGTATGACAGTTATCGCCCGAGCACGACCGCTTACATCGTGATCACGCCAAAGGCATGTGCCTGAGCGTCAGACGCTTATTCCAAAAACGACAGATACCATTCCATATCGGTATTAAATCAATATATTTCAAGCTGTTAGGCTTCCCGGTTCGCAATCGCAGGCTCGTGCGATTGGCTGCCTTCTCAACGGAGCTTTAATGAATCTGCCCCTGATTCTCAACTTACTGGTGTTCGTGGCCCTGTTGCTGGGCCTGGCACAAACCCGTCGGACCCAATGGAGCCTCGCCAAAAAGGTCCTGTTCGCCCTCGCCCTGGGCGTGGTGTTTGGTACGGTCCTGCACACGATCTACGGTGACGGCAATCCAGTCCTCAAGGCGTCCATCGGCTGGTTCGACCTGGTCGGCAACGGTTACGTGCAACTGCTGCAAATGATCGTGATCCCGCTGGTATTCGCTTCGATCCTGAGTGCCGTGGCGCGCCTGCATAACGCTTCTTCCCTGGGCAAGATCAGTTTCCTGACCATCGGCACGCTGCTGTTCACCACCGCGATTGCGGCGCTGATCGGCATCGGCCTGACCAATCTGTTCGGCCTCACCGCCGAAGGCCTGGTAGCCGGCACCCAGGAAATGGCCCGCCTGCAAGTGATCCAGAGCGATTACGCCGGCAAGGTCGCTGACCTGAATATCCCACAGTTGCTGCTGTCGTTCGTGCCGGCTAACCCGTTTGCCGACCTGGCCCGGGCCAAGCCGACGTCGATCATCAGCGTGGTGATTTTCGCCGCCTTCCTCGGGGTTGCCGCGCTGCAGCTGCTCAAGGACGACGTGGAAAAAGGCCAGAAAGTGCTCAACGCCATCGACACCCTGCAAGCCTGGGTGATGCGCCTGGTGCGCCTGGTGATGAAACTGACGCCTTACGGTGTATTGGCGCTGATGACCAAAGTGGTCGCCGGCTCCAACCTGCAAGACATCATCAAGCTCGGCAGTTTCGTGGTGGTCTCGTACCTGGCCCTGGGCCTGATGTTCGTGGTGCATGGCCTGCTTCTGTCGCTGGCCGGGATCAACCCGTTGCGCTTTTTCCGCAAGGTGTGGCCGGTGCTGACGTTTGCCTTTACCAGCCGCTCCAGCGCGGCGGCGATTCCGCTGAGCATTGAGGCGCAAACCCGTCGGTTAGGCATCCCGCAATCCATCGCGGGGTTTGCGGCGTCGTTCGGCGCAACCATCGGCCAGAACGGTTGCGCAGGGCTTTATCCCGCCATGCTGGCGGTGATGGTTGCCCCGACCGTGGGCATCAACCCGCTGGACCCGCTATGGATCGCAACCCTGGTGGCGATTGTGACCTTGAGTTCGGCTGGCGTTGCCGGTGTAGGCGGCGGTGCAACCTTTGCCGCGCTGATCGTGCTGCCGGCCATGGGTCTGCCGGTGTCACTGGTGGCGCTGTTGATTTCCGTGGAGCCGCTGATCGACATGGGCCGCACGGCGTTGAACGTGAACGGGTCGATGACGGCGGGTGCGATTACCAGCCAGATCATGGGGCAGACGGATAAAGCGCTGCTGAATGCCGATGAGCATGCCGAGTTAGCGCAGGCCTGATAGACCGCTATCGGAAGCAAGCCCCCTCCCACACTTGAGTGCATTCTCATGTTGCAACGCGTTCAAATGTGGGAGGGGGGCTTGCTCCCGATGCTTTAAGCTTTTTCCCAGACTTCGAAGGTGTACGCCGGCTTATCACCGTCGGCCGGGTTCTCGACATTCGAAACCAGCTTCCACTGGTTCAAATCAAACTCCGGAAACCACGCATCCCCTTCCGGGCTCAGCGCCACGCGCGTCAGGTACAAGCGGTCCGCCTGTTCCAGCCCCTGCGCATACAGCTGCGCGCCGCCGATCAGCATCAGCTCATCCGCGCCTTGCTCCAGCGCCCACGCCTCGGCGCACTCGACCGCCGCGTCCAGTGATGGAAAAACTTGCGCACCTTCAAGCTCAAGATCGGTCTGACGGCTGACCACGATGTTCAAGCGCCCCGGCAACGGTCGACCCAGGGAGTCCCAGGTCTTGCGCCCCATGATGATCGGCTTGCCAAGCGTGGTGGCCTTGAAATATTTGAAATCCCCCGGCAAATGCCAGGGCATGCTGTTGTCGACGCCGATCACACGGTTTTCACCGAGGGCTGCGATCAGGCTTAAAGGGAGAGTTTTTTTCATGGCGACGAGAATACCAGAGCCACGAGCCAGGGGTTATGCTCCAGGCTCACTGACACAACAGGATGGCGCGTGACGGCACTGAACCCACTGCACACACTCTGGCTGACGGAAACCGTGCGCCTGCGTGAAGAACACGCCGGCCCCCTGGAAGACCTGGAAGCCAACCGCCTGGCCCGCACGGCCGGTGGCGACCTGCCGACGCGTATTCAACAGCGCGCCCTGCACCTGGCCGAACGCGATGGCCTGACTGCCGCCCTGACCCGCTGGCTGCAAGGCGCGCGCCTGGCATTGGTGTTGCTGGCGATCGTCGCGATCGTCAGCGGCGCCGGCCTGGCCTTTGCCGCGCTGGGCAACGGGCTGGCCCCGGTCAACGTGTTCTGGGCCTTGGGCAGCCTGCTCGGCTTGAACCTGATCCTGCTGGTCAGCTGGGCCTTGGGCCTGCTGTTTGCCGGTGAGCACGGTGCCAGCCTGGGACGCCTGTGGCTGTGGCTGAGCGAAAAGCTCGCACGCGACGCCAAGGCCGCTCAGTTGGCGCCTGCGCTGTTGCTCTTGCTGCAACGGCAGAAACTCAACCGTTGGGCTGTGGGCGTGCTGGTCAACAGCCTTTGGCTGTTGGCGCTGCTCAGTGCCATGGTGACTTTGCTGACGCTGCTCGCTACCCGACGCTATGGTTTCGTGTGGGAAACCACCATCCTCGGCGCCGACACCTTCGTCGCCGTGACCCAGGCCCTGGGCGCCCTGCCCGGGTGGCTGGGCTTCAATGTGCCGACGGTCGAGATGATCCGTGCCAGCGGTGACTCCGCGTTGAATATCGAAAGCGCCCGCCAGGCCTGGGCCGCGTGGCTGGTCGGGGTGTTGCTGGTGTACGGCATACTGCCCAGGCTGATCCTTGCCCTGCTGTGCCTGTGGCGCTGGAAACGCGGGCGCGCCGCCCTGCGCCTGGACCTCAACCTGCCCGGCTACAGCCAATTGCGCGAACGCCTGATGCCGAGCAGCGAACGCCTCGGCGTCAACGATGCCGCACCGGAGCAATTGCACGCCGTCACCGGCGGCGTCAGCGAACTGGAAAGCGACGGCGCCTTGCTGGTAGCCATCGAGCTGGACGATCAGCACCCCTGGCCCCCCAAATTGCCGGCCGGCGTCAAAAACGCCGGGATCCTCGACAGCCGCGAGTCGCGCAACAAGCTCCTGGAACAACTCAGCCGCTTCCCGCCGGCACGCCTGGCCATCGCCTGCGACCCACGCCGCTCACCCGACCGTGGCAGCCTGGCATTGATCGCAGAACTTGCGCGCAGCGCCGCCGCCACCCGCGTCTGGCTGCTGCAAGCGCCTCCCGGCCAAGCCCTGGATGCCGAACGCCTGGGTGACTGGCACGCCGCACTGCAACAACTGGAGCTGCCTTTCGCCGACTGCGCACCGCTGAACTGGCTGGAGACCGGTCATGACTAAACCGCTGAAACTCGCCGTGGTCGGCCACACCAATGTCGGCAAGACCTCGCTGCTGCGCACGCTGACCCGGGATGTGGGCTTCGGTGAAGTCTCCCATCGCCCCAGCACCACACGGCATGTCGAAGGTGCGCGGTTGTCGGTGGACGGCGAAGCCTTGCTGGAGCTGTACGACACACCCGGCCTGGAAGATGCCATCGCCCTGCTCGACTACCTGGAGCGCCTGGATCGCCCCGGCGAACGCCTCGATGGCCCGGCGCGCCTGGCGCGCTTCCTGGACGGCAGCGAAGCGCGCCAACGTTTCGAACAGGAAGCCAAGGTGCTGCGCCAATTGTTGGCCTCGGACGCCGGCCTGTATGTGATCGATGCCCGCGAGCCGGTGCTGGCCAAGTACCGCGATGAGCTGCAAGTACTGGCCAGTTGCGGCAAGCCGTTGCTGCCGGTGCTCAACTTCGTCAGCAGCAGCGACCACCGCGAGCCGGACTGGCGAGAGGCCCTGGCCCGCCTGGGCCTGCATGCACTGGTGCGCTTCGACAGCGTAGCGCCACCGGAAGACGGCGAACGGCGCCTGTATGAAAGCCTGGCACTGCTGCTGGAAAACGCCCGGCCGCAGCTGGAACGGTTGATCCTCGACCAGCAAGCCCAACGCCAGGCCCGCCAGCAAAGTGCTGCACGCTTGATCGCCGAGCTGTTGATCGACTGCGCCGCTTGCCGTCGCAGCGTGGTTACCGAAGATGAGCAGCAAGCCATCAGCGATTTGCGCAAGGCCGTGCGCCAGCGCGAACAGAAATGTGTGGAAGCCTTGCTCAAGCAGTTCGGCTTCCGAGCGCAGGATGCCGCCGCCAGTGACCTGCCACTGCTCGACGGCCGCTGGGGCGACGACCTGTTCAACCCGGAGACGCTCAAGCAACTGGGCGTGCGCGTCGGGGGCGGGATCGCCGCGGGGGCGGCGGCCGGTGCCGGTGTCGACCTGCTGGTCGGCGGCCTGACCCTGGGCGCCGCCGCCCTGGCCGGTGCGATTGCCGGTGGCGCACTGCAAACCGCGCGCAGTTATGGCAGCCGCCTGTTGGGCAAGATCAAAGGCCAGCGCGAACTGACTGTGGACGACAGCGTGTTGCGCCTGCTCGCCCTGCGCCAGCGCCAGTTGCTCAAAGCCCTCAACCTGCGCGGTCATGCGGCTATGCACAGCATCAAGGTCGATACGCCCCAGGACAAAACCTGGCGCGAAGGCAAGTTGCCGGACGCACTGCATAAAGCCCGCGCCCATCCGCAATGGTCGTCCCTCAACCCCCACGCCAAGCTCAGCCAGGCTGAGCGCCAGGAGCAAGTTGAAGCGCTGGCCCTGCGCCTCGACGAAACCTAAGTCGCCAATACCTGCCGGGCCTTGCCCTTGAGCACCTCGAGGTCGAGCACCGGCACGTGCATCTGCTTGGCCTGCTCGTCCCAATAGCGCAGGCGCAGGCTGACCTGGCAGAGCGGGTCTTGCTCGAAAGCCCGCGCTTCTTCTGCCGTCATCACCCCCCCTTGGTACTCCAGGGTACGGCGGCTGGCTTCGCTCAGGCGGGTGTAATAGTCGGGCTGGCTGAAGGTCAGGTAGCGCTTGGCTTGCACGTGATATTCCACCAGCCTGGCCATGCGTTCGCTGAACCCGGCCCGGCGCAAATAATCCGCGCCCAGCCGCTCATGGCTGACCACACCATAACCGCCCATATTTTCGCCGCCCTGGCCGCACAGGTGCCCGATATCGTGAAAAAACGCCGCCAGCACCACTTCATCGTCAAAACCCTCAGCCATTGCCCACTGCGCGGCCTGGGACATGTGCTCGATCTGCGACACCGGCTCGCCGATGTAATCCGCCGCGCCATGCCTTTCGTATAAACCGAAGACTTCGGCAATCGCCTGCTCGGGGTTCATGACGCCGCGCCCCACAACGCGCTGATATTGCGTTCGGCCAGCGCCGGCCCCACGCTCATGCCCACACCGGTATGCATCAGCGCTGCGCTCACCCCCGGCGCCACGCGCAGGAATGAGAACGGCCCGGGACCGCGTGAGCCGTAGACACCTTGCCAGCGCTCCACCACCTGGATCTTGCACCCCAAGGTCTGCTCAGCCAGTTCGATCATCCAGTCATCGACCTGTTCGGCGTTGAACGGCGATGCATCGCGGCCGTAGTCGTGGGAATCGCCGATGATCAGTTCGCCATGAGGGGTCGGGCTGATCAGCAAGTGAATACCGTGTGCCGCCAGGTGAGGCGCTTCACGCAGGATCTGCGCCTGCACCGATGCAGCTTGCGGCAAGTCGGCGAAGGCGCCGTAGTGCACACAGCTAAGGCCGGTGAGCAACGCATGTTGCAGGTTCAGATTGACCGCCGGGCACGCCCGCAGCATTTGCAAGCGGCAGATCTGCGGGTTGAGTTCGGCCATCGCCTCGGCCAGCAGCGTCTGGTAGTCATGGCCGGAGCATACGATGACCTGCTCGCCACGAAAGCTGCCTGCCGTGGTGTGCACATGGCCCGGTTCGACGTCGCGTACCAAGGTGGAAAAGTGAAACTCGACCTTGAGCGTTTGGGCCAGATAGGCGATCAGTGCCGGAATCGCTTCGCGGGAATACAACTGCTGGTCGTCCTTGCCGTGCAGCGCGGCGCGATGATGGCGGAACTGGCCGCCATACAAATCCTTCATCGCCGCGCCCTGCAGCAGTTCGACGTTGTAACCATACTCTTGCGCGCGACCTGCACAAAAGGCTTCCAGAAGCTGTTCTTCGGCTTCGGTGCGAGCGAACAAGTATGAGCCGTTGCGCTTGAGTTGCAGGCCCGCCACTTGGGCCCAATGGCCCCAGATGTCACGGCTTTGCCGCGCCAGGTCGAGCATCGGCCCTGGCGGCTGGCCGGTGACCAGCGCCTGGCCGAAGTTGCGCACCGAGGCGCCGAGCGGTGTGGCGCTACGCTCGAAGACCGTTACCTTGAGCCCGCGTTTGGCGGCGGCGTAGGCGTGGGACAGGCCGAGGATGCCGGCGCCAACAATCAACAGATCACTACTCATGCATTCCTCTCGTTCCCACGCTCCGCGTGGGAATGCATCCTGTGACGCTCTGCGTCACAAATTCGGGAACGGACGCGGAACGTCCAGGGTGGCGTTCCCACGCAGAGCGTGGGAACGATCGGTTATTGTTTTTCGGACTTGCCGTCATAGCGCTTGCGCCATTCGCTGAGGATGCTGTCGCGGTTCTTCGAGGCCCAGGCAAAGTCGTTCTTGATCAGGCGCTGCTCGTAGTCGGCCGGCAGCTCGGTCTGCGGCTTGGCGATGCCCGGTTGGGCCAGGACAGCGAAATTGTCCTTGTACAGCTCCATCGCGGCAGGGCTGGCGGAGAAGTCGGCAAGTTTTTTCGCCGCATCGGCGTGAGCAGTACCCTTCATCACGGCCGTTGCTTCAATGTCCCAACCCAGGCCCTCTTTCGGCAGGATGATGTCCAATGGCGCCCCCTGGCGCTTGAGCTGCACCGCTGGGTACTCGAACGAAATACCAATCGGGAACTCCCCCGAGGCGGCCAGCTTGCACGGCTTGGAACCGGAGTGGACGTACTGGCCGATGTTCTGATGCAGTTCGTCCATGTACTGCCAACCCTGCTTTTCACCGAAGGTCTGCAACCAGGCGCTCACATCGAGGAAGCCGGTGCCGGACGACGCCGGGTTGGGCATCACGATCTTGCCCTTGTACTCAGGCTTGGTCAGATCCTGCCAGCTCACCGGCTTGGTCAGGCCCTGTTTCTCGGCCTCGACGGTGTTGAAGCAGAGGGTCGCCGCCCATACGTCCATGCCGACCCAGGCCGGTGGGTTGGCGGGGTCGCGGTAATTTTTGCCGATCTTGCCCAGGTCCTTGGGCGCGTAGTTCTCCAGCATGCCCTGCTGGTCGAGGATCGCCAGGCTCGAAGCTGCCAGGCCCCACACTGCATCGGCTTGCGGGCGATCTTTCTCGGCCAGCAGCTTGGCCGTGATGATGCCGGTGGAGTCGCGCACCCACTTGATCTCGACGTCAGGGTTGGCCTTTTCGAAAGCCTGCTTGTAGGTCTTCAACTGCTCGGCTTCGAGCGCCGTGTACACCGTCAGTTCGGTCTTGGCGAAGGCATTCAGGCTGAATGCCGTGAGTACCGCAGCGACCAGCGCCAGGGGCTTGAACATGGAGCACCTCCTTCAGGGTTGTCATTGGCCGGGAGCGGACTGGCGCCAGGCTTGGGAGCGACGCAGCGCGCCACGTGAAGCCCACGCCAGCAGCAGCGAAACGCCGGCCGAAGTGAACAGGATCAGGCTCGACATGGCCGCCGCACCGCCCACGTTGCCGGCGTCGTCCATGTTCAACACGGCGACGGCGGCGAGGATAGTGTCGGGGCTGTAGAGAAAGATCGCGGCGGACACGGTGGTCATCGCCGATACAAACAGGTAGCGCACGATGTCCAGCAGCGCCGGCAGGCAGATCGGCACCGTGACGCGCAGGTAGTGGCGGTACAGCGGCGCCTTGAGCGACAGCGCGGCGGCTTCGAACTCGGCATCCAACTGGCGCAGGGCGGTGGTCGCGGTCATTTGTGCGGTGGTCAGATAGTGGGCAATGGTGCACACCACCAGCAACGTCATGCTCCCGTAGAACACATGCAGCGGGTTGCCGTTGAGGTTGAAAAAGAACACGTAGCCCAGGCCCAGCACCAAGCCCGGCACCGCCATCGGTACGAAGCTGAGCATGCGCAGGGCCAGGTTCAGGCCTTTCTGGCTTTGGGTTTTTTCCATCAGGTAGGCACCGGTGAAGATCAGCACACTGCCGAGCAACGCCGTGCACAGGGCCATGGTCAAGCTGTTGCGATAGGCCAGCCAGCCACCGCCTGCCGTGTCTTCGAACTGGTAGTGGTTGAGCGACAACGACAGGTTGTAGGGCCAGAACTTCACCAGCGAGGAATACACCGCCATGCCGAACACCAGCAGCAATGCCGTGCAGATCAGCACTACGATGGCCAGGTAACAGCCGTCTCTTGCGCGCGATGGCGTAGGTCGAAATACCTGCGCGCGACCGCTCATGGCGTCGCCATGCCGCCGGCGCAACCAGGCATCCACGCCAAAACTGAACAGCGCCGGCAGCAGCAACACCATGCCGATCAATGCGCCACGACCAAACTGTTGCTGGCCGACCACCGCCTTGTAGGCTTCCAGCGCCAGCACCTGATAATCCCCTCCCACCACCACGGGCACCCCGAAGTCGGTAATGGTCAGGGTAAACACCAGGCAGGACGCAGCAAATACGGCCTGGCGCGTGGCCGGCCAGGTGATGCTGCGAAACGCCCGGGCCGGGCTCGCACCCATGCTGGAAGCGGCATCGAACAAACGCGCATCCGCCAGGGACAGCGCTGACAGCAGAATCATCAAGGCGTGTGGGAAGGTGTAGATCACCTCACCCAACACGATGCCCCAGAAGCCATAAATGTTCTCAGAGAGCAAACCGCGCAACAGGCCCTGGTTACCGAACAGGTACACCAGCGCAATCCCCGGCAACATCGACGGTGCCATTAATGGCAGCAATGACAGGCCGCGCCAAACGGCCTTGCCGGGAATCAATGTGCGTTGCAGGGCGTAGGCAAACAGGTAAGCCAGCGGTACGACAATGGCAGCCACACTGACTGACACTTTCAGGCTGTTACCCAGCAGCCAGTGAAAATTGTCGCTGGTCACCAGCTCTCGCGCAGCGATCCACCCGCCGCCCTGCCCGGCTTCGCTACTGAAACCTCGCCAGAAGATCGCCAGCAGTGGCAGCAGCACCGCGATAAGCAGCAAAAACAGCCACAGCAGTTTGCCGCCGAGCACAAAAATACGATCGCCCATTTGTGCACGGGACACCTGGCGGGCTATCGGCAGCGTCATCACCGCAGCCATCTCAGGCAAACACCTGCAGGCTGCGCGGCGGCAGCGCCACCCAGATATCCTGGGCACCCAGGCGCGGCATGGCTTCCGGCGCCAGCTCGGCAAGCAGTGGATGACCGGGCAATTGCGCCAGCTCAAAGCTCATGCGGCAGCGGTTGCCGAGAAAGGTGATCTCGCGGACCTTGGCCGGGAACAGGTTTTCTTCATGCACCGGCGGGTTGACGCTGATGGCTTCCGGGCGACAGAACAAACGCCCGGACTGGGCCACGCCGGCGTCATCGGCCAGGCGCAGGTTCATACCGCCAACCTGAGCGTGGCTGACACTGTTGCGGCTGAACGGCAACCAGTTGCCCTGGCCGACAAACTCCGCCACAAACGGTGTGGCCGGACGGTCGTAGATCGCCTGGGGCGTCGCGTATTGCTCGACCTTGCCGTTGTTCATCACGGCAATGCGGTCGGCCATCAACATGGCCTCGTCCTGGTTGTGGGTGACCATCAAGGTGGTGATGCCCAGGTGTCGTTGCAACTGGCGCAACTCGGTGCACAGGTGCTCGCGGACACGGGCGTCGAGGGCCGACATCGGTTCATCCAGCAACAGCAGCGAAGGGGCCGGTGCCAGCGCTCGCGCCAGGGCGACACGTTGCTGCTGGCCGCCGGACAACTGGCCGGGGTACTTCTTTTCGCTGCCCACCAGGCCCACCAGTTCCAGCATTTGGCCGACGCGCTTGCGCACCTCATCGCGGCCGCTGCCGGTGAGACCGTAGCCGATATTGGCTTCGACGGTCAGGTTGGGGAACAGCGCGTAGGACTGGAACAAAATCCCGTAGTCCCGCGCCTGAGGCGCGAGCAGGGAAACGTCGCGATGGCCCAGGCGCAGTTCACCGCTGTCCTGGCGTTCCAGGCCGGCGATGCAGCGCAACAAGGTGGTCTTGCCGCAACCGGACGGGCCCAGCAGGCACACCAGTTCGCCGGCGGCGACGTCCAGGGACACGTTATCCAGCGCGGTAAACGCACCAAAGCGTTTCTGGATGCCCCGCACCGTCATGGGCGCACCGGGGTGGGTCAGGGCTGTGTTCATGCAAGGCACCTCATCGAACGGATGAAGGCCATGCTAGGTGGGCAATGCGTCGCTCATGTGGCAGGAAGGCAAAACGCGGTGATAGTGGTATTGGTGGATTTGGGTGTGGCTCATGGAGGTGCGGTGGCTGGACTGCCGCTATCGGGAGCAAGCCCCCACACATTCTGAATGTATTCACAGATCAAACTGTGGGAGGGGGCTTGCTCCCGATGAGGCCCTCAAAGCCGCCTACCTACTCAGAGTGGCGACATCTCCTGCGCCAATCCCAGAAACGCCGCCGGCAACCGTGCGCCCTTGCGCTCCTTGAGGCAGTACAGATATTCGGCAATCTGCGGCGCATTTTCGATGGTCAACACGCGTAATTGCGGGTCGTGGGGCACTTCCTGGCGGGCAATGATGCTGATGCCGATGTTGCGCAGCACCGCCTCGCGGATTGATTCGCGGCTGCCGATTTCCAGCAGCGGGCCATGGCTCACGCCAGCGCCTTGCAACAGGTCCTCCGTCAGGCGCCGTGTGGTCGAGCCCGCTTCGCGCATCAACAAGGTATGCCCGGCCAGTGCCGTC
Source organism: Pseudomonas sp. R11F (assembly GCF_050312575.1). Lineage (NCBI taxonomy): Bacteria > Pseudomonadati > Pseudomonadota > Gammaproteobacteria > Pseudomonadales > Pseudomonadaceae > Pseudomonas > Pseudomonas sp. R11F. The sequence continues at coordinate 36,254 of NZ_JBNPJU010000039.1, read as the reverse complement.
AGCGGCACATGCTCCAGCGCTGCCAGCGGGTGATTGCGATGGACCGCCAACACCAACGGGTCGGTGCCGAGCACACGGCGGATCAGCCGCGGGTCTTCGAGCAATTGCGAGGACGCGGCGACGTCAACGCGGTAATCATCCAGCGCTTCAAGCACCTGTTGGGAGTTGCCGATTTCCACCGACACCTCCACCTGGGGCAGGCGCTCACGAAAGGCTTTGACCAGGTCGAGGATGTAATACGGCGCCGTCGCGGCGATGCGCAGAGCGCCCTGGACCTGACCGTTGTTGCGCAGGAAGAACTCGATGTCCGCTTCCTGCTGCAACAGCGCCTTGACCATCGGCAGCAGGCGCGCGCCTTCGTCACTGACGGTGAGGCGGCGCCCACCACGGTAAAACAGCTCGACCCCGTACTGGCTTTCCAGGTTGCGGATCTGGGTGGTGACGGTGGGCTGGCTCAGGCTGAGCTTCTTCGCCGCCTGCGTAATGCTGCCCAGGCGGGCGACCATGAAAAACGCCTTCAATTCGGCACTCAGCACACCACCCTCTCATCCTCTATTTGCGCAACAGGCGCAGGCCATTGAACACTACCAGCAGGCTTACGCCCATATCGGCGAACACCGCCATCCACATGGTGGCCATGCCCAGGAAAGTCACGACAAGAAAGATCGCCTTGATCACCAGCGCCAGAACGATGTTCTGCTTGAGGATACTCGACGTTTGCCGCGACAAACGAATGAATGCCGGGATCTTGCGCAAATCATCGTCCATCAAGGCCACGTCGGCGGTCTCGATCGCCGTGTCGGTGCCGGCGGCGGCCATGGCAAACCCGATCTCGGCGCGGGCCAGGGCCGGCGCGTCGTTGATGCCGTCGCCGACCATGCCGACACGGTGGCCTTGGCCATAGAGGGTTTCGATGGCTTGCAGCTTGTCGGTGGGCAGCAGGTCGCCTTGGGCTTGATCGATACCGACCTGGGCGCCAATAGCTTGGGCGGTGTGAGTATTGTCGCCGGTGAGCATCAGGGTCTTGATACCCAGGTCGTGCAGTTGCTGGATGGCTTCACGGCTGCTGTCTTTGACGGTGTCGGCGACGGCGAACAACGCCAAGGGGCCGGACTTGTCGAGCAACAACACCACGGACTTGCCTTGTTTCTCCAGGGCGAACAGCTTTTCTTCCAGTGCCGGCGAGCACAGGCCAAGGTCTTCCACCAGCCGGTGGTTGCCCAAGTGATAGGTTTCGCCGTTGATATCCCCGCGCACGCCACGGCCGGCCAGGGCCGCGAAGTTATCCACAGCGTGTAGGGGCAGCTTTTTATCCACAGCAGCATTGGCAATCGCCAGGGACACCGGGTGGTCGGAGCGCCCGGCCAGGCTGGCAGCCAGGGCGGGCGAGGTGTCCGCGACGTTGGGGAACAACGCCAGGTAGTCGGTTTGCACCGGCTTGCCGTGGGTAATGGTGCCGGTCTTGTCGAGCGCCAGGTAGTCGAGTTTGTAGCCACCCTCCAAGTACACGCCGCCCTTGATCAGGATGCCTTTGCGCGCCGCCGCCGCCAGGCCGCTGACGATGGTCACGGGCGTCGAGATCACCAAGGCGCAAGGGCAAGCCACCACCAGCAACACCAGGGCACGGTAGATCCAGTCGAACCAGGCGCCAGCCATGAACAACGGCGGGATGATCGCCACACCCAGCGCGAACAGGAACACCGCCGGGGTATAGACCTTCGAGAAGCTGTCCACAAAACGCTGGGTCGGTGCCCGCGCGCCTTGGGCTTGCTCCACCGCATGAATGATGCGCGCCAGCGTAGAGTTGTTCGCCGCGGCGGTGACCTTGTACTCCAGGGAGCCGGCCTGGTTGATGGTGCCGGCGAAGACTTTATCGCCCACGGTCTTTTCAATCGGCAGGCTTTCACCGGTGATCGGCGCCTGGTCGATAGTGGACTGGCCCGCAGTGACTTCACCGTCGAGGCCGATGCGCTCACCGGGTTTTACCCGAACGATCGCGCCCAGTTCAATGCTTTTGACCTCCTGTTCCACCCATGAACCGTCGGCCTGCCGCACCGTGGCCTGTTCCGGCGTCATTTGCATCAAGCCGCTGATGGCGTTACGAGCACGATCCAGGGATTTGGCTTCGATCAACTCGGCCACGGTGAACAGGAACATCACCATCGCCGCTTCGGGCCACTGGCCAATCAGCACGGCACCGGTAACAGCGATGCTCATCAGCGCATTGATGTTCAGGTTCAGGTTCTTGAGCGCGATCCAGCCCTTCTTATAGGTGGTAAGCCCGCCGCTGAGGATCGACACCAACGCCACCAAGGCGATCACCCAGGTCGGCGCGACGCCAGTGAAGTGCAGCACTTCGGCGCCCAACGCTCCTACGCCAGACACAGCCAAAGGCCACCAGTGTTTCTTGGCGGGAGGCTGCGCGGCGGGGGCACCCTCTTCAATCGGGTCGGCCTGCATGCCCAAGGACTTGATGGCATCGATGATCGGCGCGGTGCTCGGCAGGTCATGCGTCACGCCGAGGATGCGGTTGATCAGGTTGAATTCCAGCTGCTGCACGCCGGCGAGCTTGCCCAGTTTGTTCTGGATCAGTGTCTGCTCGGTGGGGCAGTCCATGGCTTCGATGCGAAAAGTGCTCAAGCGCGAGCCCGCCGTCGGCGCTTGGCTGAGCGTCACCACGGCAGGCGCAGCCTTGCTCGAACAGCAAGAGCCCGCATGGCTGGCATGATCATGCGGCTTGACCGGCGTCAGTTTGGCGCCGTGGTCGTGACTATGTGCATGATCGTGGTCATGATCGTGTTTGTGATCATGCTTATTCGGGGTGTGGATGGAATCGCTCATTCGGTCGCGTCCGTAAAGGTGCCTGTTGCCAAGTAAAGACCCTGTAGCCACTATAGGGTCAAGCACCCATTTGGAGATTGCAGCAATGAAGATCGGCGAACTGGCCAAACTGACCGACTGCCAAGTGGAAACTATCCGTTATTACGAGAAAGAAGGCCTGCTGCCGCCCCCGGCGCGCACCGACGCCAACTACCGCGTATACACCCAGGCCCACACCGAACGGCTGATCTTCATCCGCAATTGCCGCAGCCTGGACATGACCCTGGAAGAAATCCGCAGCCTGCTCGGGCTACGCGACAGCCCCAAGGACCAATGCGAAAGCGTGAATGCCTTGATCGACGAGCATATCCAACACGTGAAAGCGCGGATCGATGGGCTGTTGGTGCTACAGGAACAGCTGCTGGACCTGCGCCAACGCTGCGGCGGTGGGGCGGGCCTGGATCAGTGCGGGATTTTGCAGCGGCTGGAAGTCAGCGGCAGTGTGGCGGCCAGCGAGGCTGAGCCTTCGCATGTGGGCAGAAGCCATGGGCACTGATTCTAGTGACCACAGCCCCTCCCACAATGACCGGTGCAGGCCTCAGATGGCCACGTCGGCCTTGATGCTTGGATCGGCGTCATAGCCGACAATTTCGAAGTCTTCGAACTTGTAGTCATAGATCGACGCAGGTTTGCGCTTGATCACCAGCTCCGGCAGCTTTTTCGGCGTACGCGCCAGCTGGGTGCGGATCTGTTCCATGTGGTTGCTATAGGCATGGGTGTCGCCGGTGGTGACGATGATCTCGTGCGGGATCAGGTCGCACTGCTGGGCCAGCATATGGGTGAGCAACGCCAGAGCGGCGGTGTTGTACGGCAAGCCCAGGAATACATCGGAGCTGCGGATATACAACTGCATCGACAGATGACCGTCATGCACGAACGCCTGGTACAACAGGTGGCACGGCGGCAAAGCCTGCTTGCCGTTGCGCGCGTTTTCTTGGGGGCTCTTGGTTTCGTCCGGCAGGTACTCGACGTTCCAGCCGTGGAACAGGATGCGGCGGCTGTTCGGGTTGGTCTTGAGCGTGTGGACCATGTAGTCGATCTGGTTGATCTTGCCGCCATCCTTGGTCGGCCAGGCGGTCCACTGCTCGCCGTACACCGGGCCCAGGTCGCCGTCTTCGGTGGCCCATTCATCCCAGATGCGTACGCCGTTTTCGTTCAGCCACTTGATGTTGGTGTTGCCGCTCAACATCCAGATCAATTCGTTGGCGATGCTTTTGAAATGAAGCTTCTTGGTGGTCAGCAGCGGGAAGCCGTCGGCCAAGTTATGCCGATACTGACGGGCAAACACGGCCTTGGTGCCGGTGCCGGTGCGATCGCCCTTGGTCAATCCATTGGTCACGACGTCGTTCAGTAGTTCGAGATATTGCTTCATGTGAGTACCCGTATCGTTGAAGCCGAGGCCGGCAAAAGCCTCGGCGTCGAATTTAAAGCGCTGTGTTCTTGATGCCTTGCGGGCGATTGTAAGCCCACCACAACAGGCCCAGACCCGCGATGATCATCGGCAGGCTGAGAATCTGCCCCATGGTCAACCAGCCCCACGCCAGGTAGCCCAGCTGTGCATCCGGCACCCGCACGAACTCGACGATGAAACGGAAGATCCCGTAGAACAGCGCGAACATGCCGGAAACCGCCATGGTCGGACGCGGCTTGCGCGAGAAGATGTACAGAATCAGGAACAGTGCCACACCTTCCAAGGCAAACTGGTAGAGCTGCGACGGGTGGCGCGGCAATTGCGCCGGGTCGCTGAACGGCGGGAACACCATGGCCCACGGCACGTCAGTCGGCTTGCCCCACAATTCGGCGTTGATGAAGTTACCGATGCGCCCGGCGCCCAGGCCGATCGGCACGAACGGTGCGACGAAGTCCATCAGTTGGAAGAACGACTTGCCATTGCGCCGGCCGAACCACCACGCGGCGATCATCACGCCGACAAACCCGCCGTGGAACGCCATGCCGCCCTTCCACACTTCGAAGATCAGCGTCGGATGGGCGATATAGGCTGGCAGATCGTAGAACAACACATACCCCAGGCGCCCGCCGACGATCACCCCCATCGACATCCAGAACACCATGTCGGAGAGTTTCTCCTTGGTCCAGGTCGGGTCGAAACGGTTCAGGCGCCGGGAAGCCAGCAGCCAGGCACCGCCGATGCCGATCAGGTACATCAACCCGTACCAGTGGATTTGCAGCGGACCGATGGCCACGGCCACCGGGTTGATCTGCGGGTAAGGCAGCATTGCGACTCCTCGTTAAATCATTAGTCATGGCGCACCGGACCATGCCGGTGTGCGATTAAGCCTGCGTTACAGCCGCTATTTCAAATTAAGAAGTTCACACGTACCGAACCGCCAGGCATGTTAACGGATGGAAGGCGTGCGACCCAACTTCGATGCGATGGAACACCCGCCGCGGTGTGAGTAGAGTGGCAAAAAACACAAAAGGGATTTGCCTGATGTGCCTGATAGTTTTCGCCTGGCGGCCGGGCCACGCCCAACCGCTGATCGTCGCGGCCAACCGTGATGAGTTCTACGCCCGCCCCAGCCTGCCGCTGGCCCAGTGGCCGGATGCGCCCCAGGTGTATGCCGGTCGCGATCAGGAAGCGGGCGGCACCTGGTTGGGCGTGAGCGCCGACGGGCGTTTTGCCGCCCTGACCAACATCCGGGACCCGCACCAGCCGCCGGCACGCAAGTCCCGGGGAGAGCTGGTGGCGCGCTTTCTCAGCGGAACACTAGCGATTGACGACTATTTGGCCGACGTTAACGGACGATCGATTGAATATGCCGGCTTTAACCTGCTGGTGGGCACGCCCGATGAGCTGTGGCACTACAACGCCAAGCACACCGCGCCTACACGGCTGGAGCCTGGGGTTTATGGGCTCTCCAATGCCGGGCTGGATACGCCATGGCCCAAATTGCTCAAGGCCAAGGCGGCGTTGCGCGAACGGCTCGAAGATCCGCAGCCGCAAGCCTTGCTGGACATATTGAGTGACCCACAAACCGCACCGTTTGCCGATTTGCCGGACACCGGCGTGGGATTGGCCACGGAGAGTCTGTTATCGAGCGTGTTCATTGCCAGCCCCAGCTATGGGACGCGGGCGAGTACGGCGCTGATCGTGAATGCCGACGGGACGCGGCGGATGGTGGAACGCAGTTTCGGCCCCCTGGGAGGCAGGTTGGGCGAAGTAGAAATCAGCCTCTGAGCAACACCACAAAACTACTGTGGGAGGGGCGATGCGACGATTCGACTTGCTCCCGATAGCGGGGGGGGGCCAGTCGACATCTACTTGACTGACCCTCCGCTATCGGGAGCAAGCCCCCTCCCACATTTTTGATGTGTACCAAGCTTTAGAGAGTTTTGGCAGAGGCCGGGTTGATCATCCGCGTCAGCCCCAGGTTCTTCAGCGCCAGCTGCAGGGAGCTGTGGATAACTTGCGGGTTGTCGATGGTCATCAACTCGGCCAGCAGGTCCTTGGCCATGCTCAGTTCGACCTGGCGCAGCATCCACTTCACCTTCGGCAAGTTGGTGGCGTTCATCGACAAGCTGTCAAAGCCCATCGCCATCAGCAGCACCGCCGCTGCCGGGTCGCCGGCCATTTCACCACAGATGCTCACCGGCTTGCCTTCGGCATGGGCTTCACGCACCACATGTTGCAGGGCTTGCAGCACGGCCGGGTGCAGGTAGTCGTAAAGGTCGGCCACCCGTGGGTTATTGCGGTCCACGGCCAGCAGATATTGGGTGAGGTCGTTGGAACCCACCGACAGGAAGTCCACCTGCCGCGCCAACTCCTTGGCCTGGTAAACCGCAGCCGGAATTTCGATCATCACGCCAATCGGCGGCATCGGCACGTCGGCACCTTCGTCGCGGACTTCGCCCCAGGCACGATGGATCAGGTGCAGCGCCTCTTCCAGCTCATGGGTACCGGAAATCATCGGCAGCAGGATGCGCAGGTTGTTCAAGCCCTCGCTGGCCTTGAGCATGGCGCGGGTCTGCACGAGGAAAATCTCAGGGTGGTCGAGCGTCACGCGAATGCCGCGCCAGCCGAGGAATGGGTTGTCTTCCTTGATCGGGAAATACGACAGTGACTTGTCGCCGCCGATATCCAGGCTGCGCATGGTCACCGGCAGCGGGTGGAAGGCTTGCAGTTGCTCGCGATAGATCGCCAACTGCTCCTTCTCGCTCGGGAACCGCTGGTTGATCATGAACGGCACTTCGGTACGGTACAGGCCGACCCCTTCGGCGCCACGCTGTTGCGCGCGAGCCACATCAGCCAGCAACCCGGTATTCACCAGCAGCGGTACGCGGTGGCCATCAGTAGTCACGCACGGCAGTTCGCGCAATGAGTCCAGGCCCAGCGCCAGTTGTTTCTCTTCCTGCACCACTTCGGTGTACTGCTTGCGCAGCACTTCGCTGGGGTTGGTGTAGACCTCGCCGCGATGACCATCGACGATCATGTCGATGCCATCGACCTTGGAATACGGCAGGTCCACCAGGCCCATTACCGTCGGGATGCCCATGGCCCGGGCCAGGATTGCGACGTGGGAGTTGCCCGAGCCGAGTACCGAGACCAGACCCACCAGTTTTCCCTGAGGCACTTCGCCGAGCATGGTGGCGGTCAGTTCTTGACTGACGAGGATGGTGTTATCGGGATAAACCAGGTTGTTGGTGCGATCTTCCTGCAGGTAAGCCAGCAGGCGACGGCCCAGGTCGCGCACATCCGAGGCGCGCTCCCGCAGGTAGGCGTCGTCCATCAGTTCAAAACGGTTGACGTGATCGGTCACCACCTGGCGCAACGCGCCCTGGGCCCACTGGCCGGTCTTGATCACGTTCTTGACTTCGCTGCCCAGGGACGCGTCGTCAAGCATCATCTGGTACACATCGAACAACGCCCGTTCTTCGGGACGTAGCTGGGTGGCCAGCTTGGTCGACAGGTTGCGCATGTCGGCGCGCACGCCTTCCAGTGCGGTCTTGAACAGTTTGATTTCTGCGTCGATGTCATCGACGGTCTTGTCCGGCACCACGTCGAGGTCGGCTGGCGGCAGCATGACCACTGCCGTACCCACCGCCGCACCCGGCGATCCCGGAACACCGACGAACTTGGCTTCCTGGATGCCCTTGCCCTGGCGGCCCAGGCCGCGAATCGAACCCGTCGCCTCGGCGTGAGCAATAACCCCGGCAAGCTGTGCGCTCATGGTCACGAGGAAGGCTTCTTCACCCTCGTCGAACTGGCGGCGCTCTTTCTGCTGGATGACCAACACGCCGACGACGCGGCGGTGGTGAATGATCGGGGCGCCGAGGAACGAGGCATAGCGCTCTTCGCCGGTTTCGGCAAAGTAGCGATAACGCGGGTGATCGGCCGCGTTTTCAAGGTTCAGGGGTTCTTCACGCGTCCCCACCAGGCCAACCAGACCTTCATTGGGCGCCATGCTGACCTTGCCAATGGAGCGCTTGTTCAAGCCCTCGGTGGCCATCAGCACAAAACGGTTGGTCTCTGGGTCCAGCAGGTAAACCGAGCAGACCTGGCTGCCCATGGCTTCCTTGACGCGCAACACAATAATCCCCAACGCCGCCTTGAGATCCTTGGCGGAGTTAACTTCCTGGACGATCTTGCGCAGCGTATTGAGCATGGCTCGGGGTCGAACTCCGTCGTCAGTCGCGCGCTAAAAGGCGCGGGGCAAGCTCTTTAAGAGCGCGACGATAAACCTCGCGCTTGAATGTCACCACCTGGCCCAACGGGTACCAATAGCTGACCCAACGCCAGCCATCGAACTCCGGTTTACCGGTCAAATCCATCCGCACCCGCTGCTCATTGGAGATCAGGCGCAGGAGAAACCATTTCTGTTTCTGGCCGATGCACAGCGGTTGGCTGTGGGTACGCACCAGGCGTTGCGGCAAACGATAGCGCAACCAGCCACGGGTGCAGGCCAGAATTTGCACATCTTCACGCTCAAGGCCGACTTCTTCATTCAACTCACGGTACAAGGCGTCTTCAGGGGTTTCGTCGGGGTTGATCCCACCTTGAGGAAACTGCCAGGCATCTTGGTTGATTCGGCGAGCCCATAGCACCTGTCCGGCATCATTCGTAAGAATAATCCCGACATTAGGACGGAAACCATCGGGGTCGATCACGGCAACAACCTCGCAAACGCATGTCGCCGCATTGTTCCACAAAGGTTGATGAAGCGGCAACGAGGCTTCTTACCTTATGTGCACTCTTGTGAAAAGACCGTATTCTGGACGCCTTTTTACAGACTTTTCAGCGAGTAACTGCAATGCGCCTGGCTTTATTCGACTTGGACAACACCCTTCTCGGCGGTGACAGCGATCACGCGTGGGGCGATTACCTGTGCGCCCGTGGGATTCTCGACCCGGTGGCCTACAAGGCCCGCAACGACGCGTTCTACCAGGACTACCTGGCCGGCAAGCTGGACAATGCCGCCTACCTGAACTTCAGCCTGGAAATCCTCGGCCGTACCGAAATGGCCCAGCTGGAGCAGTGGCACCAAGACTTTATGCGCGACTGCATCGACCCGCTGATGCTGCCGCTGGCCGAGGAACTGCTGGCCAAACACCGCGCCGCCGGCGACAAGCTGGTGATCATCACCGCCACCAACCGTTTCGTCACCGCGCCGATTGCCGCACGCCTGGGCGTTGAAACCCTGATCGCCACCGAGTGCGAGATCGACAATGGCCGCTACACCGGGCGCAGCACCGACGTGCCGTGCTTTCGTGAAGGCAAGGTGACGCGCTTGAACCGTTGGCTGGAAGAAACCGGATATAGCCTGCAAGACAGCTACTTCTACAGCGACTCGATGAATGATTTGCCGCTGCTGGAGCAAGTGACCCATCCGGTGGCGGTGGATCCGGACCCGAATCTTCGTGCCGAGGCCGAGAAGCGCGGCTGGCCAGTAATCACACTCCGCAGCTGAGAATGCCATCGGGGGCAAGCCCCCTCCCACATTTGGACCGTGTTCACAAATCAAGGGTGGGAGGGGGCTTGCTCCCGATGCAGGCAGCTCGGTCTAAAAGCCCTAAATGGGTTTGGCGCCCATCAGCCCGGCAATCGCCACAAACCCCACCAGGCTGATCACCGCCAGCACCAGGGTGAAATTCAGGCTGCCGCCTTCGCCTTTGCGCAGGCGATTGAGCCGCGCCACCAGCCAGAACCAGGCCAGCGCCGCCACGGTATAGAGGATGCTGGAGCCCAGAATCCAGGTCTGCCCCAACGGCCAGCCGATCAGGTGCACCAGCCACCAGCCGCTGAACGGCATGCTCACCAGGCAAATCCCCATCAGCAGCCAGACAAACGCCCACGGGCGTTGCACGGTCACCGCCGGGCCGGCGCTGCGCTTGCGCCAGGCCAATACCGCCAACCCGAGGCCGCTGAGCAGCAGCAACACGGTAGCGGTGATGTGGATAACCTTGAGGGTGGTCAGCGTTTCCATGGTCTCGATTCCTTAAAGGCCGCTCTGTCAGCGTAGTCGCTCAACCGAGGAACAGTTGGTAGGCCGGGTTTTCGCTTTCATCCCAATACGGATAGCCGATTTCCGCCAGCGCCGCAGGCACCAGGTGGCGCTCATCCGCCGGCACTTGCAGGCCGGCGACCACGCGGCCGTCGGCCGCGCCGTGGTTGCGGTAGTGGAACATCGAGATATTCCAGCGCCCGCCCAGCTTGTTGAGAAAGTTGAACAACGCTCCCGGACGCTCCGGGAACTCGAAGCGAAACACCAGCTCATCACTGACTTTGGCGGCGTGCCCGCCGACCATGTGGCGTATGTGCAACTTGGCCAGTTCGTTTTCAGTCAGGTCCAGCACCGGGAAACCCTGCTCGGTGAGGCTGGCGATCAACGCGCTGCGCGGGTCGTTGTCCGGGTGGGTCTGCACACCGACGAAGATGTGCGCCTCGCTGCCGGAATGGTAGCGGTAGTTGAATTCGGTGATCTGGCGCTTGCCCACGGCTTCGCAGAACGCCTTGAAGCTGCCCGGTTGCTCGGGAATGGTCACGGCGATGATGGCTTCGCGGCCTTCACCCAGTTCGGCGCGCTCGGCCACATGGCGCAGGCGGTCGAAGTTGACGTTGGCGCCGGAGTCGATGGCCACCAGGGTCTGCCCGCTGACACCTCGGGTTTCCACATATTTCTTGATACCCGCCACACCCAATGCACCCGCCGGCTCGGTAATGGAGCGGGTGTCATCGTAGATATCCTTGATCGCCGCGCAGATTTCATCGGTGCTGACGGTGATCACTTCATCCACATAGTCTTTGCAGATATCGAAGGTGTGCTGGCCGATCTGCGCCACCGCCACACCATCGGCGAAGATGCCGACGGTTGGCAGCACCACACGCTCCCCTGCGGCCATGGCCGCCTGCAGGCAGTTTGAATCGTCCGGCTCGACGCCGATGATCTTGATTTCGGGGCGCAGGTATTTCACGTACGCCGCGATACCCGCGATCAACCCGCCGCCGCCCACCGGGACGAAAATCGCATCCAGCGGCCCCGGGTGCTGGCGCAGGATCTCCATCGCCACAGTGCCCTGCCCGGCAATGGTGTGGGGATCATCATAGGGGTGAATGTAGACGTAGCCTTTTTCGTCGACCAGCTTGAGCGAATAAGCCAGCGCTTCCGGGAAGGAGTCACCATGCAGCACCACCTTGCCGCCACGGGAGCGCACGCCTTCGACCTTGATCTCCGGGGTGGTCTTGGGCATCACGATGGTGGCCTTGACCCCCAGCACCTTGGCCGCCAGCGCCAGGCCCTGGGCGTGGTTGCCGGCAGACGCGGTGACTACGCCACGCGCACGCTCCTCGGCCGATAGCTGGGTCAGCTTGTTGTAGGCGCCGCGAATCTTGAACGAGAACACCGGCTGCAAGTCTTCACGCTTGAGCCAGACCTTGTTGCCCAACCGCTCGGAGAGCTGGCGGGCGGTCTGCAAGGGGGTTTCTACGGCAACGTCGTAAACGCGCGAGGTGAGAATTTTTTTGACGTAGTGTTCAAGCATCGGCGGGTATCTACTTCGCGAATTGGGCAGGGTCAAGGAGTCTAACCCAGCGTTTGGCCGGGCGACCACACGAATACCGAGGTTTTGTTGGGTTATACTCGCGCCCCTCGATAACTCCCCGCCCGTTCCGGAGCCCGCATGACCCAGGATCAACTCAAACAGGCAGTGGCCCAGGCCGCCGTCGATTTAATCCTTCCTAAACTCGACGATAAAAGCATCGTCGGTGTCGGCACCGGCTCCACTGCCAACTGCTTCATCGACGCGCTGGCCCTGCACAAGGGCGCGTTCGACGGCGCCGTCGCCAGCTCCGAAGCCACCGCCGCGCGCCTCAAGGGCCATGGCATTCCGGTGTACGAGCTCAACACCGTGAGCGACCTGGAGTTCTATGTCGACGGCGCCGATGAAAGCGACGCACACCTGAACCTGATCAAGGGCGGCGGCGCAGCCCTGACCCGCGAGAAGATCGTCGCGGCCGTGGCCAAGACCTTTATCTGCATCGCCGACGCCAGCAAGCTGGTGCCGGTACTCGGCGCGTTCCCGCTGCCGGTTGAAGTGATTCCGATGGCGCGCAGCCACGTGGCTCGCGAACTGGTGAAGCTGGGCGGCGACCCGGTGTACCGTGAAGGTGTATTGACCGACAACGGCAATATCATCCTCGACGTGTTCAACCTGCAGATCACCAACCCGGTGGAGCTTGAGACTCAGATCAACGCCATCGTCGGCGTAGTCACCAACGGCCTGTTCGCTGCGCGCCCGGCGGACGTGCTGCTGCTGGGCACTGCCGAAGGCGTCCAGACCCTCAAGGCCTGACAACACCGCAACTCCAATGTGGGAGGGGGCTTGCTCCCGATAGCGGTGGGTCAGTCGATAAACTGCTGACTGGCACACCCTCATCGGGAGCAAGCCCCCTCCCACAAGTTATTCATCGTCCATTCTATCGCTTAACTGACTGGCATTAGGGCTTGCCCCCTCCCACATGGAGTGTCAGAAGTTGGTTTTTTTGAACACGTAGAACAGGTTCGGCTCACTGACCAGGTACAACGTACCCGTGTCATCCATGGCGATCCCTTCTGCCTGCGGCACCCGCTTTGTCAGGCCATGGCGCCCGCTGAGCAATGACAGACTGCTCAGCGGGCGACCGTCGATATCCAGCTCCAACACCAGGAACGACTCATCCGACAGCGCCAGCAGATGGCCGCTGCGCTCGTCGTATTGCAGGCTCGACAGGTCGCGCACAAACATCCCCGCATCACGCTTGGGGTTGTTGATCACGTGTACCGAGTAGGTTTTTTCCGGTTGAAAATGGGGAAAGCCGCGCACCTCGTAGATCAGCATCGGGTCGCGCTCTTTGGCCACGAACAGGCGCTTGCCCACCGAATCGTAGGCCAGCCCTTCAAACCCTTTGTTACTGCCGCTGTGCACGCCCAACGTCATCTGCTCCGCATCGGCGGCGTCGAGAAACTGGGTGTCGTCGTTCAGATGTACTTTGATCAGCCGCTGTTGGCGCTCATCGCTGATCACGTAGATGTTGTCGCTGATGAACTCCACCGCCTCGGCATCGCCAAATCCGATCAGCGGGATACGCCGCACAATCACGCCGTCCAGGGACAGTTCGATCAACTCGGGGTTTTTATTGGTCACCGTGAACAGGCTTTTACGCACCGGATCATAGGTGAGCGCCGAGACATCATCATCGAGCCCTTCGATGACCTTGGCCTCAAGGGTGACGCGGTAATCGGCCAGGCCAATGGAGCGCTCGTCAGCCGGATGACGCCACGTCTGGAGGTTGAACCAGGCCCGCTCGAACAAGCGAAAGTGCTGCGCGACCAGCCCGGTACAAACCAGGCCGGCCAGCAAGAGCAAGAACAACGCGGGTCTGGGACGGGCAAGTCGACGCATCAGGGAGTCTATTTCTGCTTTTCGAAGCGATAGAACAGGTTCGGCTCACTGACGATATACACCGTACCGTCCTCATCCATCGTGACACCTTCCGCACGCGGGATGGTGTGCTTGAGGCCGTTGAAACCACCGAGCAGGGTCATGAAGCTGACTTGCTTGCCCTTCTCATCCAACTCCAGGAGCAGGTGGGAGTCCGCCGACAGCACCAGCATGTGGCCGGTACGCGGGTCAATCGCCAGGGCGGACAGGTTGCGCATGTCCAACTCGGTGCTGGCAAGCTTTTGCTTGTCGCCCGTCAAGGTGTTGCCATCGGATTTCCAGGTAAACAGCGCCGGTGGGCGCTCTTCGCCGAGTACGATCTGTTGGTTGCGCTTGTCCCAGGTGACACCCTCAAAGGCTTTGTTCTGATCCTTGGACGGCCCCAGGTCATAGCTGGTGAAATCTGCTTTGTTCAGCTGGGTGGTGGCGGCATCCACCTTGACGACGGTGAGGCTGTGGTCGCGTTCGTCAACCACGGCCATCAGGCCATTTTCCATCACCGTCACGCCTTCCGGGTTGCTCCAGCCATTGAGCGGCATCTTGCGCAGCACATCGCCCTGCAGGCTTAACTCGACGAGGAAGGCGTTCTTGCCCATGACCGAGAACAGGGTTTTGGTCTGCGGATTGTAGGAGACATCCGAAGCCTCATCTTTTTCCATGCCGGGCAGCAACTTGGCGTCAATCACCGCACGGTAGTCAGGCAGCCATACGCTGGCCTGACGCTCGAACGGCGTCTGGAAGCGTTCGGCAACCCACAACACGCCCCGGTCATCCCAATGCATCGCCCAGGCGACGCCATAGATGATCGTGCCGGCCAAAAACAGCCAGGAATACCAGCGCAGGGCAAAGCGTGAGCGAAGCTTGGGTTTCGACGAGGGGAGAGACACGGCCATTGAGCGCTTTCCAGAAAGACAGCTAAAGGGGATAGCACAGGATCAGAAAACCCGCGCGCAGGAAGCTACGGATTATCCGGATGGCGTGTGAAAAAAATGCAAAACCTTCACTGCTGCGGCGAGTGAGAGGCCGGATGGTGTCGCCAAGGAGCGAGCTTGCTCGCTCCTTGGCGACACTTACGCAGGCAATCAGCGAACGCTGCTTTCGAACTGGCTCACGCCCGGCAACTCCAGCACCAACTCATCACCCACGTTCAGTGGCCCCACGCCGGCCGGGGTGCCGGTGAGGATCACGTCGCCGGCCTGCAGCGAGAAACAGCCGGCCATGTGCTGGATCATCGGAATGATCGGGTTGAGCATCTGCGAACTGTTACCGTCCTGACGCACTTCACCGTTGATGGTCAGGCGAATACCGATATCGGTCACGTCCGGGAAGGTGCTGCCGACCACGAATGGTGCAATCACCGCCGCGCCGTCAAAGGACTTGGCGATTTCCCACGGCAGGCCCTTGGCTTTCAGCTCGGCTTGCTTGTCGCGCAAGGTCAGGTCCAGGGCCGGGGCGAAGCCGGAGATCGCGTCGAGCACTTCTTCGCGGCTGGGCTTGTTCGACAGCGGTTTGCCGATCAGCACCGCGATCTCCGCTTCGTAATGCACCGAACCGCGTTCGGTCGGAATGCTGAAACCGCCTTCCAGCGGCACCACGCAGCTGCCCGGCTTGATGAACAGCAACGGTTCGGTCGGCACCGGGTTATCCAGCTCCTTGGCATGTTCAGCGTAGTTGCGCCCAATACACACCACTTTACCCAGCGGAAAGTGGATGTTGGTGCCGTCGACATACTTGTGCTGATAGCTCATGAAACGACTCCTTCGGGGCGGTTAAACAGCGAAGATCTTGCCAGGGTTCATGATCCCGTTCGGGTCGAACACCGCCTTCACTGCTTTCATGTATTCGATCTCAACCGGCGAGCGGCTGTAAGTCAGGTAATCACGCTTGGTCATGCCCACGCCGTGCTCGGCGGAGATCGAGCCGTTGTATTTCTGGACGGTTTCGAACACCCACTTGTTCACGGTAGCGCACTTGGCAAAGAACTCATCCTTGCTCAGGTTTTCCGGCTTGAGGATATTCAGGTGCAGGTTGCCGTCGCCGATGTGGCCAAACCAGACAATTTCGAAGTCCGGATAATGTTCGCCGACGATTGCGTCAATTTCCTGCAGGAACGCCGGCACTTTGGAGACAGTGACAGAAATATCGTTTTTGTACGGCGTCCAGTGGGAAATGGTTTCGGAGATGTACTCGCGCAGTTTCCACAGGTTGTGCAGCTGGGTTTCGCTCTGGCTCATCACGCCGTCCAGCACCCAGCCCTGCTCGACGCAGTGCTCGAAGGTTTCCAGGGCGTGGTTGGCGACTTCTTCGGTCGTCGCTTCGAATTCCAGCAGTGCGTAGAACGGGCACTCGGTTTCGAACGGCGCCGGCACGTCGCCGCGCCCCAGGACTTTGGCCAGGGCCTTGTCGGAGAAGAACTCGAACGCGGTCAGGTCCAGCTTGCTCTGGAACGCATGCAATACCGGCATGATCGAGTCGAAATCGGTGGTACCCAGCACCATCGCGGTGAGGTTCTTCGGCGCACGGTCCAGGCGCATGGTGGCTTCGACCACGAAGCCCAGGGTGCCTTCAGCGCCGATGAACAGCTGACGCATGTCGTAGCCGGTGGCGTTCTTGATCAGGTCGCGGTTCAGTTCCAGTACATCACCCTTGCCGGTGACCACTTTCATGCCGGCAACCCAGTTGCGGGTCATGCCGTAGCGAATTACCTTGATCCCGCCGGCATTGGTGCCGATATTGCCGCCAATCTGGCTGGAACCGGACGAAGCGAAGTCCACCGGATAGTACAGGCCATGTTCTTCGGCTGCGTTCTGCAACTGCTTGGTGACCACGCCCGGCTGGCACACGGCGGTACGGTCGGTGAGGTTCACGTCGAGGATCTGGTTCATATAGTCGAACGACACCACCACTTCGCCATTTGCCGCCACCGCTGCCGCCGACAGGCCGGTACGACCGCCGGACGGTACCAGCGCCACCTTGTGCGTGTTGGCCCAGCGGACGATGGCTTGCACCTGCTCGATGGTCTTGGGGAAGACGATGGCGGTAGGCGCAGGGGCGAAGTGCTTGGTCCAATCCTTGCCGTAAGCCTCCAGGGAGTCTGCATCGGTCAGCACTTTGCCGGGCTCAACCAGGGTCTTCAGCTCATCAATCAGGGCAGGATGGGTCATCGACAGAACTCTCGAACAATTCATGGTCATCCTGAGAACGCTTCACGTCGCAGGAATGAGTGTTAGCGGGGCGCGTATGCTAGCATACCGCCCCCGCAGGACAGAGCCCAAGGGCGTTTCTGCGGTGACGGCTTTCCTGCCGTCCGGGTCAGCTTGCGCTGCTCGACTCCCTGCCATTTTTCTCCGGGATACAGGTTTACGCAGATGAGCAAGACTTCTCTCGATAAGAGCAAGATCAAGTTCCTTCTTCTGGAAGGCGTCCACCCATCGGCTGTCGACGTTCTGAAAGCCGCCGGGTACACCAGCATTGAGTACATCACCAGTTCTCTGCCGGAAGCCCAGCTCAAGGAAAAGATCGCCGACGCGCACTTTATCGGCATTCGCTCCCGCACTCAGCTGACCGAAGAGATCTTCGATCACGCCAAGAAACTCGTGGCGGTCGGCTGTTTCTGCATCGGCACCAACCAGGTCGACCTCAACGCAGCGCGCGAGCGCGGCATCGCGGTGTTCAACGCACCGTACTCCAATACCCGTTCCGTGGCGGAACTGGTGCTGGCCGAGGCCATCCTGCTGTTGCGCGGTATTCCTGAGAAGAACGCATCCTGCCACCGTGGCGGCTGGATCAAGAGCGCGGCCAACTCCTTCGAAATCCGCGGCAAGAAGCTGGGTATCGTCGGTTACGGCTCGATCGGCACTCAGCTGTCGGTCCTGGCTGAAGGCTTGGGGATGCAGGTGTTCTTCTACGACACCCTGACCAAACTGCCGTTGGGCAATGCCACCCAAGTGGGCAGCCTGACCGAGTTGCTGGGCATGTCCGACATCGTGACCCTGCACGTTCCGGAAACCGCCGAGACCCAGTGGATGATCGGCGAGAAGGAAATCCGTGCCATCAAGAAAGGCGGCATCCTGATCAACGCCGCACGCGGCACCGTGGTCGAACTGGATGCCCTGGCTGCTGCGATCAAGGACAAGCACCTGATCGGCGCCGCCATCGATGTGTTCCCGGTAGAGCCTCGCTCCAACGATGACATCTTCGAAAGCCCGCTGCGCGGCCTGGACAACGTGATCCTGACCCCGCACATCGGTGGTTCCACCGCTGAAGCCCAAGCCAACATCGGCCTGGAAGTGTCGGAGAAGCTGGTCAAGTACAGCGACAACGGTACATCCGTATCGTCGGTGAACTTCCCGGAAGTGGCCCTGCCGGCTCACCCTGGCAAGCACCGTCTGCTGCACATCCACCAGAACATCCCTGGCGTGCTGATGGAGATCAACAAGGTCTTCGCAGAGAACGGCATCAACATCTCCGGTCAGTTCCTGCAGACCAACGAGAAGGTCGGTTACGTGGTGATCGACGTCGACGCCGAGTACTCGGACCTGGCGCAAGAGAAGTTGCAGCACATCAAGGGCACGATTCGTAGCCGCGTTCTGTTCTAAGAACCCGCGCCTACCCATAAAAATGGGAGACCCGCAGGGGTCTCCCATTTTTTTGTCTGAACAAATCTTACTTGACGTTAACCGTGATCACTTTCGAGGCTACAGTCGGGTTGAACTGCATATGCAGTTTGTCGCCGGCCACCAATTGCAAGGTGTGCTTGCCTGGGGTGAGGGTCAACTCGGTCTCGGTCTGGGCCTTGCCGTAGTGGATCACGGTGTCGGTGGCCGGGATCGGTACGCTGGCGTCAGGCAGCTCTTTCTGGTCAACCAGCAGATGGTGGTGGCCGGTGCCCGGGGTCTGGTCAGTGGCCGGCGCGAGCTTCAAGCCTTCCATGCCGAATTTGACGGTAAAGGTTTTATCCACAGTGGCGCCATCTTTGGGCGACACGATAAACACTTTGGCACCTTCAGGTGGCGCGCTACGCGGGATGCCATCGGCGGCGGTGGCCAACATCGAGGCACCCAGCAACAGGCTGGCAATCGTTGCACGGGCGGATGTTGCTCGGACTGATAGGGCTTTCATTCGCTTCTCCAGTTTCTGCAGGAAATCTGTTGGGTTATGACAACTTCGCGACAAATTGCTGTCCAAGGCACTCAACACAATAGCAAAGCGATGCTGGACGGTGCCTCGTACAGCTCAATTCCTTAGGAGCGACCATGCGCTTTTCGCCTGGCCTTGTACTTTTACTGCCTCTTTTGAGCCCCTTGGCTCATGCCGAACTGATCGACGATGTGTTTGATCGCGGCGAACTGCGCATCGCAGTGCAAGCCAACACCCCGCCATTCAACTTCAAGGACGACAATAAGCTAACCGGCTTTGAAGTGGAGTTGGGTGAAGAATTGGCCAAGGAACTGGACGTGCGCCCCTCCTTTATCACCACCGATGACAGCGACCTGCTACCGGGCGTTGAAACCGGCAAATATGACGTGGCCATCAACCATATCGCTATGACTGCGCAGTTGCAGGATCGGTTCGATTTCAGCGAGGCTTACCTGGAAAAGCCGGAGCTGGCGATTCCGTTTCAGAAGGGCAACCCGGCGTTCAAGACCAGCCTGGACAGGGCACTGCAGCAGATCAAGGCCGATGGCCGCTTGAAAGCGCTCTCGCACAAATGGTTCAAGGACCAACCGCCTGCAATTGCGCCAATGCCTGGGCCGCTTCAGGCAACTCCTGCTCACTGAACACCAACACCCCATGGCGCTTGAGCAGCGCCGCCGTCACGCCCTCGCCGCTCACCTTGACGGCGCTGAAGGTGCCGTCATAGATCAGCCGGTTGCCACAGGATGGGCTGTTGGCCTTGAGGATGGCAATGCGGATACCGTGGCGCTGCGCCAATGCCAACGCCTGGCGGGCGCCCTCGACGAAGGCGCCGCTGAAGTCTTCGCCCTCGGCGGTCAGCACTCGGGCACGCCCATCCCATACATCGACGCCCTGCCCACCCGCAATCTCGGCGGGTGGGCGTGGCGTCGGCAAGCCACCCGCCACCTCCGGGCAGATCGCGACCACACGCCCCTCGGCCTGCCACTGCGTCAATAGGTCGAACGGGCCACTGGCGCCACCGTCGTAGCGCACCTTGTGCCCAAGCAGGCAACGGCTGACCAGAATCTTTTCCATGTTTAAAACGGCTCGTTGCCCCGTCGACGAAACCAGCCGGTCAAGGACAAGCGCTCACGCGTGGCGGGCAGCACTTCGTGAGGGACTTCACCCGAGAGGAACACCACCAGGCAACCGCCGGTGGGCTGCACATCGTATTCCACGCCGTGCTTGAGGTACATGCGCAACTGGCCGCCATGCTCAGGCAACCAGGCGTCGTTCAAATACACCACCGCCGAAACCGTGCGCCGGTCATCATCGCGAAAACGGTCCAGATGCTTGAGATAAAACGCACCCGGCGGGTACATCGCGAAGTGGCTTTCGAAGTCTTCAAGGCCCAGGAACAGATGGCGGTTCATGGCCAGCCGCAGGCTGTCCATCAACCTCATGTAGGTCTCGCATACCGGCGCGTCGCCCTCTTCCAGCCACTGGATATGGTCACCGCGAATCCCCTCGCGGATTTCCTGGGCCGGCCCGCGCCCGACAGCGGCAGGCGCCAGCTCACCTTCGGCCGCACGTTTACGGCACTCGGCCGCCAGCTCCAGGGTCAGAGCCTGGGGCAGGAAGCCATTTTGCTGCGACCAGCCTTTTTCGGCCAGGTCGTCGACGATACGTTGCAGCAGCGGGTGATCGAGGGATATTTGCATGGCGCGCATAGTATCCATACGCCTGTGAATTCGACAGAGCCGCCGAGCGTCTGAATACACTTTAGTCAGGTGACTGATAGGACTTCTCGACAAATCCTACGCCTGACACGGACAATAGTGGCCGACTGACAGGAGTCCCTATGCGTCGTTTGTTTTTTTCCGTGCTGATGTTCTGCGTTTTGCCCGCCTGGGCAGACAGCCATGACCAGTTGTACAAGGTCGCCGGCTGGGCCGAACAACGTGCGCACTTCAATGACGCCCTCAGTGCCGCCCAACAACGCTACCGCAATAGCCTGCCGCCGGCGGTGTACCAGGCGCTGGTGGACAACAGCAACAAACGCTTTGCCGCCCAGGCCATGGACCAGCGCGCCGAAGCGCAATTGCGCCAGCACCTGGCCGACCCGAAGCCCGCGCTGGCGTTTTTTCAGTCGCCCCTGGGCCGAAAGATTGTCGACGCCGAACTGCTCGCCACCCGCCGCGACCAGTTGGCGAAAAACGCCCAGGGCTTGCCGCACATGGAAGCCGATGCAACCCGCAGCCTGATCATCGGCCACCTGGCCCAGGCCCTGCCCGCGCGCGAAGCCGGTGCGGAAGTCAGCCTGGCGATTGCCGGTGTCGCGGCTGACAGTTTGAGCCAGATGATCCCCGGCCTGCTGGGCGGCGGCCAGGCCCAGGGCATGTTGAATGGGCAGCGCGAGCGCCTGATGCGGCAGATCGGCAATGACCTGAACAACACGCTGTTGTACGTCTATCGGAACCTGTCCGACCCGGAGCTGGAAGAGTTCGCGACATTTGCCGAGTCGCCGGAGGGTAAGGCGTATTACCAGGCTGCCCTTGCCGCCATCCGCGCAGGGCTTGCAGTCGGGCAAAGCACCTCCAGCCTGTCGCAATAACCCATGTGGGAGGGAGCAAGCCCCCTCCCACAGTTGGATTGTGCTACTTCAGATGCTCCGTGAGGAAACTGAAGTATTGCCGGCGAATCTCTGGAATTTCATTGGCCAGATGATGCCTTCCACGCGGCAGCATCAACACCTCAGGCTGATCGAACTTGCCCCGCAGCACCTGCAAGTTGTGCTGCCAGTCCACCGTCATATCCTCCTCGCCTTGCACGATCACTGGCCGCCGTGGGCTGCGCGGCGCGGCTTCGATGCGCTTGATCCAGCTCGCCAACGCGCCGACCCACGCCGTGGGCAGTTGGCGGGGTTGCAACGGGTCGGCTTCCAGGAACGGTTTGAAATCCGGGTCGTGGGTGTTCTCGCTGAACCGGCGGGCGATGCCTTTTACAAACGGGCGCAGCAGGTAATAGCTGACCTGCGACCAGCCCCAGGCGCGCGGCCGCACCAAGGGCGACAGCAGGAAGGTCTTGCCTTGGGCCGGGCTGTCGACGCCATGGTTGAGCAAGTGGTCGACCACCACTGCACCGCCGGTGCTTTGCCCGAACAGGTGCCAGGGTTGCGGCAGTTGCAGGGTTTGAGCCTGGGCGAACAGCGCCTGCACCACCGCCTGGTACACCGCAAAATCATCGATGCTGGCACGGGCGCCACTGGACAAGCCATGGCCCGGCAAATCGCAGGCGATCACCACAAACCCCTGGTCCAGCGCCCAATCGACGACGTGGCGGTACAGTCCCATATGGTCGTAGAAGCCATGGAACATGAACATCGTCGCCACCGGCTGTGCCGGCCACCACACCTGCGCCACCACTTGGAAGCCTTGCACCTCGAAGCGCCCCAGGCGACTCACCGCCGGCACTTTGCGCGCAGGCAGGTCCAGCCCGTAGAAACGCTGGTAGACCCGGGCCTCCACAGAAAGCGGCTGCGCATCCACCAGGGGCCACAAGCTTTCGCGTAGATGATCGGGGTCAAAAGTGACGGGCATAAAGGCTTCCAGACTGAGGGTGAAGATGAATATCGACCTGCGATATTCATCTGTCAGAGCAAGCATGGCAAGCTACGCGACCTCCGAGGATAGATCCGAATGCGACAGCACCTGCGCACTGCCCTGTTCGCCAGCCTGATTCTGGCCATTTGCACCGGTGTGCTGTGGACGGCCTATGACTGGTTCCAGGGCCGCTACCTGCGCGCCTTCAGCGAACACACGGCGGTGTTCTCCGGCGACACTCTGCGCCTGCCCGCCGAACTCGCGGGCCCGGGGCCGATCCGCCTGGTGCACTTCTGGGACCCGGCGTGCCCGTGCAACGTGGGTAACCAGCAGCATCTGGGCGAGCTGATCGAGCAGTACGCGCCTCAGGGCGTGGAGTTTTATGCCCTGCAAAAGGCCGGCAGCCACGGTCAACTGCCCGACAACCTGAACAGGATGAAAACGCTTGCCGCCCTGCCCGGCGCCGATCAGGTGCCGGCGACACCTGCCGTGGGTATCTGGGACCGCACGGGCAAGCTCGCGTATTTCGGCCCCTACAGTGAAGGGCTGACCTGTAATTCCAGTAACAGCTTTATCGAACCGATCTTGAAAGCCCTCGAGGCCGGGCGCGAAGTTGACGCCACCCACACCCTGGCGGTGGGCTGCTATTGCCAGTGGAGCAAGACATCAAACTGAACACAGGCTGTTCGACCGGCAAACTCCAGTCACCCCGGCGACAGGCTACTGTATCGTACGTTTTCGGCAGGATTGTAAGCATAGGAACACATGAGCCAATTAACCATTATCCTCTGGATACTCAACGTCATCGTCGATACATCCGGCCAGTTGGCGTTCAAGGCAGCGGCTTCAGCCAGCGCCGAGCATGACGGCCTGGCCCACTGGAAACACATGCTCAAGCGGCCGTGGATCTGGATTGGCGTTCTCTGCTATGTCTTCGAATTCGTGTTGTGGCTGGCGTTCCTGACATTGGTGCCGTTGTCGGTCGGCGTGATGCTGGGCTCCATCAACATTGTGGTGATCATGATTGCCGGTCGCTTCCTGTTCAAGGAAAGCCTGAGCAAATGGCGGTTGATCGGCATCATGCTGATCGCCTGTGGCGTGACCGTCGTGGGGTTTGAATAATGAAACGCTTTTATATCCTGGGTTTTCTTGCGCTGATCATTTTCGACACCTTGGCGCAGGTCAGTTTCAAGTTCGCCTCGGTGCATGCAGAACCCCTGACGATGGACACCGCCTGGCTGATACGCGTATTTGGCGCCCCATGGATCTACGGCGCCTTCGTGGGTTATATCGGCGCGTTCTTCACCTGGATGACCTTGCTCAAATACGCCCCGGTGGGCCCGGCTTTTGCGGCCTCTCACCTGGAACTGATCAGCGTCACGCTGATTTCCGTGTGGCTGTTCGATGACAGCCTGACCCTGCCGAAAATCATCGGCGGCGCGTTGATCATTGCCGGCATTCTGTGCCTGGCGCGCAGTGAAGACGAAGCCGGAAAAGTCATCGGTGCCGGTCGCTCCGAGACGCTTGCCTGATGATGCCTCGCGAGATTCCGCCCACCGCAGGGCTGCCCCTGCGCTGGCGGGACCTGCTCGGCCTCTCGGGCGACCTGGCCCCTGCCCTGGCCCGTCAACTGTCGATTCCGCTGCCGGCGCTGACGTGCTCCGGGACCGCTGCACTGGTGATCGCCCTAAGGGTTTTGCAACGGCGCATGCCGGGCCGTACCCGGCTCATCGTGCCGGCCTATACCTGCCCGCTGGTCGCCTTGGCCGCCCATTACTGCCCACCCTTGCAGGTGGTGCCCTGTGATTTGCAGCCCGACAGCATCGACCTGGACGAACAGCACCTGGCGCAGTTGTGCGACGAAACTACCCTGGCGGTGGTGGTCACCCATCTGGCCGGACGCGTGGCTGATGTCGACACCGCCAAGCGCATTGCCGGCGCCATCGGCGCAGCGGTCATCGAAGATGCCGCGCAAGCCATGGGCGCGCTGGACGATGGGCAGAGCGTCGGGCTCAAAGGCGACGTGGGCTTTTTCAGCATGGCGCTGGGTAAAGGCCTGACGACGGCAGAAGGCGGGGTGTTGTTCAGCCGTGACCCGGTGTTACATCAAGCGCTGCACCGCCAATCTCGCCAGGACCTGCCGTTCAGCCTGCGCTGGGAGTTGCAGCGCAGCGCCGAGCTGTGGGGATACGCCCTGCTTTATCGGCCGTACGGCTTGTATTACGTGTATGGCAAGGCCTTGCGCACGGCGCTGGCGCAAGGCGATGAAGTCGCCGCCGTGGGTGATGATTTTTCGGTCAACGACATTCCGCTGCATGCCCTGGGTGGCTATCGCCGCAGGGTCGGCGCGGCGGCGCTGGCTCGCTTGCCCGATCACCTGCAACAAGGCCGCACCCGCGCGCTGCGCCGTGCCGCACGCTTGAATGCCTTGCCCGGTGTCTCGGTCATCCTGGACCGGCCCGGGCAGCAAGGCACCTGGCCTTTTCTGATGGTGGTGATGCCCTCGGCACAGGCCCGGGATACGGCGATGGCGCAGCTCTGGACCGCGGGGCTGGGCGTGACGCGCCTGTTCATTCACACCTTGCCGGATTACCCCGACGTGGCCCCCTTGCTGGTGCCTGGCAGCCCGCTCCCCCAAGCCCAGGCTTTCGCCCGCCGCACCCTGTCGATCAGCAACAGCCATTGGCTGACCGACGAACACTTCGAACAGGTCCTCGCCCAACTGAAGGTTATCGTTTCCAACCCTGATTGATGCGTGCGACCAAGCGACCATTCAATGCGTTCTGCTGTTGCTGCCAGATCTGCACCTGCGCCTCAGGCAGTTCTTCCTGGCCATCGGATGCGCTCAGCCAGCGCTTGAACTTGCTTTCATAGTGGTAGGCCGAGACGTCACCCGTGACGTCCGCGCCAATGATCTGGCCTTGGCAGGCGTCGATCAGGTCATTCAAATGCTGCTCCAGGAACTCACCTTGGTCCCAGTTGGTGTTCACCACTTGGGGGCTCAGCACATCTTTGTCGATGGACAGATAAACCGGCAGCGAACGATCAAGCTGCGCCAGGAACGTACGCATCAACTCATCTGGATGGCTGAAGGCACGATTGCTCGGCCCGGCGCCAATCCAGTTCATCCAGCGCGTATCGACGTTGACGTTCCAGTAGGTCAGCTTGCGTTTGAGCAGCGGCGACCAGTGATTTTCCCAGGCGTGGCCCAAGGCAATGTCCTGCGAACCGATCCCCAGCACATGCACATGCTCGACCTGAGGCAGACGGCTGGCCCAATACACCCACGAACCGCAGTGGATGCCGAACGGGTAGCGCATGTTGTCGGGGTGGTTGTCGCAGATGATCAGTTGGTACTTCTGCTGCGCGGGCAGGCGGTTCAACAGGAGCTGGCTGAGATGGTGATAGTCGCCGCTGCCGGTAAACACGCAACCGTAATCGCTGGGCATCTGCGCGCGCAGGGCGGTTTCCAGTTCCTTGAACTGGGCCCAACGGCAGCCGAAGCGGATTTTCTCCTGCCAGGCCTGCAACGGTAAGGTGATCGCGCCAGCAATGTCGCTGACGGCACCATCGAAATCGAGAATCAGCGGTGCTCGGTCCAGGCTCATGCGGTGTGCTCCTGGTGCCATTGGTTGTCGCTTTCAAAATGATGACGCAAGCGGTTGCCCAGTTTGCGCAACAACGGGTTGCGCACCCATACCAAATGGCGCGTGAAGGTGAAGTCGGCACCGAGGTTGGCCTTGACCTGCGGGTCGGTCCAGCCCGCCACATAAAACTTCAGCCCGTTCGCCACCGCGTACTCCAGGTTCACGAACCAGCTGACGAAGTACAGGTTGAACTCCAGCGCCTGCGGGTAATTGAGCCCGATGTACTTGTCGAGCAGCTTGTCGCCCTCCACGTAGCACAGGTTGTAGCCGATCAGTTCGTCGCAGTGCCAGTAGCAGAACACGCGCCCGTCAGTACCGGCGTCCCTGAGCAAGCCGGTGAAGAACTCCGGCGTGAGCAGGTCAAAATGGATCTCGCTCTGGTCGTACACCGCCTTGTACAACCCGTACAACTGCGTCAGCCAGGCATCATCGTTGAAGCGCTCATCGCCGGTGTCGAGGATTTCTACGCGCAACGCTTCGCGGCTGCGCAGTTTGCGTCGGATATTACGCCGACGGCTGTGGGACAAGCGCCCAAGGTATTCGTCGAGGGTGGTGAAGTTGATCGGCACATAAGCCAGTGCCTGGCCCTCGAGGCTGATGAAACCACGCCGCGTGCACTCATCGATCAAGGCTTGCGCGTAGCGGTTGTCGGCCTCGCTGAGCAGCGGGGAGTCGTGAGGCACGTCTTTGACGATGGTGAGTTTGCGCTGCGGGACGCATTCCTCTTGCAGCCACTGCGCAAGCTCCTGGGGCGATACGCCCTGGGGGAACGGCGCATATTCACTGACCGTGGTGCCCACAAAGCAGCTGTCGATACGCAACCATGAATGCCACAAGGCATAGCCTGGCCAGCCGCGCACACGCTTCACGAAGTCCTCGTCGGCAGTGGTCAACAGGTCGAATGGCGTGAAGAAGTACGGCAAGCCCTGGTCGGACAGCCGGGCATCAAAGCCTGCCGGCGGATGCTGCAAAAAGCGGCTGATCAGCGATTGCGCTTCCAGGCTGCAGGCGTAGGTCACGTCTGAAGGGCTGGGAACTGGCTTGGGTTGCGTGGCGCAGGTCATGAAAAAAGGCTCAAGGACGACGGGCGCAATAGTAGCTCATCGGCAGCGCTGGCCGCTTGAACCTTGGCTGTCACAACGGCGCATCAGCATTTCCCTCAGTCGCCACCAAACCGATTAGACTCCGTTGACCTCCCAGGTGACTGACTCAAGGACCGTCCATGAAACGCAGCCTGACCGTGCTCGCCCTACTGATTGCCGCCCTCCTGGCCGGCGCCGGCTGGTATGTCTACAGCAAGCAACCCACGCGTCAGGGCACGGTCATGCTCAACCATCTGCAAGGCTCCGTCACGGTGCGTTACGACGACCGTGGCGTGCCGCACATTCGCGCCGAGAACGAGGCCGACCTGTATCGCGCCCTGGGCTATGTGCATGCCCAGGACCGCCTGTTCCAGATGGAGATCATGCGGCGCCTGGCCCGTGGCGAGCTGGCCGAGGTGCTGGGCCCCAAGTTGCTGGAAACCGATAAACTGTTCCGCAGCCTGCGTATTCGTGAACGGGCCTTGAGCTACGTGGAACACATCGACCACGACTCGAACGCCTGGAAGGCCCTGCAAGCCTATCTGGACGGGATCAACCAATATCAGGACAGCCACGCCAGCCCGATGGAGTTCGATGTGCTGGGCATCACCAAGCGGCCCTTCACACCCGAAGACACCATCAGCGTCGCCGGGTACATGGCCTACAGTTTTGCCGTCGCGTTTCGTACCGAACCTGTGCTGACTTATGTACGCGACCAGCTGGGCAGCGATTACCTGAAAGTCTTCGACCTGGACTGGCAACCCAAGGGCGCGCTCAACCTGGCCGCCGGCGACTGGAAAAGCCTCGGCGCCCTCGCCGCCCTGAGTGACAGGGCCTTGGCCGAAAACGGCCTGCCGCAGTTCGAGGGCAGCAACGCCTGGGCCATCAGCGGCAGCCGCACCCAAAGCGGCAAACCGTTGCTGGCAGGTGACCCGCATATCCGCTTCTCGGTGCCGTCGGTGTGGTACGAGGCGCAACTGTCGGCGCCGGGCTTTGAGCTGTACGGCTACCACAACGCGCTGGTGCCGGTGGCGTTCCTGGGGCACAACCTGGATTTCGGCTGGAGCCTGACCATGTTCCAGAACGACGATCTCGACCTGATCGCCGAAAAGGTCAACCCGGATAACCCCAACCAGGTCTGGTACCACGGCCAATGGACCGACCTGACCAGCAGCGAACAGCAGATTGCCGTCAAAGGCCAGGAGCCGGTCATCCTGACGCTGCGCAGCTCGCCCCACGGTCCGATCATCAATGATGTACTCGGCGAAAATGCCGGCAAGACGCCGATTGCCATGTGGTGGGCGTTCCTCGACACCGAAAACCCGATCCTCGAAGGCTTCTACGAACTCAACCGTGCCGACACCCTGGCCAAGGCCCGTGCGGCAGCCGCCAAGGTTTCGGCCCCCGGGCTGAATATCGTGTGGGCAAATGCCAAGGGCGATATCGGTTGGTGGGCCGCAGCGCAATTGCCGATCCGCCCGGCTGGGGTCAACCCGGCATTCATCCTCGACGGTAGCACCGCCCAGGCCGACAAGCCGGGCTTCTACCCGTTCAGCGCCAACCCTCAGGAAGAGAATCCGGCGCGCGGCTATGTGGTGTCGGCCAATGCCCAGCCGGCCTCACCCACCGGCATGGAAATCCCCGGCTATTACAACCTGGCCGACCGTGGGCAGCAGTTGAATACACAGTTGAGCGACAACAGCGTGAAGTGGGACGTGAACAACAGCCAGGCCTTGCAACTGGGCACCACCACCGCCTACGGCCCACGGTTGCTGGCGCCGTTGCTGCCGGTGTTGCGTGACGTCGTCAAGGATCCGGCCCAGTTGAAACTGGTGGAACAGCTTGCAAACTGGAAGGGTGACTATCCGCTGGGCTCCACCAGCGCCACGCTGTTCAACCAGTTCCTGTTCAACCTCACCGACGCCACCTTCCACCCGAAGCTGGGCGACGCCCTGTTCAAGACCCTGCTCACCACCCGGATGATCGACGCCGCATTGCCCCGCCTGGCCGCTTCAGCGGATTCGCCATGGTGGAACGGCACGCGTGCCGACACCGTCAAGCTCGCCTGGGACAATAGCCTGGCGCACCTCAAGGCCACGCTCGGCGATGACCCCGGCCAGTGGCAGTGGGGCAAAGCGCACACCTTGACCCACGGGCACCCGCTGGGCATGCAGAAGCCATTGGACAAGCTCTTCAACGTCGGCCCGTTCCCCGCCCCCGGCACCCACGAGGTACCCAACAACCAATCGGCGATGATCGGCCCCGCGCCCTGGCCGGTGACCTACGGCCCGTCGACCCGCCGCCTGATCGACTTCGCCGACCCGGCCCACGCCTTGACCATCAACCCGGTGGGGCAAAGCGGCGTGCCGTTTGATCGACACTATAGTGATCAGGCGCAAACCTACATCGAAGGTGGGTATGAACAGGCACATTTCAGTGATGAGGAAGTCACGGCCAATACCCGTGGCACCCTGAAACTATTGCCCGCCCGATAACTCGATCAATATGGGAGGGGGCTTGCTCCCGATAGCAGTGTCTCAGTAGCAGATGAGCTGACTGACACACGGCTATCGGGAGCAAGCCCCCTCCCACACTTGGATCTGCGTTGTATCAGCGACTACTGTGCCCGCACCCGGCCCGGCGCTTCGCCGTAGGTTTCCTTGAATTTCTTGCTGAACGCCGCCTGGGACTGGTAGCCCACTTGCGCTGCGATATCCATCAGGCTCAGGCGCGACTGGCGCAGCAGGTTGAACGCCAGCTCCATACGCTGCGCACCCTGGAAGCCTACGACACGCTCAAACCGGCGCCGCAAAGTTAAGCCGGAACTGTTGCGGGGTCACGCCCAGTCGGCGATTGAATACACTGCGCATGTGCTGGGCATCGCGAAAGCCACACTGGTAGGCCACCGTCTTGAGCGGTGCGGAGCTGCTTTCGAGCATCACCCGCGCCGCATCCACCCGGGCTCGCTCGACAAACTCAGCCGGCGTTATCTGTGCTTCACGGGCAAATACCCGAGAGAAATTGCGTGCACTCATATTGGCCGCCTTGGCCAGATCGGCGATGGTCAAATCCCCCGTCAGGTTCGCCAACACGTACAACTGCACCAGCGCCACCGCCGAGGTGTCTTCGGCGTGGGGCGTGAGGAACGGGCTGAACTGCGACTGCCCACCGGAACGCTGGGTGAACACCACCAGACGCTTGGCCACGCTCAGCGCGACTTCCGGGCCATGGTCCTGGGCCAACAGGTACAGCGACAAGTCGATGCCTGCGGTCACACCCGCCGACGTGTAGAGGTTGCCGTCCTGTGCGTAGAGGCGATCGGCATCGACCTGGGCTGTAGGGCACAGACGCACCAGATCTGCGGCGTCGTTCCAGTGGGTGGTGACGGTTTTTCCATCCAGCAGGCCAGCGCGGGCCAGCAGGAAGGCGCCGTTGCAGATCGAACCGAAGCGTTGTGCTCTCTGTGTTGCACCGCGTAGCCAGTCATCGAAGGGGGCACCGAAATCCTCGAAGGGCAATTGCGGGCCCCCAGCGACCAGCAGCAAGTCGTAGGGTTCAAGGGCTTCGCGGTAATGCCGATGGGCCTGTAGTGACAAGCCGTTGGAGGCCGCCATCGTGCCGTGGACAAGGCCGATGACTTCCAGCTGGTAATGGTCCTGCGGCGGCAAAAAGCGGTTGGCCTCGCAAAACACATCCATCGGCCCCGTCACATCCAGCGCCTGGACGCCGGGAAAGATCAGAATGGCAACGGTTTTTTGCATGAGTAAACCTTATCTCTGGACTGGCGCGAATTCCTGTGGGAGCCGGGCTTGCCTGCGATGCAGGCGCCTCGGTGTGTCAGGTATACCCAGAGGTGATGCTATCGCACATTTGATCGCGTACAGCCTTGGCACGATGTGCAACCACATTGGCCGGGATCACTCCCTCGCCGCGATGGCCCCTTTGCAGGCACACGACCAGACTGGAATCTTTCCAGAGGAGAGCCATCATGAGCACCACTATCGCCGGGATCCAGATCCCCGACAGCGCACTGGCCAAGGCCACCACCGAATACATTCGCGACGTCGAATCCGACCTGCTTTATCACCACTCCCGCCGCGTGTTCCTGTTCGGCGCCTTAAGCGGTGAACGCAAACAACTCGCTTACAACCCGGAGTTGCTCTACGTCGGCGCGATGTTCCATGACCTGGGCCTGGTCGAAGGCCATCGCAGTGACAACGAACGTTTCGAAGTGGACGGCGCCAATGCGGCGGCCACGTTTCTCAAGCCTTACGGGCTGAGTGACGACGATATCGAACAGGTGTGGCTGTCCATCGCCCTGCATACCACGCCGGGCGTGCCGCAGCATCTACGCCCAACCGTTGCGCTGGTGACGGCCGGCGTCGAGATGGATGTCCTGGGTATGGATTACGCAGCGTTTTCCAGCGTGCAGCGCGAGGCGGTGGTGCATGCGCATCCACGGGGTGAAGGGTTCAAGGAGTGCATCATCTGCGCCTTTGCCGACGGCTTGCGCCATCGCCCACAGACCACTTTCGGCAACGTGAAGACGGATGTACTGGTGGATCAGGAGCCGGGGTTCAAGCCGATGAATTTTGTTGAAGTCATCCGCAAATCGCCTTGGGCTTGAAATGCAATCAACTGTGGGAGCGGGCTTGGCCGCTCCCACAGTTTGATCCAGTTTCTTCAGGTAGACCTGATTAGACCGGTGCAGCCGCGCGGCGCTTGTCCGGCTGCTGCCAGCCATCCGCCGCCGCTTCTTCGATGGCTTGCTGGATGGCTTTCTTGCGGTGCTCTTCGGCACGACGGCTGAAGAACCACACCAGGAAGGTCACCAGCGACACCGCCAACAGAATCAGGCTGGCCACGGCATTGATCTCGGGTTTGACCCCAAGGCGCACCGCCGAGAACACTTCCATCGGCAAGGTTGTCGAGCCCGGGCCCGATACGAAGCTGGCCAATACCAGGTCATCCAGGGACAACGCGAACGACATCATGCCGCCCGCTGCCAACGATGGCGCGATCATTGGGATCGTGATCAGGAAGAACACCTTCCACGGTCGCGCCCCCAGGTCCATTGCCGCTTCTTCAATCGACAGGTCCAGCTCACGCAGGCGTGCCGACACCACCACCGCCACATACGCCGCACAGAAGGTGGTGTGGGCGATCCAGATGGTGACGATGCCACGCTCCTGGGGCCAGCCGATCATTTGCGCCATGGCCACGAACAGCAGCAACAGCGACAGACCGGTGATCACTTCCGGCATCACCAACGGCGCGGTCACCAGGCCGCCGAACAGCGTGCGGCCCTTGAACTGGCTGATGCGCGTCAGCACGAACGCCGCCAAGGTGCCCAGGGCCACCGCAGCCACCGCCGTATAGCAGGCGATTTCCAGCGAGCGGGCCACCGAGCCCATCAACTGGGTGTTGTCCAACAGGCCCACGTACCACTTGATCGACCAACCGCCCCAGACTGTCACCAGCTTGGATTCGTTGAACGAGTAGATCACCAGGATCAGCATCGGCAGGTAGATGAACAGCAACCCCGCCACCAGCATGAAGCTTGAGAAACTGACGCGCTTCATATCTTGCCCTCCATCTCTTTGGCTTGGCTGCGGTTGAACAGGATGATCGGCACGATCAGGATCGCCAACATCACCACCGCCAGGGCAGAGGCCACCGGCCAGTCACGGTTATTGAAGAACTCTTGCCACAATACTTTACCGATCATCAGGGTTTCCGGGCCGCCCAGCAGTTCCGGGATCACGAACTCGCCCACTACCGGGATAAACACCAGCATGCAACCGGCGATGATGCCGTTCTTGGACAGCGGCACGGTGATCTTCCAGAAGCTGTTGAAGGTGCTCGACCCCAGATCGGACGCGGCCTCCAGCAAGCTCTGATCATGTTTGACCAGGTTGGCATACAGCGGCAGGATCATGAACGGCAGGTACGAATAGACCACGCCGATATACACCGCGATATTGGTATTGAGGATCTGCAGGGGCTCGTTGATCAACCCGATGGACATCAGGAAGCCGTTGAGCAAACCGTTGTTGCTGAGGATGCCCATCCACGCATACACACGGATCAGAATCGCGGTCCAGGTCGGCATCATGATCAGCAACACCAGCACGGTCTGCATCTCTTTGCGCGCGCTGGCGATGGCGTAGGCCATCGGATAGCCGATCAACAGACACAGGAGCGTGCTGAAAAACGCCATCTTCAACGAGCCCAGGTATGCGGCGATGTACAACTCGTCGTCACCCAGCATCGAGTAGTTGGCCAGGTTGAGCACCACCTGCAGTTTCTGCTCAACGAAGGTGTAGATCTCGGTGTAAGGCGGGATCGCGACGTCGGCTTCGGCAAAGCTGATCTTCAAGACGATGAAGAACGGCAGCATGAAGAACAGGAACAACCAAAGGAATGGAATCCCGATAACCACGTGTCGACCATCGGGAGTTATTCGTTGCAACTGGCGCTTGAGCTTCTTCATGTTCATGAGCGAAGTACCACGCCGCTGTCGTCTTCCCACCACACGTAGACCTGGTCGCCCCAGGTCGGACGCTGGCCACGGCGTTCGGCGTTAGCCACGAAGGATTGCACCAGTTTGCCGCTCGGCAGTTCCACGTAGAACACCGAATGGCCACCCAGGTAGGCAATGTCGTGCACTTTGCCGCTGGACCAGTTGTGCTCGCAGGTCGGCATTTCGGTGGTGACCAGCAGTTTTTCCGGGCGAATGGCGTAAGTCACGGATTTGTCTTCCACCGAGGTGGCAATGCCGTAGCCCACGTAGATGTCGCGGTCCAGGTCCGGGCACTTGAGCACCGCGTGGCCTTCGGCGTCATCCACCACCTGGGTGTCGAAGATGTTGACGTTGCCGATGAACTCGCACACCAGGCGGCTGGTCGGGGTTTCGTAGATATCGATCGGGCTGCCGATCTGGGCGATCCAGCCCAGGTGCATGATCGCGATGCGTTCAGCCATGGTCATGGCCTCTTCCTGGTCGTGGGTCACCATGACGCAGGTCACACCCACGCGCTCGATGATCTCAACCAGTTCAAGCTGCATCTGCGAACGCAGTTTCTTGTCCAGCGCGCCCATCGGCTCATCGAGCAGCAGCAGTTTCGGGCGCTTGGCCAGGGAACGGGCCAGGGCCACACGCTGACGCTGACCACCGGACAACTGGTGCGGCTTGCGCTTGGCGTACTGGCTCATCTGTACCAGCTTGAGCATCTCGGCCACCCGGGCGTCGATTTCGGCCTTGGGGATCTTGTCCTGTTGCAGGCCGAAGGCGATGTTCTGCGCCACGGTCATGTGTGGGAACAAGGCGTAGGACTGGAACATCATGTTGATCGGCCGCTCGTAGGGCGGCATGTCGGTGATGTCCACACCGTCGAGGTAGATGCGACCTTCCGTTGGGCGCTCGAAGCCTGCGAGCATGCGCAGCAAGGTGGATTTGCCTGAGCCCGAACCGCCGAGCAAGGCGAAGATCTCGCCTTTCTTGATTTCCAGGGACACATCGTCCACGGCAATCGTCTCGTCGAACTTCTTCGTGACCCGGTCGATTTTGACCAACACCTTTTTCGGTGTCTGGTCGCCCTCGAGGGCTTTCTTATAGGCGCCGGAGGCAACTGCCATTTGCGAAACTCCCAACAAAGTTTTCTGTTCGACCAACACGGACGAAACCTTGGATAGTTTGAGCCTTACTTGCCCGTCTTGACCTTGGTCCAGCTACGGGTCATCAAACGCTGCACTTTCGGGGGTAACTCGAAGTTGACGAATGTCCGGTCGAGAACCGCCTGCGGTGGGTAAACCGCTGCGTCAGTGCGTATCGATTGATCCATCAGTTTGTCCGCCCCTGGGTTAGGGTTGGCATAACCGACGACATCACTGACCTGAGCGATCACCTCAGGTTGCAGTAAATAGTTGATGAAGGCGTGGGCCTCTTTGACGTTGGTGGCGTCCTTGGGGATCGCCAGCACGTCAAACCACAGGTTGCCGCCTTCTTTCGGAATCACGTAGGCAATGTTCACGCCCTTGCCCGCTTCAGCCGCGCGAGACCTGGCCTGGAACACATCGCCGGAGAAGCCTGCCGCCACGCAGATGTTGCCGTTGGCCAGGTCGGAAATGTATTTGGAAGAATGGAAATAGGTCACGTAGGGCCGCACTTTGAGCAGCTTTTCTTCGGCCTTCTTGTAGTCTTCGGGGTTGGTGCTGTTAGGGTTCAAGCCCATGTAGTTGAGCACCGCCGGCAGCATTTCATCCGCCGAGTCCATGAACGATACGCCGCAAGTGGCCAGCTTCTTCATGTTTTCCGGTTCGAACAGCACGGCCCAGGAGTCAATATGATCGACGCCGAGCACTTCCTTGACCTTGTCGACGTTGTAACCGATGCCATTGGTGCCCCACAGATACGGCACTGCGTACTGGTTACCCGGATCGTTCTTTTCCAGACGCTTGAGCAGCGCCGGGTCAAGGTTGGAATAGTTCGTCAGTAAAGACTTGTCGAGTTTCTGGAACGCCCCGGCCTTGATCTGCTTGCCGAGGAAGTGGTTGGACGGCACGACCACGTCGTAGCCGGTACGCCCGGCCAGCAACTTGCCTTCCAGGGTTTCGTTGGAATCGAACACGTCATACACGGGCTTGATGCCGGTAGCCTTTTCGAAATTGGCCAGCGTGTCGGTGCCGATGTAGTCCGACCAGTTATAAATATGCACAGTCGGGGCGGCCTGCACGCTGACAGCCAGCGTGATACCTGCACCCACCAGCAAGGCTTTGCGAAATAAAGAAATTGGCAAGTGGAGGTCCTCTTAAATAGTTGGGCCCAAAAGTTGTTGCCCGGCAACAAAACCGGCGCGCAACTTACCCTCGATAAACCGATCCGGCAAAACTTTCTGTCATTTAAATGTGTGGGAGCGGGTCATGTGGGAGGGGGCTTGCTCCCGATAGCGGTCAATCGGATACCCATATGTTGGTTGATACACCGCTAT
>NZ_JBNPJU010000024.1:0-163629 GCF_050312575.1 Pseudomonas sp. R11F | reverse complement strand
GTCCAAGCTTCAAATGTGTAAACGATGTCCCCGGTTTCAGATGTAAACGATGTCTACGGTTCTACACCCGCGCTGGGCTGCGTAGCGGCCCCAAATTTTTGGGAGCGCTGCGCAGCCCAGCGCGGGGCAAGCCCCCTCACTACAGGTGTTGCAGTGTCAGTGGGCGAGAAACTTGCTCAGGAACTGTTTGGTCCGTTCTTCCTTGGGGTTGGCAAACAGCGCTTTGGCTTCACCTTGTTCCACGATCACGCCCTTGTCGAAGAAGATCACTCGATTGGCCACGTCCCGAGCAAAACTCATTTCGTGGGTGACGATCACCATGGTGCGGTTTTCTTCGGCGAGGCTGCGGATAGTCGCCAGTACTTCGCCCACCAGTTCCGGGTCGAGGGCCGAGGTGGGTTCATCGAACAGGATCACCTCCGGCTCCATGGCCAGCGCACGGGCAATCGCCACGCGCTGCTGCTGGCCACCGGACAAGCGCCTGGGGTACGACGCTTCCTTGCCCGCCAGGCCAACCCTGGCCAATAGCTTGCGACCCAACTCGGTCGCCGCTTCGCGTGGCATCTTCTTGACCACTATCGGCCCTTCGATGACGTTTTCCAGCGCTGTGCGGTGGGGGAACAGGTTGAAGTTCTGGAACACAAAACCCACGTGCTGGCGCAAACGTCGCACCAGGCCCTGTTGCTGGTTGAGCGGCTTGCTGCCGTCGATCTCGATATCACCGACCTTGATGCGGCCGCTGGTGGGTTCTTCGAGGAAGTTCAGGCAGCGCAGGAAGGTGGTCTTGCCGGAACCGCTAGGGCCGATGATAGCGACGACTTCGCCTTCCTTTACCTCAAGGTCGATGCCGTTGAGCACCACCTGACCGTTGAATTGTTTGGTCAGTTTTTCAACCACGATCATGCTTCAAGACTCCAGGTCATGCCGGTTGACCCGGTCTTCCAGGCGATTTTGAAAATGCGCCAGGATGCTTGCCAGTATCCAGTAGATCAGGGCTGCGGACAGGTACATGGTGAAAATTTCGAAGGTGCGCGCCGACACCAGTTGTGCCTGGCGAAACAGCTCGGGCACCTGGATGGTGGCGGCCAGCGCCGTGTCCTTGACCAGCGAAATAAAGCTGTTGCCCAACGGCGGTAGCGCCGTGCGCATGGCCTGCGGCAGGATGGCCCGGCGCAGGGTCTGTGCACGGGTCATGCCGATACTGGCGGCCGCTTCCCATTGGCCGCGCTCGATGGAGGCGATGGCGGCACGCAGGATTTCACAGGCATACGCGGCCATGTTCAGCGAAAAGCCGATCAGCGCCGCCGGGATCGGGTCCAGCTCGATGCCCACTTGCGGCAAGCCGTAGTAGATCAGGAACAGTTGCACCAGCAAGGGCGTGCCGCGAAAGAACGAGACATAGACCCGGGCGGTCCAGCTCAACAGCTTGAAGCGCGACAGGCGCATCAAGGCCAGGCCGAAGCCCAGCAGCAAGCCGAAAAACATCCCGCCGAGGCTGAGAATCACCGTGTAGTACGCGCCCTTGAGCAGAAAGGGCGCGGAGTCAAGCGCGAGTTGGAAACCTGCTTCCATTATTCGGTGACGTCAGCGTTGAAGTACTTCTCGGACAGCTTCTTCAAGGTGCCGTCAGCGCGCAGCTTGTCGAGGGCCTTGTTCACGGCGTCGAGCAATTCAGGCTCACCTTTGCGCAGTGCGATACCGGCTTCCTGACGGGAGAAAGCAGGGCCGGCAGCGGCGGTGTCCGTAGCTTTCTTGGCGTATTCCAAGGCGGCCAGACGGTCGATCAGGATGGCATCGGTACGGCCGATGCGCAGGTCCTGGAACTTGGTCGGGTCATCGTTGTAGGTCTTGATGATGGCTTTGGGTTGGTTGTCCTTGAGCCATTGCTCGTAGTTGGTGCCCAGGCCCACACCGACTTTCTTGCCGGCCAGGTCGTCGGCGCTCTTGATGGTGTCGACATTTTTCTTCAGGGTCAGCGCCTGGATACCGGAGACGGTGTACGGCTTGGAGAAGTCGTACTTCTTCTTGCGCTCTTCGGAGATGGTCACTTGGTTGACCACAGCGTCAAGGCGCTTGGATTCCAGGGCGGCGAGGATGCCGTCCCATGGGGTGGCTTGCAGCTTGACCTTGACGCCCAGCTCCTTGGCCAGCGCTTCGGACAGCTCGACTTCGAAGCCGCTGAGCTTGCCGCTTTCATCGACAAAGCTGAACGGCGGGTAGGTGCCTTCCAGGCCGATCTTGATCTCGCCTGCTTTCTTGATGGTGTTCAACTGCTCGCCGGCAACCGCCTGGCCCATCCAACCGGCGCCCAGCGCCAGACCCAAAGTGCCAACCAGCAACGTGCGGCGCAATACGGAAATAGTCATGAAGAGCCCCTGTGTTTTTATGTTGAGCGAAGCAGGTGACGCAGTAGGCGTATCGTGCCTTAAAGCGCAGTGCGCGTCTTCGCCTGCGGCGCGACTATAAAGTCTGTTTTTAAGACTTGAAAATAATATAAATTTAATTTGATATTCTTTTTGTGAATATGCGGCTGTTTTAAAATGTGGGAGGGGGCTTGCTCCCGATACCAGTGTGTCAGTCAGCACATATCTGTCTGACAGACCGCTATCGGGAGCAAGCCCCAACATTTAGCCCACATTCGGTCCGCGTTTATTCAGTTGAACACCGCGTCATAGGCAAACAACGCCGGCGCCCCACCGGTATGCAGGAAAATGATCGGCCCGTCCTCGAAGCGCTGACGCCCGATGCCGTCCAGCAAACCTGCCATGGCCTTGCCAGTGTAGACCGGGTCCAGCAGCAAGCCTTCCTGGCTCGCCAATAGCTTGACCGCTGAAAGGGTGCCGGCGTTCGGTTCGCCATAACGGGGGCCGAAGTATTCGTCCCACAAAATGACCTTGAACGCTTCGGGAAGGCTCACACCGAGCAACTCGGCGGTGCGTTCGGCCAGGCCCTGGACCTTGGGGCGCTGGGCTTCGTCGGTGCGCGATACGGTGACGCCGACTACCGGCAAATCCGGCAGGGCTTCACTCAGCGCCAAGGCCAGGCCGCTGTGGGTGCCTGCGCTGCCGGAGGCCAGCACCACGGCGGCGAACTGGAGGCCGCTGTCTTCAATCTGCGCGGCCAGTTCCAGCCCGGCGCGTACATAGCCCAGGGCGCCGAGGGCATTGGAACCGCCGATGGGCACCAGGTACGGCTTCTTGCCGTTGCTGCGCAGGCGCTCGGCGAGGGCGTCGAGCTGTTCGTCGGCGTGGTCGAGGTTCTCCACCAATTCGACTTTGGCGTCGAACAGGTCCAGCAATAGCCGGTTGCCGTTGCCCAGGTAGTTGGGGTCTTCGGTGCCGGTCGGGTTTTCCAGCAAGGCCACGCAACCCAGGCCCAGTTTGGCGGCGAGAGCGGCGGTCTGGCGTACGTGGTTGGACTGGATGGCGCCGGCGGTCACCAGGGTGTCGGCGCCTTGGGCGATGGCATCGGCTGCCAGGTATTCAAGCTTGCGCAGCTTGTTGCCGCCCATGGCCAGGGGCGTCGTGTCGTCGCGTTTGACGTAGATATCCCTGCCCAGCCAGGCCGACAGCCGCTCGAGTTTTTCCAGGGCAGTGGCGCCGCCCAGCAGTTCCAGACGGTTAAAGCGGTCGAGCTGTTGTTTGATCATGGCTACGCACGGTGGCTAAGTAATGAGGCGACTATAGGCAGGCACTTTTCAACGGGCAACCGTCAATCGCTTATGCCGTATGGTTCTTAGTATCGCACCATTGGTTCTTAAGGGCGGCCAGGGTGCATACCGTAAAGTGAGCGCCATTACGTCAGGAGTGAATACCGTGAGTGAGCGTTCCAGTCATTGGCAATTGCAGACCATCGTCAGCCAGCTGCGCAGCGCCCGGGACCAGTGGCGCACCCGCAATGGCCGGCTGAGCGGCGAGCATGGCGGCCGCGAATTACCTTCCCGCGACGCCGTGGCGCAGATCCTCGAAGCGTTGTGCGGTGCGCTGTTTCCCATGCGCCTGGGGCCGGTGGATTTGCGTGAGGAAAGTGAAGACTTTTACGTCGGGCATACCCTGGACGTCGCGCTCAATGCCTTGCTTGCCCAGGCCCGCCTGGAGCTGCGCTATGCCGCGCGCCAAGGCGGTCAGGATGACAGCCAGGTCGACGCCCTGGCCATCCGGTTGATCCAGGATTTCGCGCTGGCCTTGCCGTCCCTGCGCAGCCTGTTGGACACCGATGTGCTGGCCGCTTACCACGGCGATCCGGCCGCACGCAGTGTGGACGAAGTGCTGCTGTGCTACCCCGGCATCCTGGCGGTGATTCACCACCGCCTGGCGCACCATCTGTACCGCGCCGGCCTGCCTTTGCTGGCGCGCATCAGCGCCGAGATTGCCCACTCGGCCACCGGCATCGATATCCACCCCGGCGCGCAGATCGGCCCGAGTTTCTTTATCGACCATGGGACCGGGGTGGTGATCGGCGAGACCGCGATCATTGGCGAGCGTGTGCGCATCTACCAGGCGGTGACGCTGGGGGCCAAGCGCTTCCCGGCGGATGAGGATGGGCAATTGCAGAAGGGCCATCCGCGTCATCCGATCGTCGAGGACGATGTGGTGATCTATGCCGGGGCGACGATCCTGGGGCGTATCATCATCGGCAAGGGCTCGACCATTGGCGGCAACGTGTGGCTGACCCGCAACGTGCCGGCCGGGGCGAACATCACCCAGGCCAATCTGCAACATGACGACGGCTCGCAGAAATAAGCCGCATTTGGACTGAATGTGGGAGGGGCGGTGCGACGATTCGACTTGCTCCCGATAGCGGTCTGTAGTCAGTGCATGTGTTGGCTGACGCAGCGCTATCGGGAGCAAGCCCCCTCCCACATGGGTAATAACATTCCAATTCACTCTGCAGTCGCTGAACGAATTGTCTCGCCTGAGCGTCATACCGATCCCTGAGATAGTGTAGGAATTACCTACCACTCAGCCCTGCGATTAGTCCCGGACCGCCGATTCATGTTTAACTTGAACGTTCGTTCAAGTTAAAACCGGTGGTTCGCTGCCCGCTCACAACAGGAGGCTTACCTTTGCTGAGTCCGTTATTTCCAGCCACAACCCGTGTCGTCGGGGTGCATCGTTCATGAGTGCATCGTCCACCCCATCCAGTGGCATAGTGCGCATGAATGCGCCCGTTTTCTACTTTGCCGCAACCGCCATTCTGCTGTTTGGCGTCACTGTCATCGCTATCCCGCAACAGGCCGGTGCCTGGCTGCTGGCGGCGCAAAACTGGGCGGCCAACACGGTCGGCTGGTACTACATGCTGGCGATGACGCTTTATCTGGTCTTCGTGGTGGTCACCGCGCTATCGGGCTACGGCAAGATAAAACTCGGTGCCGACCACGACGAGCCCGAGTTCAGCTACCTGTCCTGGGCCGGCATGCTGTTCGCCGCCGGGATCAGCATCACGTTGTTCTTCTTCTGCGTGTCGGAACCCTTGACGCACCTGGTGCAACCGCCGCAAGGCGCGCCGATGAACGCCGATGCCGCGCGCCAGGCCATGCAGATCCTGTTTCTGCACTGGGGCCTGCATGGCTGGGGCGTGTTCGCCTTTGTCGGCATGGCCCTGGCGTATTTCGCCTACCGGCATAACCTGCCGCTGGCGTTGCGTTCGGCGCTGTATCCGCTGATCGGCAAACGCATCAACGGCCCCATCGGCTACGCGGTGGATGGCTTCGGCATCATCGCAACGGTGTTCGGCCTGGGGGCCGACATGGGCTTCGGAGTGCTGCACCTCAACTCGGGCCTGGACTACCTGTTCGGTATCGCTCACACCCAGTGGATTCAGGTCGGCCTGATCACGCTGATGATGGGCGCGGCGATCATCGTGGCCGTGGCCGGTGTGGACAAGGGCGTGCGCGTGATGTCCGACATCAACATGCTGCTGGCCTGTGCGCTGCTGCTGTTCGTGTTGTTCGCCGGGCCTACCCAGCACCTGCTCAATACGCTGATCCAGAACGTCGGTGACT
This sequence comes from Pseudomonas sp. R11F, assembly GCF_050312575.1. Lineage (NCBI taxonomy): Bacteria > Pseudomonadati > Pseudomonadota > Gammaproteobacteria > Pseudomonadales > Pseudomonadaceae > Pseudomonas > Pseudomonas sp. R11F. The sequence goes on along the minus strand of NZ_JBNPJU010000024.1, from coordinate 157,625 downwards.
ACCTCGGCGCGTTGCCGACCAAGAGTTTCGACGTGTATGCCTACGACAAGCCCAGCGACTGGCTGGGCGGTTGGACGGTGTTCTACTGGGCCTGGTGGATTGCATGGTCGCCCTTCGTGGGCCTGTTTATCGCACGGATTTCCCGTGGCCGGACCATTCGTGAGTTTGTGTTCGGTGTGCTGCTGATCCCGTTGGGTTTCACCCTGGCGTGGATGTCGATTTTCGGCAACAGCGCCATCGATCAAGTGCTCAACCACGGTATGGCGGCGCTCGGTCAGTCGGCCATTGATGAGCCCTCGATGAGCCTCTACCTGCTGCTGGAAACCTACCCGTGGAGCAAAACCGTCATCGCCGTCACGGTGTTTATCAGCTTCGTGTTCTTCGTGACCTCGGCCGACTCCGGCACCGTGGTGCTGTCGACCTTGTCGTCCAAGGGCGGCAGCGCCGATGAAGACGGGCCGAAATGGCTGCGGGTGTTCTGGGGCGCGATGACCGCGCTGGTCACCAGTGCCTTGCTGTTTGCCGGCAGTATCGACTCGCTCAAATCGGCGGTGGTGCTGACCTCGTTGCCGTTCTCGTTGATCCTGCTGCTGATGATGTGGGGGCTGCACAAGGCCTTTTACCTGGAGTCGCAGAAGCAGATCGCCCAGTTGCATTCGCTGGCGCCGGTGTCGGCGGCGCGTAAAGGCCGGGGTGGTTGGCGCCAGCGCTTGAGCCAGGCGGTGCACTTCCCATCACGAGATGAGGTATACCGCTTCCTCGACACCACCGTGCGCCCGGCCATTGAAGAAGTGACGGCGGTATTTGTCGAGAAGGGCTTGAACGTGGTCACGCAGCCGGACCCGGCCAATGACAGCGTCAGCCTGGAGATCGGTCATGGCGAGGAGCGCCCGTTTGTTTACCAGGTGCAGATGCGCGGCTACTTCACGCCGTCGTTTGCCCGCGGTGGCATGGGCAAGAAAGAGATCAACAACCGCCGCTATTACCGCGCCGAAGTGCACTTGAGCGAAGGCAGCCAGGACTACGACCTGGTGGGCTATACCAAGGAGCAGATCATCAACGACATCCTCGACCAGTACGAGCGACACCTGCAGTTCCTGCATCTGGTGCGCTGAGGCTCAGGCCTCGGGCTGCCCACGGTACCTGCTGCCGATCACCTGCTCCGAGGGGCTGGTGGTCGGCAGCGGATACTCCCGGGAAGTGCAGCATTCAAAATGCCTTGCCCAGCGCATTGTCCACGGAATAGCGACCTGCACCGCGAAACATCAGGTACAACGCTAGTAGAGCCATCAGCACCGGGTACTCGATGCCCCGGTCGATCCATGGCCACGTCGGCCCCAGCAAGTAAGCAATGGTCAGCATCTGCACGGTCAGCATGGCTGCGATCAGCCGTGTGCCCAGGCCGAGGATCAACAGCAATCCACCGACAGCTTCCAGCACGGCGACCAACAGGCCGATCAGCTCTGGCTGCGGCAGGTGCAGGCGGTTCTGGATCAGGTTGATGGACGCTGCCATCGGGTCGGCCATCGAACCATGGGCATTCCCCAGTAATTTGGGCAGGCCGTGGGTGACCATGATCACCCCGAAGCCTGCGCGCAGGAGTGCGTAGGCCAGGGGCTCGGCGAAGCGGTAAAGCGGGGCGAGCGCGGGGATCAACAGGAGCATGGCGCACCTCCGTGTTTTCAATGGTTGAGTGGTTTATACGAGCCCACCGTTGGCGCGCAGGATTTGCCCATTGATCCAGCCGCCAGCAGGGCTCACCAGAAACGCCACCACACGGGCGATATCTTCCGGTTGGCCAAGGCGCTCCAGCGGCGGCATCTTGGCCATGCCCTGGATCTGCTCTTCGCTCTTGCCGTGCAGGAACAACTCGGTGGCGACCGGGCCGGGAGCCACGGCGTTGACGGTAATCCGGCGCCCGCGCATCTCCTTGGCAAACACCTGGGTCAGGGACTCCACCGCTGCCTTGCTGGCGACGTACACCGCGTAGCCGGGCAAATTAAGGCCGACGGTGCTGCTGGAAAAGTTGACGATGCGCCCGCCGTCGTTCAAGCGCGTGGCGGCTTCACGCAGGGCGTTGAAAGTGCCACGGGTGTGGATATCGAAGTTCCGGTCGTAGAGTTCATCGCTGTGCTGGGCCAGGGGCAGCGTCTTGAGGATGCCGGCGTTGTTGATCAGCACATCGATCTTGCCCAATTGCGCTTCGGTTTCATCGAACAGCCGCTTGATGTCGGCGGGTTTGGCGACGTCGCCTCGAATCGCTATGGCTTGGTGGCCGGCCTGACGCAGTTGCACCACCAGTTTCGACGCCTCGGTGGCGCTGCTGGCGTAGTTGATCGCCACGGCGTAACCGTCGGCTGCGAGTTGTTGGGCGATGGCAGCGCCGATGCCACGGGAAGCGCCGGTGATGATTGCAACTTGAGTCGTCATGGTCTGGGTTCCTTGAACGGGGTATGGACGCAGGTTCACATGTTTACCCAGGCCGATAAATGCGCCAGAGTTGCCTTGACTGTTCAATAAACACCAACAATCAGTGCGTAGCAGGAGTCAATGTGGATCAAGTCAAAGCCATGAAGGTCTTCGTGCGTATCTACGAGCGATCCAGCTTCACGCTGGCGGCCGATGATCTGAACCTGCCCCGTGCGACCCTGACCCACACGCTCAACCAATTCGAAGCCTGGCTCGGTACGCGGCTGCTGGAGCGCAGCACTCGCCGCGTGCGCCCGACCCTGGATGGCGAGGCGTATTACCAGCGCTGTGTGCAGTTGCTGGCGGAACTGGAAGAAGCCGAGCTGGCGTTTCGCAGCGTGGCACCCAAGGGCCGTTTGCGCGTGGACTTGCACGGCACGTTGGCCAAGTATTTTGTGGTGCCGGCGTTGCCGCAATTCATGGCGCGTTACCCGGATATCGAGCTGTCCATCAGCGAGGCGGACCGGTTTGTCGACCTGATCGCCGAAGGCGTGGATTGCGTGCTGCGTGCGGGCAACCTGGGCGATTCCGCATTGATTGGTCGGCGTGTGGCCAACCTGCGCCAAGTGACCAGCGCGAGCCCTGCCTACCTGCGTAAGTACGGCGAACCCAAGAGCCTGGCCGAGTTGAGTGGGCACCGCGCGGTGAACTACGTTTCGCGTACCACGGCCAAGCTTTTTCCGTTCGAGTTCATGGTCAATGGCGAGCTGCGGGAAGTGATTATCGAGGGCGCGCTGTCGGTGTTCGGCGCGGAGATTTACTCCGCCAGCGCGGTGGCCGGATTGGGGATTATCCAGTGTCCGCACTACCGCATGGCCGACCTGATCGAGCGGGGCGTGATGCGTGAAATCCTTCGCGAAACACCGCCTCCCTTGATGCCGGTGTCTGTGCTTTATCCGCAGAATCGACACATGTCGCCGAGAGTGCGGGTGTTTGTCGACTGGCTCGCGGAAATCTTCGAAACCGCCTTCTAAGCCGCGTAATAGAGGGCTTTCTTAAACTTAATTTCATCCGTAAAAGCCGCATTTTGACTCCGAACTGTCATCTCGCCACTGCGTAATTGTGTGAAGCGTTTGACGCTTTCATTTCAGAACAGTGACGGAGACAGGTACCGATGAAGACGTTATTAAGCCCCATGGTGGGTGTCGCCGTGGCGAGCTTTATGCTGTCCGCCCATGCCGATTTTGTCGATGACAGCCACGCCGATGTGACCCTGCTCAACCGCTATCTCAACCAGCAGGGGCGTGATGTGGTGAACAGCAATGCCAAGGCCCACAGCATTCGCGATTGGGGCCAGGGGTTCGAGTTCAACTTCAAGTCCGGCTACACCGAAGGCCCGGTGGGTTTTGGCCTGGACCTGCAGGCGTTCTACGGTTTGAAGCTGGACTCCGGTGGTGACCTCAACGACAAGGATCACCAGGGCCGCTACCCCGGCAGTATGTTCCCGCTGGACAACGGCAAGTCCGCCGACCAGTTCGGCGTGTTGAGCCCGACGTTCAAGATGCGTTTCGCCAAGGATGAACTGCGCGTCGGCACGCTCTACGGTAACAACCCGATACTGGCCAACACCGACGGGCGCCTGTACCAGCAGACCAATACCGGCGTGCAACTGGTGTCCAAGGACCTCAGCGACTTTACCTTCACCGGCGGCGATATCTTCAAGACCAAGATCCGCAATGAAACCGGCGACCAGGGCATGATCACCGCCGGCGGTACCAAAGAGAGTGATCGCTTCCTGTTTGGCGGTGCGGACTACACCGGCATCCAGAACACCACGGTCAGCCTGTGGTACTCCAACCTTGAGGATTACTACCAGCAGTTCTTCCTCGGCGCCAAGCGCCATGACGCGTTGTCGGTGGGTGCCATCGATACCGATGTGCGTGTGTTCCGCAGCCTGGGTGTGGGTGGCAATGCCGATGGCGACAAGAACTACGCCGCGAGCGGTCTCTATGGCGATGGCGTGAACAAGGGGCGCATCAACCAGACCACCGCCAGCTTGCTTGAGAGCTACAGCCTTGACGGGCATACCGTCGGCCTGGGTATCCAGAAGAACAGCGGCGACAGCGACTTCCCGTACCTGGATTCCGGCCTGAACAGCGGTGACAACCGCCAGGGCCCAGGCTCAGGCGCCGACACCCCGGCACTCACCAACATGCAGTTGAACAAATTCCAGCACGCCGGCGAGCGCACTTGGCTTGCGCAGTACAAATATGACTTCGGCAAACTCGGTCTCACCGGCCTGACGTTCTCCGCCGGCTATGCCCACGGTGATGACATCCGCACGGCGCAAGGCACGACCAGCGAATGGGAACGTAACGTCGCCGTGGCGTATCAAGTCCCCACCGGTACCCTGAAGGGCCTCGGCGTGACCTGGAAAAACGCCCACGCCAGCCCGGACATCAGCGGTGCGACTGTGCAAGATGAAAACCGTTTCTATGTCAGCTATGTCGTTCCCCTCTGGTAGGAAATTGCTGTAAAACGGACAGGCAGACTTAAGCGATTCAGCTGGTTAAAAGGCCTGGGAATAAGCTTATTTCCGGGCCTTATTTGCCTACGTCCAAGAGAGGATTCGATGACTTACATTGCTGCCGAAAACCGCTATGAATCTATCCCGTACCGCCGCGTAGGCCGCAGTGGACTGGTGCTACCGGCACTGTCCCTGGGCCTGTGGCACAACTTTGGCGACAGCACCCCGATCGACACCCAGCGCGCCCTGCTGCGCACCGCGTTCGACCTGGGAATCAACCACTTCGACCTGGCCAACAACTACGGCCCGCCCTATGGCAGCGCCGAGATCAATTTCGGCCGTCTGCTGCGTGAAGATTTCAAGCACTACCGCGACGAGCTGATCATCTCCAGCAAGGCCGGCTGGGACATGTGGCCCGGCCCTTACGGCCAGGGTGGCGGTTCGCGCAAATACGTCCTGGCGAGCCTGGACCAGAGCCTGCAACGCCTGGGCGTCGACTACGTGGATATCTTCTATTCCCACCGTTTTGATGCCGACACTCCACTTGAAGAAACCGCCAGCGCCCTCGCCACTGCCGTGCAACAAGGCAAGGCGTTGTACATCGGTATCTCGTCGTATTCCGGCGTGAAGACCCGCGAAATGGCCGCCCTGCTCAAAGAGTGGAAAGTGCCGTTGCTGATTCACCAGCCGGCGTACAACCTGCTCAACCGCTGGGTGGAAAAAGACCTGTTGGAGACCACCGAAGAACTCGGCGCCGGGGTGATTGCCTTCACGCCGCTGGCCCAGGGGCTGCTCACCGACAAGTACCTCAACGGCGTACCGGCGGATGCGCGGGTCAACCGCCCGGGTGGTGGTTCGTTGCAAGCCAAACACTTGTCTGAAACCAACATCGCCCATGTGCGTGCACTGAACGAAATCGCCCAGCGCCGCGGCCAGAGCCTGGCGCAATTGGCGCTGGCCTGGACCTTGCGCGACCCTCGAGTGACCAGTGCGTTGATCGGCGCCAGCCGGCCGGAGCAGATCATCGAAAACGTCGGGGCGTTGAAGAACTTGAGCTTCAGCGCGCAGGAGCTGGCGGAGATTGATCGGTTTGCGCAGGAAGGCGGGATCAACCTGTGGGAAAAGCCATCCACCGCTGAATAACCTGGCACCACAGGGTCAATGTGGGAGGGGGCTTGCTCCCGATGGCGGTGAGTCAGCCAATGCATAAGTTGACTGATTCACCGCTATCGGGAGCAAGCCCCCTCCCACATATGTTCTTTGTCAGGCTTTAGAAAGGAACGTCGCCCAGGATTGTCGCCCGGTGCATCACCCGCCGCTGCGGCCGGTAATCGTCCACCGCGTAATGCTGCGTCACACGGTTGTCCCAGAAGGCCACGTCATTCTCCTGCCAGCGCCAGCGGATGGTGAATTCCGGGCGTGTGGCGTGGGCAAACAGCAGCTTGAGAATCGCCTCGCTTTCCGCCGGTTCCAGTTCATTGATCCGGGTGGTGAATCCTTCGCTGACAAACAGTGATTTGCGCCCGCTCACCGGGTGCGTACGCACGACGGGGTGCGACAGTGGCGGGTTTTTCTTGCGGGTTTCTTCCCAGCGCGCCAAGTCTTCGGCGCTGTTGCCAAAGCGCTCCAGCGGGAAAGACTTGGTGAAGTCGTGGGTGGCGGTCAGGCCGTTGAGTAACAGCTTCAGCGGCTCGGAGAGCGCCTCATAGGCGGCAATGCCACTGGCCCACAACGTATCGCCGCCAAACGCCGGCAGCTGCTTGGCGCTGAGTACCGCACCGAGTGCCGGGGTGGGCAGGAATGTCACGTCGGTATGCCAGACGGCGTTGTCGCGCACATCGGTGACGGCAGTATCGAGGATCAGCACTTCGGGCTGTTCCGGCACGTTGGGGTAGATCGGGTGAATGTGCAGGTCGCCAAAGTTCGCCGCGAAGCGTGCTTGTTGCTGTGGGGTGATCGGCTGGCCACGGAAGAACAGCACCGAGTGGCTGAGTAACGCCTGCTCGATGGCATCGCGGTGTTCGGTGCTCAGCGGCTGGGTAATATCCACGCCGCTGATCTGTGCGCCCAGGGCAGTGCTTAGTGGGGTAACGGTCAGGCTGCTCAATTCAGTTCTCATCACTCAGTGTGCCTGGCCATGCCAAGGCACTAATTTACGCTGCAGGGCGCGCAGGCCCATTTCCATGGCGAAGGCGATCAGGGCGATCACCAGAATCCCCAGTACCACCACATCGGTGACCAGGAACTGCGCCGCCGACTGCACCATGAAACCCAGGCCGCTGGTGGCGGCGATCAGCTCGGCGGCGACCAGGGTCGACCAGCCCACGCCCAGGCCGATGCGCACACCGGTGAGGATGTCGGGCAGTGCGCTCGGCAGGATCACGTGGCGAATCAACTGGGCACGGGTAGCGCCCAGCGATTGCGCGGCGCGTAGTTTGGCCGGGTCGACGGTGCGCACGCCGGTCGCCGTGGCGATGGCGATCGGCGCAAAGATCGCCAGGTAAATCAGCAGTACCTTGGACAACTCGCCGATGCCGCACCAGATCACGATCAACGGCAGGTAGGCCAATGGCGGGATAGGCCGGTAGAACTCGATCAGCGGGTCGAGAATGCCGCGAGCGATACGGTTGGCACCGATGGCGATGCCCACCGGCACGGCGGTCAGCACCGCAAAGCCCAGGCCCAGGCCGATACGGCTCAAGCTCGCGGCCAAGTGCTGCCACAAGGTGGAATCCATGTAGCCCGTGGTCGCCAGCAGCCAGCCTTTTTGCAGCACTGCAGACGGTGGCGGCAGGAACAGCGGTTCGATCAGGCCAGTGGCGGTGACGGCCCACCAGAGCGTCAGCAACGCGACCAGGGTCAGCACACTGATCCAGCGCGTGCTCAGGCTGCGACGCACCGCGATAACCGCATGCGCCGGACGCTTGGCGGTGGTGGTGGAGGAAAGTTCGTAACTGCTCATGCGCGCACCTGCCGTTGCGAGAACACTTTGCCCAGCACGTGCTCACGGGTTTCGATAAAGCGTGGGTCGGACTTGATGGCTCGCGCCGATTCGCCGGCGGCGTAACGCTGGCCAAAGTCCAGGTGCAGGCGTTCGACGATCTGGCCAGGGTTGGGGGCCAGCAGGATCAAATCAGTGGCGAGGAACACCGCTTCTTCGATGTCGTGGGTAATCAGGAACACCGGCTTGGCCGTGCGCCGCCAGACCTGCAGCAGCAGTTCCTGCATCTGTTCGCGGGTGAAGGCATCGAGGGCGCCGAAGGGTTCGTCCATCAGCAACACACGAGGGTCGGCCGCCAGGGCACGGGCCAGGCCCACGCGTTGTTTCTGGCCGCCGGAGAGTTGCCAGATACGACGCTTGTCGAAACCCGCCAGGTCCACCAGGGCCAGCATTTCCCGGGCGCGCACTTCACGTTGTGCCTTGGGCACACCGGCCAGTTCGAGACCGAAGCCGACATTGGCCAGCACGTCCTGCCAGGGCAGCAGGGCGTCATCCTGGAACACCACGCCACGTTCGGCGCTGGGGCCTTTGACCGGCACGCCGTCCAGGGTGATGCGCCCGGCGCTGGGTTCGACGAAACCGGCTATCAGGTTCAACAGCGAGGTCTTGCCACTGCCGGACGGGCCGAGAGCGACCAGCAACTGCTGGGGCCCCAGGTCCAGTGAAATGTCAGCCAGTACCGGTGATGTGGCGCCTGGGTACTGTGCGCTGATGCGCTCCAGTTGTAGCAAGGCCATCGCTATGGACTCCCGATCAGTGGGTGATGAATTTGGCGCTGACGTAAGGTGCGTAGTCCGGCAGTACGGCGTCGACCTTGCCTTGTTCCTTGAGGAACGCTGCCGTGTCGGTCACGGCCTGGGTGGTCGGTGCGCCCAGCAGGGTCACCTGGTCAGCGGCCAGCGGGTAGACATTGCCTTGCAGCAGCAGCGGGATATCACTGGCCTTGGCGCCGGAGAGCTTCACCAGCTTGTCGACGTTGCCTTTATCGGCCAGCCAGGCTTGTGGGTCTTTGCGGTAGGCGGCGTAGGCATCCAGGGTGACTTTGGCGAACGCGCTGACGATTTCCGGGTGCTTTTCGGCGAAGTCTTTGCGCACGATCCACGCATCGAAGGTCGGTGCGCCGAGCTTGGCCAGTTCGCCGGAGGTGATCAGCACCTTGCCGTTTTCCTTGGCTACGCCCAGGGCCGGGTCCCAGACATAGGTCGCGTCAATGTCGCCGCGCTTCCAGGCGGCGATGATTGCCGGTGGCGCGAGGTTGAGGATGGTCACTTTGGACGGGTCGATATTCCAGTGTTTCAGCGCCGCCAGCAGGCTGTAGTGCCCGGTGGAGACAAACGGCACGGCGACCTTTTTACCGATCAGGTCCTGCGGGCTGTTGATCCCCGAACCATCGCGCGCCACCAGGGCTTCGGCGCCGCCGATCTGAGTGGCGACGAGGAAGGTTTGCACCGGCACTTTGCGGGTAATGGCTGCGGTCAGCGGGCTCGAACCGAGGTAGCCGATCTGCACGTCACCGGAGGCAATGGCGGCGATGATATCGGCGCCGTTGTCGAATTTGCGCCAGTTGATCTTGGCCTGGGTGGCTTTCTCATAAGCACCGTCGGCCTGGGCGACTTTGGCCGGGTCTACGGTGGTCTGGTAAGCGATCGTCACATCCGCCGCCTGGGCAAACAGGCTGGCACTGGCCAGGGACAACGCCGCCAGAAGGCGCAGTGGGATTAAACGTTTCAAAGGGGATGCTCCTCAATCAGGCGGCCGAGGGTCGGCGTGTGAGGAGACTAAATGATCTAAGAACTCTAAAATAAATAACTTATTAGAATTAGCTTATGAGAAGAACGCTGACCTGTAGTGAGCGGGCTTGCCCCGCGCTGGGGGGCGCAGCCGCCCCAAATCCAGGCGCTGCGGTCTTTCTGAATCACCGCGGCGTCCTTGGTTAGGGCGGCTTCGCCACCCAGCGCGGGGCAAGCCCGCTCACTACTGAAGTCTCTTTAGTTGCTGATGGCCAGGATGCTGGCTTGGTACGAGCCAACAAACACATCGAAGTCGCCCACTTCGTTCTGTTCCAGCTCCGCTTGCTGTGCCAGCGACGTGCGTGCCAGCTCCTCAAAGCGCGCCTGTTCTTGCGCCGGCAGCGGTTCTTTACGGAAGTGCTCAGCGTGCAGTTGGCTCTGGTGCAGGGAGAACTGCGCAAAACTCTCTTTACGCTCGGCCATTGCCGCCAACACTTGGGCCGACGGCGTCAGGGACGAATCCTTGACCTTCGCCAACTGGGCGTCCAGCGCCTGGCTGTGCTCGGTGATGCCGTGGCTCTCATCCAGCAGCGCGGCCAACGGTGCGATCTTCTCCAGCAATTCGGTGGCCCATTGCTTCATGTCCACCGCCGCCCCGTCACGTTGCAACTGCAGGCCAGGGCGGCGACCTTCCTTGACCACACTGAGGAAGTTGGACGTGGCGTTGCCGCACGCGTTGTTAGCGAACAGCGGGCTGTCGTTCAGGGCGCAGTACAGCAGGAAGGCGTCGAGGAAACGCGACTCCGGCAGGTCAATACCCATCGGCAGGAACGGGTTGATGTCCAGGCAGCGCACTTCGATGTACTGGATACCACGGGCCATCAGCGCCTGGATCGGCCGCTCACCGGTGTAGGTCACCCGCTTGGGGCGAATGTTGGAGTAGTACTCGTTTTCGATCTGCAGGATGTTGGTGTTGAGCTGAACCCACTCACCGTCCTTATGCGTGCCGACTTCGACATACGGCGGGTAGGGCGTCGCCACCGCCGTGCGCAGGCTATCGGTGTAGCTGGCCAGGTCGTTGTAGCACGGCGTGAGGCCGGCCTGGGCGTTGCTCTGGTAACCCAGGTCGCTCATGCGCAGGCTGGTGGCGTAAGGCAGGTACAGGGTGTCGGCGTCCAGCACTTCCAACTGGTGCGAGCGACCGCGCAGGAAACCGGCGTCCAGGGCCGGCGAGGCACCGAACAGGTACATCAGCAGCCAGCTGTAGCGGCGGAAGTTGCGGATCAGCGCGATGTAGGCATCGGACTGGTAGTCACGGTCGGTGCCGACGAAACCTTCGGTCTCCTTGAGCAACGGCCACAACGCTTCCGGCAGGGAAAAATTGTAGTGGATGCCGGCAATGCACTGCATGGTCTTGCCGTAACGCAGGGCCAGGCCCTTGCGGTACACGTACTTGAGCTGTCCGATATTGGAGGTGCCGTAGTAGGCAATCGGAATGTCTTCCTCGGCCGGCAACGGGCACGGCATCGAGGGGCTCCACAGGTATTCGCTGCCGAGCTTGGTGTAGGCAAACCTGTGGATCTTGTCCAGGCTGCTCAGGGTGTCGGCCGGGTCGGGCAGGGCGGGAGTAATGAACTCCAGCAGCGACTCCGAGTAGTCGGTGGTGATCTGTTCGTGGGTCAACGCGGCGCCCAGGGCTTCAGGATGCGGTGTTTGCGCCAGGCGACCTTCAGCTGTGACACGTAGGCATTCGCGCTCGATGCCGTGCAAGCACTGCTCTAGCAGGGAGAGGTGTTCGCGCTTGCCGAGCAAGGCCAGGCGGCGGTTGAGAAGTTCGCTCAAGTTGGATTCCTTCACGCGTCAGTCGCCCCAATATGGGGGTGGGCAGGACGGTCTACAAGGGTGAAGTTAAAACTGGCGTGATCGCCTGGTTTAGAGTCGATATGACCCGATCAGTAAAAGCCGACTTCACTCCATGAATTGGGCTATAGCGCAGCAAGAAAATTCCGACGCTGTTATCGCAGCGCCGAAATTAACTCAAATCGAGGGTGGGGAGCTATAGGGCAGCGAACGTGCCTTGTGCTTTTGCGACTAATCGTTCGTCCTGATACACATCGGCTTCGACCACCAATGTGCGTCGACCCGCGTGGAGCACCCGGGCGGTACACAGCACGTCACCGTCAGACACGGCACGGATGTAGTTGATCTTGCACTCGATGGTCGCGCTCTGCTGGTCAAACCCATGGGAGCTGGAGCAGGCCAGCCCCATCGTAATGTCCACCAGGCTGAAAATCGCCCCGCCATGGAGCTTGCCCGCGCGGTTGCGCAGTTGCGGCTCCAGGGTCAGGGCCACCTCGGCAACGCCCTCGTCCAGGCGTTGCAGGCGGCAGCCGATCAGCTCGCTGAACGCGCTTTGGGTCAAGCCGGCCGGGATTTCCATCAGCGTTTCTTCAACTGTTTGGCATTGGCGAACAGTGAGGCCATGGCGTTGTTGCTCGGTGCGGCAGTCGCGGTTTCCTTGCGTGGCGCGTTGTTTTGCGACTGGCGCGGTGCCGAGCCCGGGCGGGCACCACGGGCGCCGTCGATTTTCTCGCCTGGGGTGTCGCTCATGCGCATCGACAGGCCAACGCGCTTACGTGGGATGTCGACCTCCATGACCTTGACCTTGACCACGTCACCGGCTTTTACCGCTTCGCGTGGGTCTTTGATGAACTTCTCCGAAAGCGCGGAAATATGCACCAAACCGTCCTGATGCACGCCGATATCCACGAAGGCCCCGAAATTGGTCACGTTGGTGACCACGCCTTCGAGGATCATGCCCGGCTGCAGGTCCTTGAGGTCTTCGACACCCTCCTGGAATTCAGCGGTCTTGAACTCGGGGCGTGGGTCGCGGCCAGGTTTTTCCAGTTCTTGCAGGATGTCGGTGATGGTAGGCACGCCGAAGGTTTCATCGGTGTACTTCTTCGGGTCCAGGCGCTTGAGGAAAGCGGCGTCGCCGATCAGCGAGCGGATGTCGCGGTCGGTCTCGGCGGCGATGCGCTGTACCAGCGGGTAGGCTTCCGGGTGGACTGCGGACGCGTCCAGCGGGTTATCACCGTTTATCACGCGCAAGAAGCCGGCGGCCTGTTCGAAAGTTTTTTCACCCAGGCGTGCGACTTTTTTCAACGCGGCGCGGGTTTTGAAGGCACCGTTTTCATCGCGGTGGGTGACGATGTTCTGGGCCAGGGTGGCGTTGAGGCCGGAAATACGCGCCAGCAACGCTACGGATGCAGTGTTTACGTCCACGCCCACGGCGTTCACACAGTCTTCTACCACCGCGTCCAGGCCACGTGCCAGTTTCAGCTGCGACACGTCGTGCTGGTATTGGCCGACGCCGATGGATTTAGGGTCGATTTTCACCAGTTCGGCCAGCGGGTCCTGCAAGCGACGGGCGATGGACACCGCGCCACGGATTGACACGTCGAGGTCCGGGAATTCCTTGGATGCCAATTCCGACGCCGAGTACACCGAAGCACCGGCCTCGGAGACCATGACCTTGGTCATCTTCATGGCTGGGTATTTTTTGATCAGTTCGGCGGCCAACTTGTCGGTTTCGCGGCTGGCGGTGCCGTTGCCGATGGCGATCAGGTCCACGGAGTGCTTGGCGCACAGGGCGGCCAGGATCGCCAGGGTCTGGTCCCACTTGTTGTGCGGTACGTGGGGGTACACGGTGGCGTGGTCGAGCAGCTTGCCGGTGGCGTCGACCACGGCGACCTTGCAACCGGTGCGCAGGCCCGGGTCCAGGCCCAGGGTCGCGCGCGGGCCTGCCGGGGCGGCCAGCAACAGGTCGTGCAGGTTGTGGGCGAACACGTTGATCGCCTCGGTTTCAGCGCCGTCGCGCAGCTCGCCCAGCAGATCGGTTTCCAGGTGGGTGTAGAGCTTGACCTTCCAGGTCCAGCGCACGACTTCACCGAGCCATTTGTCCGCAGGACGATTCTGATTCTGGATGCCGAATTGCTGGCCGATCATGCCTTCGCACGGGTGCATGGTGCCCGGCAGTTCGTCACCGACTTTCAGTGAGGAGCTGAGAATGCCTTCGTTGCGGCCACGGAAAATGGCGAGCGCACGGTGGGACGGCATGCTTTTGAGCGGTTCGTCGTGTTCGAAGTAGTCGCGGAACTTGGCGCCTTCTTCCTCTTTGCCGGCGATGACGCGGGCGCTGAGCGTGGCTTCCTGCTTGAGGAAGGTGCGCAGTTTTTCCAGCAGGCTGGCGTCTTCGGCGAAGCGCTCCATCAGGATGTATTTGGCGCCTTCGAGGGCGGCCTTGACGTCAGCGACGCCTTTGTCGGCATTGACGAAGCGGGCCGCTTCGGTGTCCGGGGTCAGCGATGGGTCGTTGAACAGGCTGTCGGCCAATTCACCCAGGCCGGCTTCCAGGGCGATCTGGCCCTTGGTACGGCGCTTTTGCTTGTATGGCAGGTAGAGGTCTTCGAGGCGGGTCTTGGTGTCGGCGAGCTTGATGTCGCGTTCCAGTTGTGGGGTCAGCTTGCCCTGTTCCTCGATGCTGGCGAGGATGCTGATGCGCCGTTCGTCGAGTTCTCGCAGGTAGCGCAAGCGCTCTTCCAGGTGGCGTAGTTGGGTGTCGTCGAGGCTGCCGGTCACTTCTTTTCGGTAACGGGCGATGAAGGGCACCGTGGAGCCTTCATCCAGTAGAGCGACGGCCGCTTCGACCTGTTGTGGGCGTACACCGAGTTCCTCGGCGATGCGGCTGTTGATGCTGTCCATAAAACCACCTGAAATTCTTGAAAGCAGCTCGCAGGCCCGGAAAACAAGGCTTGCAAGGCTGGTTGAGCGGCCCGTCTGGCGCCGCTGCCTGGGTCAAGAGGCAGCCTATTGACCCTCGAAATTGAAAAAATCACGACAAGCGGGTGAAAAAAAGCCCGGCAGTAAACGGTAACGATCTGACGTTGCCCTGCACGAAGGCGCCGCATTATAACCAGCGTTCCGACCTTGGGTGGTACTGCGCCGCTGGTCGCCGCACGCGGGTTCGCTGGCGGCAGAGGAAAAATCTGCTAACAATGCACACGGTGCGTATAACGGCACCTAAGCCATAATGCGCGCCGAGATAAGAGGAGCATCCAATGAGCAGCACTGTACAAACTGCTGAAGGCGAAAAAATTCTCATCGTTGACGACGATCCAGGGCTGAGCAGCCTGCTGGAGCGCTTCTTCAACTCCAAGGGCTACCGTGCCCGCGCGGTGCCGAACACCGAGCAGATGGATCGCCTGTTGGGGCGCGAAGTGTTCAACCTGGTCGTACTCGACCTGATGCTGCCCGGCGAAGACGGCCTGACCGCGTGCAAGCGCCTGCGCGGTGCGAACAACCAGATTCCAATCATCATGCTGACCGCCAAGGGCGATGAGCTGAGCCGCATCAAGGGCCTTGAGCTTGGCGCTGATGATTACCTGGCCAAGCCATTCAACCCGGACGAATTGATGGCCCGGGTCAAGGCGGTATTGCGTCGCCAGGCTCCGCCGGTACCGGGCGCGCCAGGCAGCGAAGACGAAAGCGTCACTTTTGGCGACTACGAATTGTCGCTGGCCACCCGTGAACTCAAGCGTGGCGATGAAGTGCACATGCTGACTACCGGCGAATTCGCGGTCCTCAAGGCGTTGGTAATGAACGCACGCCAGCCATTGACCCGCGACAAGCTGATGAACCTGGCCCGTGGCCGGGAGTGGGATGCCCTGGAGCGTTCCATCGACGTGCAGATTTCCCGTCTGCGCCGGATGATCGAGCCTGATCCGTCCAAGCCGCGGTATATCCAGACGGTGTGGGGCGTGGGTTATGTATTCGTGCCGGATGGCAATAAAACCAGTTGATCCATGATTTGCAGGGGCGGGTATTTCGGTGTTTGGCTCCATGAGAGTCAACGGGATGCCCGGCGTCTGCAATTCTGCGAGCGCCCCTCGTTCCTGCAAGGTATCTAGCTGTCCTCTATGAAAACCCCGCTGTGGTTCCCGCAAAGTTTCTTTTCCCGCACGCTCTGGCTGGTGCTGATCGTCGTTCTGTTTTCCAAGGCCCTCACGCTGGTTTATCTGCTGATGAACGAAGACGTGCTGGTTGATCGGCAATACAGTCACGGCGTCGCCCTGACCCTGCGCGCCTATTGGGCTGCCGACCCGGAGAACCGCGAGAAGATCGCCAAGGCCGCGACGCTGGTTCGCGTGGCGGGTGCGGGTGTGCCGGAGGGCGAACAGCATTGGCCCTACAGCGAGATCTACCAGCGACAGATGCAGGCCGAGCTGGGGGACGACACCGAGGTGCGGCTGCGCATGCATGTGTCGCCTGCGCTATGGGTGAGGGCGCCCAGCCTGGGCCAGGATTGGCTGAAAGTACCGCTGTACCCGCATCCGCTGCGGGGGCAGAAGATCTGGAACGTGTTGGGATGGTTCCTGGCCATTGGTTTGCTTTCTACCGCATCCGCCTGGATTTTCGTGCGCCAGCTCAACCAGCCCCTGAAACGCCTGGTGTTCGCAGCCCGCCAACTGGGGCAGGGGCGTAGCGTGCGCCTGCCGGTCAGTGATACGCCCAGTGAGATGACTGAGGTGTACAGCGCGTTCAACCAGATGGCGGAGGATGTCGAGCAGGCGGGTCGCGAGCGCGAGCTGATGCTGGCGGGCGTATCCCATGACTTGCGCACGCCATTGACGCGCTTGCGGTTGTCCCTGGAATTGATGGGCAGTCACAACGATCTGACGGATGACATGGTCCGCGACATCGAGGACATGGACGCGATTCTCGATCAGTTCCTGGCGTTTATCCGTGATGGCCGCGATGAAGTGGTTGAAGAGGTCGACCTCACGGACCTGGTGCGTGAAGTCGTGGCCCCCTATAACCAGAACGGTGAGCAGGTGCGCATGCGTCTGGAGCCGATCCAACCGTTTGCGCTGCGTCGGGTGTCGATGAAGCGTCTGCTGAACAACCTCATCGGTAACGCCTTGCATCATGCCGGTTCAGATGTGGAAGTGGCGGCCTACGTGTCCGGCGACAGCGCCGCACCCTATGTCGTGCTGAGTGTGATGGACCGGGGTACGGGGATCGACCCGGCGGAACTGGAAGGTATCTTCAACCCCTTCACCCGTGGCGATCGTGCCCGTGGGGGCAAAGGCACGGGCCTGGGGTTGGCGATTGTGCGGCGGATTGCCTCGATGCACGGAGGCAATGTTGAGCTGCGTAATCGTGAGGAAGGTGGCCTGGAGGCTCGTGTGCGCCTGCCGCTTGGCTTGATGCTGCCTAGAGATGCGGTATAGGTATAGGAGCAGCTGCAAGCTATAAGCTACAAGCCACAAGAAAAAGCTGCCTGCCTTCTCTTGCAGCTTGCAGCTGCTTCATTAGCCCTTGCCTTTGGTTCGGGTCATATTCGGGCCGCCATTCTTCTCCAGATGCTGAATGATGATCCCCGCCACATCCTTGCCCGTGGTGGTCTCGATGCCTTCCAGGCCCGGTGACGAGTTCACCTCCATCACCAGGGGGCCATGGTTGGAGCGCAGGATATCCACACCCGCCACGCTCAACCCCATCACTTTGGCGGCGCGCAGCGCGGTCATGCGTTCTTCCGGGGTGATCTTGATCAGGCTGGCGCTGCCGCCGCGGTGCAGGTTGGAGCGGAACTCCCCTGGTTTGGCCTGGCGCTTCATCGCCGCAATCACTTTGTCGCCCACTACGAAGCAGCGGATATCCGCGCCACCGGCTTCCTTGATGTATTCCTGCACCATGATGTTCTGTTTGAGGCCCATGAATGCCTCGATCACCGATTCTGCGGCCGTTGCCGTTTCACACAGCACCACGCCAATCCCCTGGGTGCCTTCCAGCACCTTGATCACCAGCGGCGCGCCGTTGACCATGTCGATAAGGTCGGGGATGTCATCCGGTGAGTGGGCAAAGCCGGTAACCGGCAGGCCGATCCCCCGACGCGAGAGCAGTTGCAGCGAGCGCAGCTTGTCCCGCGAGCGTGCGATGGCTACCGATTCATTGAGGGGGAATACCCCCATCATTTCGAACTGACGCAACACCGCGCAGCCGTAGAAAGTGACCGACGCACCGATGCGCGGGATCACCGCATCAAAACCCTCCAGCGGTTTGCCCCGGTAATGGATCTGGGGCTTGTGGCTGGCAATGTTCATGTAGGCCCGCAACGTGTCGATCACCACCATTTCGTGGCCACGTTCGGTACCGGCCTCAACCAGGCGGCGGGTGGAATACAGACGCGGGTTTCGCGACAGCACAGCGATCTTCATGCAGCACCTGGGGCAGAAATAGTTGAGACCGGGAACACCGGCTTGTCTTGAACGTACTTGACGCCGGGATTGACCACCAACTGGCCGTCAATCAACGCCTTGGAACCGAGCAACAGGCGATAACGCATGGCCTTGCGGCAGGCCAGGGTGAACTCCACCCGCCATACCCGGTCACCCAGCGCCAACGTAGTGCTGATCACGTATCGCACCTGCGCATGCCCGTTGGAGCTCTTGATGGTTTTCATCGTCACCAGGGGCGCTTCACAACGGCGGTGACGCAGTTGCACAACGCTGCCCAGGTGCGCGGTAAAGCGAACCCACTTTTCACCGTCACGCTCAAAGGGCTCTATATCGGTGGCATGCAGGCTCGAGGTGCTGGCGCCGGTGTCGATCTTCGCGCGCAGGCCCGCCACCCCCAAATCAGGAAGGGCCACCCACTCGCGCAGACCCACAACGGTCAAATGGTCAAATGTCTTCAATATAGGTAACCGGTCAATTCGCCCAGGCGTGAGGGGAAACCTCGGCCAGGGCTTTGAATGCAGGCTTGGCGAACCAGAAGCCTTGCATCAGAAATATTCCGCAGTCGGACAGGAAGTCGCGCTCGCCGGCACTTTCAATGCCTTCGGCGATGACGGTAACGCCCAACTGCTCACAAATTGTGACAATCCCCTGGACGATCACCTGACGGACACGGTCCTGATCGACATCGCGGATCAGCGCCATGTCGAGTTTGATCAAGTCAGGTTGGAAATCGGCCAGCAGATTCAGCCCCGAATAGCCCGCGCCGAAATCGTCGATGGCGGTCTTGAAACCGAATTCGCGATATTCACGCAGAATATTCGTCAAATGGCGATAGTTATCTACATGCTCGTTTTCAAGTGTCTCGAAAATCAGCTGATCGAGCGGGAAGTTATGTGCCCGAGCCGCCTCCAGAGTGCTGCGGATACACAGCTCCGGCCGATAGACGGCATTGGGCATGAAGTTGATGGACAGGTGGGTTTGCATCCCCAATGCCGCTGCGCCGGCGATCGCCTGGGTGCGGCAACGCTGGTCGAAGCGGTAACGGTTGCTCTCGTTGACTTGCGCCAGTACCGATAGCGCCCCTTCGCCATTGACCCCCCGTACCAGGGCCTCGTTGGCGAAAATGGAATGATCGCGAAGGTCTACGATAGGCTGGTAGGCGAAAGCGAAGTCGAAACCCAGCGGCTCGCTTTGCTGGCAGCCCACGCAGCGTTGGCCAGGCGAGGTGAGTGAAACGGGGAAGTCGGTCACGGCGTATCCTCGCGAAAACAGGGTGCTACCTGGCGTATCTTAGGTGAGCCTTGGGGTTTATGCGTCGAAGGGGTTCAACGGTTAAGTTGCGACATTTTTCAGCGAGAGGAATTCAAGTGGCTCAGAAGCAGGAAGAGGACGAAAAAGTCCGTTTGGACAAGTGGCTATGGGCCGCACGTTTTTACAAGACCCGTGCCTTGGCCAAGGCCGCCATCGAGAGTGGCAAGGTGCATCACCGGGGCGAGCGCTGCAAACCGGGCAAGGAACCGCGCGTAGGGGATGAGTTCCAGATTCGTACCGGCTTTGATGAAAAGACCATTGTGGTTCAGGCTCTGTCGATTGTACGACGTGGCGCGCCCGAGGCTCAGACGCTGTATGCCGAGACTGATGCGAGTATCGCCAAGCGTGAGCATGCAGCAGCCATGCGCAAGGCGGGGGCTCTGGGGGTCAGTACCGATGGGAAACCGAGCAAGAAGCAACGCCGCGATCTGTTCAAGTTCCGTGGCAGTGGCGGTGACGAATAAAGTCGCCGGTAATCGCTTGGGGCTTCACTTGGCTTGGAACAAAACCGGATTGTTCATAAACTGCGTCATCTTCGCGTCAATATTATTCAACTCAGATACCCAGACCTATGACTGATCTACCGGATACCGACTTCACCCAACGCTTTATCTTCGACGAGACCGACGCCCGCGGCGAACTGGTCTCGTTGGAGCGCAGCTATGCCGAAGTCCTCGCCAAGCACCCCTATCCGGAGCCGGTCGCGCAACTGCTCGGCGAGCTGATGGCGGCGGCGGCGCTGCTGGTGGGTACGATGAAATTCGACGGTTTGCTGATCCTGCAAGCGCGTTCCGAAGGGCCGATTCCGCTGCTGATGATCGAGTGCTCCAGCGAGCGCGACATCCGTGGCCTGGCCCGCTACGACGCTGACCGGATTGCCGCGGACGCGTGCCTGGCCGACCTGATGCCCAATGGTGTACTGGCGCTCACCGTTGACCCGACCGAGGGCCAGCGCTATCAGGGGATTGTCGACCTCGATGGCGAAACCCTGTCGGACTGCTTCACCAACTACTTCGTGATGTCCCAGCAAGTCGGTACGCGTTTCTGGCTTAAAGCCGACGGCAAGCGTGCCCGTGGCCTGTTGCTGCAACAACTGCCGGCCGATCGCATCAAGGACGACGACGAGCGTGCCGAAAGCTGGCGCAACCTCACCGCACTGGCCGGCACCTTGACCACCGAAGAGTTGCTGGCGCTGGACAATGAAACCATCTTGCACCGCCTTTATCACGAAGAAGCTGTGCGGCTGTTCGATGCCCAAAGCCTGCGCTTCCATTGCAGCTGCTCGCGCGAGCGCTCGGCCAATGCTCTGGTCAGCCTGGGCCTTGAAGATGCACAGAATCTGGTGGTGGAACACGGCGGCCATATTGAAATCGACTGCCAGTTCTGCAACCAGCGCTACCTGTTCGATGCCGCTGATGTAGTCCAGTTATTCGCCGGCGCAGGCATCGACACCCCTTCCGACACCCGCCACTAAAACGGTTAAGCACAGGTAAATCACCTGACAAACGCCGGATTAGCGCAGTTCTGACGGGAGGGCCCTACTCTTTTTGGGCTTTTCTGGCATAATCCGGCCCACTTTTTTCGCGGTAGTAGTGCGCAACTTTCTACTACAAAACGTTTGGAGCACTCGGCTACAGGCCGACGGGGAACCTCATGACGCAAGCCAATAACGCTGTATACACCGATCTGAGTGTTGATGATCTGGTCAAAGAAGCCCTGCAGCGCGGTGAAGGCGTGCTTGCCGATACTGGCGCGCTGGTCGTAGAAACCGGTCACCGTACCGGCCGTTCGCCAGTCGATCGTTTCATCGTTGAAGAGCCTTCCACCCAGGACGCCATCGCCTGGGGCCCGATCAACCGCAAGTTCCCGGCCGACAAGTTCGACGCCCTGTGGGCGCGTGTCGAAGCCTTCAACAATGCGCAAGAGCATTTCGTTTCCCACGTTCACGTCGGTGCTGCGCACGATCACTACCTGCCCGTGAAAATGACCACCCAGACTGCCTGGCAGAACCTGTTCGGTCGTTGCCTGTTCATCAACCCGGCCCAGTACAACCCGGCCGGTCGTGAAGAGTGGCAGGTGCTTAACGTAGCCAACTTCGAGTGCGTGCCAGAGCGTGACGGCACCAACTCCGACGGTTGCGTGATCCTTAACTTCGCACAGAAAAAAGTGCTGATCGCCGGCATGCGTTACGCCGGTGAAATGAAGAAAGCCATGTTCTCGGTGCAGAACTTCCTGCTGCCGGCCGCCGACGTACTGCCGATGCACTGCGCCGCCAACATCGGCGAAGCCGGTGACGTGACCCTGTTCTTCGGTCTGTCGGGCACCGGTAAAACCACCCTGTCCGCCGACGAAAGCCGTTACCTGATCGGTGACGACGAACACGGTTGGGGCGAAGGCGTGGTGTTCAACATCGAAGGCGGTTGCTATGCCAAGTGCATCGACTTGTCCGAGAAGAACGAGCCGGTAATCTGGAAAGCCATCAAGCACGGTGCCGTGCTCGAAAACGTCGTGATCGACGACGCCAAGCACGCCGACTATGCCGATGTCAGCCTGACCCAGAACAGCCGCGCCGCCTACCCGCTGGAGCACGTGGCCAAGCGTTCCGAGAAGAACCTGGGCGGCGAGCCAAACGCTGTGATCTTCCTGACCTGCGACCTGACCGGCGTGCTGCCGCCAGTGTCCATCCTCAGCGAAGAGCAAGCGGCCTACCACTTCCTGTCCGGCTACACCGCTCTGGTGGGCTCGACCGAAATGGGTTCCGGCAGCGGCATCAAGTCGACCTTCTCCACCTGCTTCGGCGCGCCGTTCTTCCCACGCCCGGCCGGTGAATACGCAGAACTGCTGATCAAGCGCATCCGTGGCTTCGGCTCCAAGGTCTACCTGGTCAACACCGGCTGGACCGGTGGTGGTTATGGCGTCGGCAAGCGCTTCAACATCCCGACCACTCGCGGTGTGATTGCAGCGATCCAGAGCGGCGCGTTGATTGGTGCGCAAACCGAGCACCTCGACACCATCAACCTCGACGTGCCACTGGCCGTACCGGGCGTTGAAACCGGCCTGTTGAACCCACGTAACACCTGGGCCGACAAAGCTGCATACGACGAAGCGGCGAAGGCTCTGGCCGGCCTGTTCATCGAGAACTTCAAGAAGTTTGAAGTGAGCGATGCGATCAAGGCCGCGGGTCCCAAGTTGTAAGGTTCGAACGTTGTAAAAAAGCCGCCCCTAGTGGGCGGCTTTTTTATTTTTGAAGTTTTGGGGCTTCTTCGATCAGAGACCTTCAATCTCTTGCTGCCTCGATCTATAGGTGCAAGATAATCGCCCCGACCAGCACTAACGCAACCCCTGACACCTGCACCGCCGACAGCCGTTCCTTGAAGAACACAAACCCCAGAATCGCTGCAATCCCGCCCGACAAAGTACTGATCACCGTCACTACTGACACCGACCCCGCCATCGCTCCCCACGAAAACGCCGAGAAACCGCCCAGGTTCATCAAACTCGCCCCGGTCAATGCCGCGCAGTTTTTTAGCGGCGGGATTTTCAAACCGTCCTTGATGTTAAGCACCATAACCACCAGCACGCACAGACCCACCAGGTAGCCGAGCCACAGCATAATGATTGGCCCCAGCACCGGCAGTGTGTAGCGGCCTTGCAGCCAGAAACTGGTGCCATACAGCAACGCGGCGAGCATGGCGTAGGCGATGGAAAGGCGTGGGTTGTTGTGGGGGAGGTCGTTGTCCTTGTGGATGCTGGAGAGCATCACTCCGACCACGCACAGGGCGATGCAGCCCAGTTGCGTCAGGCTGATGTGCTCACCGCTGGCCCAAGACAGCAAGGTGGTCACCACGCCGTAGGACGTCACCAGCGGCGCGACGATGGCCGCTTTGCCGAGGGCGAAGGCCTTGGACAGCGCAAGGGCCCCGGAAACAGTGAGCAGGGCGGCGGCGATGCCCAGGAGCCAGACGCTCAGCGGGGCATCCAGGGATTTGAACAAGAGGCTGGGGAGAATGACCAAGAACAGCGTCATGATCAGGAAACCCAGGGCTTGGCCGAAATAGACGGCGCGTTTAACGCCCACGGCTCGGGCGTTGAGACCCACGAGAAAATCCGTGCCGCCCCAGAGCAGAGCTGCCAGCAGGCCCATTATTACGTCCATGTAAGGTCCTTGTGTTTCAGCTCAGGTTTTCCAGCGTTTGCGTGTCCCAGCTTTGGGTCTTGATAGCCAGGTACAGCATACCGATCGTCAGCGGCACTTTGTCACCTCGTCCCTTGGCTCGACGTTTGAGAAACACATCAAACACCGGGGGGTTGAAGTAACGATAAGTGTCGAAGTCGCTCAGGTCGAGCGCGAATTCCTGTTCCAGTGCTTCCATCAGTAGTTTGGCTTCTCCACCGTCGCAACCCAGGTCGAGGTTGATCGAGGTTTCCAGGCGAAGGGTCTTGTGTTCCGGCAGGCCGATTTCTTCGTGCAGCAGTTGCAGGAGGTGCTGCATAACAACGTCTTCGGGGAAGTTGGGGGCGAGGTTCATTGGTAGGGGGCACGCAGAAGTGGGTGAGGATAGGCGTTATGGGCCTGGCAAGAATAGAAACAGAGGAAATCGCTGAAGACAATGGCAACCTCGGGAAGACGAAATATCCAGGGCATTGCACAGGGGCATGAAGGCTTGGCAGTGATTCAACAGGCAACACTGGTCTTTGAGCGAGCTTGCTCGCGAAAAACCAAAGGAGGCCGCGCGCCTTCTGGTTTACCGCGTCATCGTTGACGATTTTCGCGAGCAAGCTCGCTCCTACACAGGGTGTCGCTTAGATTTGCGGTTGTGCGGGTTGCAGTTGAACGTGTTGCGCAGCTTCCAGCAGGTCCGTGGCTGCGCAAATGCGTTGATGGGCGGCGGACTGTGAGCGGGTTGGCCAGCCGGAAACAGCACTCCGACACGTCCGAAGACGTCCCCTACACAGCCGCCATAGCACTGCGATACATCAGCGAGCAGGCGGGATAAAAACCACGTCACATTCTGTATAAAAAAAACGCAAGCAGTCTGAATTCAGCGTATGTTTCACCGCAAAATCTCGTAGGGCGATTCCGCCCACCACTTAAAGGGAGTTAAGCATGGGTTTGCTTCGTGTCGCCTCGGCGATGTCATTGTGTGCGGTGGCGTTTTCAATTCAAGCCGAGCAATTGCCGATTGAGGTGCTCAGTGCGGTGGTCAAGGACCAGAAGATTGCCGATGCCGAAGTGCTGTTGCAGCGTAATGGTGCGCAAAACGTCGTGGGCCGTACCAACGCCCAGGGCCAGGTGACACTGACCAGCGAAGCGGCCGACGATGCGTCCAACCTGCTGATCATCAAAAAAGCCGGCTACTCGAATCTGGTGGTGAAGTGTCCTTGCGCAGGGATGACCTACGCCATCAGCCCGGTCATGGAAAACCTCGACGGCCTGCGGGTCGTGCTGACCTGGGGCAAAACCCCGGAAGACCTCGACTCTCACATGATCTTCCCTGGTAACAATATCTTCTTCGGCAACCAGAAAGGCACCGACGCCGAACTGGATGTGGATGACACCGACAGCTACGGCCCGGAAACCATCACCCTGCAGAAAAAGCACTACGGCGAAAGTTATGTCTACGCCGTGCATGACTTCACCAATAGCGGCAATCCAGGCTCTCGCCAGCTGTCCAACAGTGAGGCCAAGGTGTTCGTATACATGGGCCAATCCCTGGTACGCACCTACTACGTGCCGAAGAACCGTAGCGGTAACTTGTGGACGGTCTTCCGCATGACCGGCAGCGGTGATTTCCAGGACATCAACAATTTCAGTGGTGTGCAAGTCGATGCTCCGAACGTCCTCAACGAAGTCAAAGCGTTGCTGGATGACAGCGTTGCAGTGACCGCGGTGGCCGTCAGCTCTTCCGCACAAACCGATGCGAAGCGTCTGAACGTGCAGGGTGAAGCAGCCTACCAGGCAGGTAATCTGGACCAGGCCATCGAGCTGTTCCGTCAAGCCATCGAGTTGGATAACGGCTTCGGTAAAGCCTATGGCAACCTGGGCCTGGCGTATCAGAAGGCCGGTAACACCGCCGAGTCGATCTGGGCCAACCGCAAGGCTATCGCCCTGGCTACCGGTGCGAACGCTGCAACCGTGCGTGCAGGGGCCTACTACAACATTGCGCGCATCTACGAAGCTGCAGGGCAGTTCCCGGACGCCTTGCGTCACTACCAGTTAGCCAAGGAGCAGAAGGCCAACCCGGTGTATGACACGGCGATCGAGCGGGTACAGAACCGCTGATTCAGCCCCTGCTGTAGAACTAAGAATGTGGGGTGGGGTTTGCTCCCTCCCACATTTGGATCTGTATCTTTCCTGCCGGCACCTCGGATTATTCCCCCTTCGGCCCTGGGCCATCCCTGACCCCATGTATCATCCTGTCTCTTTTTACTTGCGACCTTTCTCGATTCGCTGAGATTCACAGGCTATGTTTTCCAGCCATCTCAACAGTCAATGGAGTGACAGCCTATGCACGACACCCTCCAACAGGTCTTCGGTTATCCACAGTTCCGCCCGGGCCAGGAACAAACGGTCAGGGCCGTGCTGGCCGCCCGTTCGGCAGCCGCGATCTTCCCTACAGGGTCGGGCAAGTCCTTGTGTTACCAGCTATCGGCCGTGCTGCTTCCGCATCTGACGTTGGTGGTGTCGCCGTTGTTGGCGTTGATGCAGGATCAATTGGGCTTTCTGCAGCGTCACGGGATTTCAGCCGGCAGTATCGACTCGGCCCAGAGCCGCGATGAGGCCAATGAGGTAATGGCCCGTGCTCGCTCGGGCGAGCTGAAAATCCTGATGATTTCCGTGGAGCGCTTGAAGAACGAGCGTTTTCGTAATTTCCTGCAAAGCGTGCAGATCTCTCTGCTGGTGGTGGACGAGGCGCACTGTATTTCGGAGTGGGGCCATAACTTCCGCCCGGACTATTTGAAGCTTCCAGACTACCAACGGCAGTTCAATATCCCACAGGCGCTGCTGCTGACGGCCACGGCCACGCCCAAGGTGATTGCCGACATGCAGGCCAAGTTCAGCATTGCACCGCAGGATGTGGTGACCACTGGTTTCTACCGGCCCAACCTCAATTTGCTGGTGGAGCCGGTAAGCGGCCCCGACAAGCGTCGGCGTTTGGTCGAGTGGATGAGCGAGCGCGCCAACCAGCCGAGCATCGTCTATGTCACCCTGCAGAAGACCGCCGAGCAGATTGCCGAGCACCTGAATCGCAATGGCATCCAGGCTCAGGCCTACCATGCCGGTTTGCCCCACGATAAACGTGAGGGCATCCAGCAACGCTTCATGGGTGGACGCTCCAATTGCATCGTCGCCACCATCGCGTTTGGCATGGGCATCGACAAAAGTGATATCCGCAATGTGGTGCACTTCGACTTGCCCAAGTCCATTGAGAACTACAGTCAGGAAATCGGCCGTGCCGGGCGCGACGCTCAAGCCTCCGACTGCCTGGTACTGGCTAACCGCGACAGCCTCAACGTGCTGGAAAATTTCGTCTACGGTGATACACCCGAGCAAGAGGGCATTCTGCGTGTGCTGGAGGCATTGCAGGCGGCGCGGCCAGAGGGGCAATGGGAGTTTTTGCTGAGGTCATTGTCTGAGCACAGCAATATCCGCGAGTTGCCGCTCAAGACGTTGCTGGTGCAGTTGGAACTCAAGGGCGTGATTGCGCCGCGCTACGCGTTCTATGCTGAATACCGTTTCAAATACCTGGTCGAACCTGAGGCGTTGCTGGCAAGGTTTTCGGGGGAGCGACAACAGTTCGTCGCAGCGATCATCGAGGTGTGCAAGCGTGCGCGAACCTGGGCGACGGTGGATTTTGACGCGCTGTATCAGCAGCACAACGCCGAACGCAATCGAGTGGTGAAAGCCCTGGATTACTTTCAGGAGCAAGGCTTGATCGAACTCGAAAGCAAGCAGATGACCGAGGTCTACAGCCTGCTCGATACCGACTTTGATCCACAGGCCTTGAGCGCCGAGTTATACACAGGCTTCAAGCAGCACGAGGTTACCGAGGTGGCGCGGATTCACGCCATGCTGGATCTGTTCGCCACCGAACGCTGCCTGGGGCAGCGCCTGGCCGAATATTTTGGCGACGAAAACGCACCTCAACGTTGCGGGCACTGTTCGGTATGCCACGGCCGTGTGGCGCACCTTCCGCCACCGCCAAGCTTACCGCCCCTTGTGGATAAAAATTTCATGGAGCTGTGCGGGGATTTTATCCACAGGCATCATGCATTGACGGGCCAATTGCCCGGCTCCGAGCGGTTGACGCGGTTTCTCGGTGGTATCAGCGTGCCCTTGTTCAATTCATTGAAGGCGCGGGGTATCCCGGGGTTTGCTGCGCTGGAGGATTACCCTTACGCCGAAGTGCGCGAATGGGCCGAAGCCCATCTGAAGCGCCTGTAAATTCACTTCACGAGACGCGCCCATGCCTGATTCA
Organism: Pseudomonas sp. R11F; assembly: GCF_050312575.1. NCBI lineage: Bacteria > Pseudomonadati > Pseudomonadota > Gammaproteobacteria > Pseudomonadales > Pseudomonadaceae > Pseudomonas > Pseudomonas sp. R11F. Next base: position 129,867 of record NZ_JBNPJU010000024.1, on the reverse strand, counting down.
GTGCCAACACGTGCCGACTACCCCCACTTGCAACCGATTATCACACGTTGGCACGACAACGATGTGTACGGCCATGTGAACAACGTCACCTACTACAGCTTCTTCGACACCACGGTGAATACCTACCTGATCGAACAGGGAGGGTTGGATATTCATGACGGTGAAGTGGTGGGATTTGTGGTGAGTTCTGCGTGCGACTATTTCGCGTCCGTTGCCTTTCCCGAGCGCATTGACGTCGGCTTGCGGGTGGGCAAGTTGGGCAATAGCTCAGTGCAGTATGAATTGGCGGTGTTCAAGGCGGGCGAGGAGGACGCCTGCGCGGCGGGGCGTTTTGTACATGTGTTCGTGGATCGAGGGTCGAACCAGCCGGTCACTATTCCGGGGATGTTGCGCGAGGCATTGCAGCGTTTGGTGGTGTAGGCGCGCACGCCTACACCCAGGCCGAAGGCTTCAGGCCTTATCAATCATCATAACGGTGGTGATGCTTGTTCTTGCGATGCCCATAAGCATGACCGCGCCCGCGATGGTCATCACGGTCGTAGCGACGGTTGTCACGGCCACGGTAATGGCGGTCTTCGTCATCGCTCTTGTTGCCCATGTAGTTGCCCAGTGCGCCACCTGCGCCGCCGCCGGCTGCTGCGCCGATCAGGCTACCGGTGCTGCCGCCGACACTGCGGCCAACCACGTTGCCGCCTGCTGCGCCCAGTGCGCCACCAATGGCGGCTTCGCCACGGCTGCGTTTGTCGGCGCCGACCGCACTGCCACCTGCGCCGCCCAATGCCGCACCGATGGTCGAACCGGTGTTGCCGCCTAGCTGCTGGCCAACAACTGAACCTAGAACCCCGCCCAATGCGCCGCCCACGCCTGCTTCGGCGGTGCCACCGGCCATGGCTGCGCCACTGACCAGGCCAAGGGACAACAAGAGAATCGAGGAGAACTTCATTAGGGAGACCTCAAGAGGATGACGGCGCGATCTTGGGGCTGTATCGATACTGTGACAATAGAAATCCGACCAGTAGCACGAGTTGTACACAATTCTATAACTTACTGTTTTTACTGGGGAACTTAAGTCTTTTTTATGAGTCTTTAGCTACTTGGGAAAGGCCGCTTTTATGCAAAAGCGGCCTTTTTTGTGCCTGGAATTTACGCCGAGCGCGCCATGATCAGGCCGTCGTCACTCGCCGCCTCCAGGCAAATAGCCACGAACTTCGATGTCGGTGTATGGCTGCCATCCCCGGTGCTTTCCAGTGGCACCAGCGGGTTCACTTCCGGGTAGTAAGCGGCTGCCTGCCCTGCCGGGATATCAAATGCGAGCAAGGTGAAGCCCTTCACACGGCGCTCACGCCCGTCTTCCCACAGCGACACGATGTCGGCCTTCTGCCCTGGCTTGAAGCCCAGGCGGATGATGTCGGCTTCGTTGACAAAGAGCACGTCACGCTGGCCTTTCACCCCACGGTAGCGGTCATCCAGGCCGTAAATAGTGGTGTTGTACTGATCATGGGAACGCATTGACTGCATGATCAGGTCCGGCACGCGGCCGGTCGCATGGGTGCGCTCGTGAATCAGGTCTTCAGGCAGAATGTTAGGACGGAAGTTGGCGCGGCCCGAAGGGGTGTTCCAGCGACGCGCGCCGGCAGCGTTGCCCAGGTAGAAACCGCCCGGATGCTTGATGTTTTCGTTGAAGTCCTTGAAGCCCGGGATGGTGTCGGCGATCAGGTCGCGAATGCGTCCGTAGTCAGCCACCAGCCAGTTCCAATCCACCGGCTTGCTGCCCAGGGTAGCGGCGGCGATACCGGCCAGGATCGCAGGTTCGGATTTCATCAACTTCGACAACGGTTGCAGCTGGCCATTGGAGCCGTGAACCATGCTGAACGAGTCTTCCACGGTGACCGCTTGCGGGCCGTTGGCCTGGATGTCGATATCGGTACGGCCCAGGCATGGCAGGATCAGCGCATCCTTGCCGTGCATCAGGTGGCTGCGGTTGAGCTTGGTGCTGATCTGCACCGTCAGGTCGCAGTTGCGCAGGGCCTGGAAGGTACGCAGGCTGTCTGGCGTGGCTTGTGCGAAGTTGCCGCCCAGGCCGATAAACACTTTGGAACGGCCTTCGAGCATGGCGTGGATCGCTTCGACCACGTTGTGACCGTTGGTGCGTGGCACCTGGAACTGGAAGCGGCGCTCCAGAGCATCAAGGAAGGCCACCGGCGGGCGTTCGTTGATGCCCATGGTGCGGTCACCCTGCACGTTACTGTGGCCACGCACCGGGCACAGGCCGGCGCCTGGACGACCGATGTTGCCGCGCAGCAGCATCAGGTTGGCAATTTCCTGGATGGTGGGTACCGAGTGGCGGTGTTGGGTGATGCCCATCGCCCAGCACATGATTACGTTCTTGCCTGTGGCGTACATTCGCGCCGCTTGCTCGATTTCCACCAGAGTCAGGCCGGACTGCTTGACGATTTCATCCCAGGAGGTGTCGTCGATCTGGCCCAGGTAATCGAGCACGTTGGCGGTGTGGGCGTTGAGGAAATCGTGATCGAACACGGCTTCCTTACCTTCAGCCTGGGCCTGGCGCTCCCACAGCAGCAGGAACTTGGCCATGCCGCGAAGGATGGCCATGTCGCCGCCCAGTGCGGGGCGGAAATAGGCGGTGTTGGTCGGCTTATCGCCGTTGGTCAGCATTTCCAGCGGATGTTGCGGATGCTGGAAGCGCTCCAGGCCGCGCTCCTTGAGCGGGTTGATGCACACCACCTGAGCGCCACGCTTGACGGCTTCGCGCAGCGGTTCAAGCATGCGCGGGTGGTTGGTGCCGGGGTTCTGGCCCCAGACGAAAATCGCGTCGGCATGTTCGAAGTCATCGAAGGTCACGGTGCCTTTGCCCACGCCCACGCTCTGGGCCAAAGCCACGCCGCTGGCCTCGTGACACATGTTCGAACAATCCGGGAAGTTGTTGGTGCCGTAGGCGCGCACGAACAGCTGATACAGGTAGGCCGCTTCGTTGCTGGCCCGGCCCGAGGTGTAAAACTCGGCCATGTCCGGGCTGGGCAGTGCGTTGAGGTGTTTGCCGATCAGCTCGAAGGCGGCTTCCCAACTGATGGGCTTGTAGCGGTCCGTCTCGGCGTCATAGCGCATCGGCTCGGTGAGGCGGCCTTGGTACTCCAGCCAATAGTCACTCTGTTCCAGCAACGCGCTGACACTGTGCTTGGCAAAGAAAGCCGCGTCGACACGGCGTTTGGTGGCTTCCCAATTGACCGCCTTGGCGCCGTTCTCGCAGAACTTGACCATGCCGCTTTCCGGCGAATCGCCCCAGGCGCAGCCTGGGCAGTCAAAGCCGCCGTTCTGGTTGGTCTTGAGCATCATGCGCAGGTTTTTCAGCGCGTTGTCGCTGGTCAGCCAGGCTTGCGCCACGCTGATCAGTGCGCCCCAGCCACCGGCCGGGCCTTTATAGGGCTTGTAGCGCGGGGTAGGGGTTTGGTCGGCTTGGTGATGATTGCTCATGGCGGGTCTCCATCGCAGGGCTGTAAACCCGCGCGTACTACTCTGCGGCAGTGCTACCAGCGGATTGATCTAGGCTTAGACTAGGCGCGACAAAGGGTCGCGTCTAATTGCCAGTATTGATCTATTGATAGATGGCGTCGATCACGGGTCTTTGGTCGGCGTGGAACCCAAGTCTGTAGGACTGGTCTAGTCTTGGGCATCTGGAAACCAAATCCCAAGGAGAGCGCACTATGAGTATTCTCAGTTTTGTTAAGGAAGCAGGCGAAAAGCTGATCAATCTGCTGACGCCCGGTAATGCCAGCGCCAGTGACGAGCTGAAAAAGCATATCCAGGATGTCGGGCTGGGTAATCCGAACGTGCATGCCACCGTTGACGGTGACAAGGTCACGATTACCGGTGAAGTGGCCAGCCAGGAAGAGAAAGAAAAAATCATCCTGGCGGCAGGCAATATTGCCGGCGTAGCCAGTGTGGATGATCAAATCACTGTATCCGGGCCAGCTGTTGCGGCTGCCCGTTTCGTCGTAGTGAAAAAAGGTGACACCCTCAGCGCGATCTCGCTGGCGGTGTACGGTAATGCCAACCAGTACAACAAGATCTTTGAGGCCAACAAGCCGTTGTTGTCGCATCCCGACAAGATCTACCCAGGGCAGACGCTGCGTATTCCTGAGTAACAGGCTGGTCCTGATGAGGGAGGGGGGCAACCCCCTCCCTCATTGCGTTAAAGGCCGGCAATCAGATCACGGTAGTCTCCGACGGCGGCAAACTCTGCGGTGTCCTTGGGGCCTTTTCGGCTGTCCGGTTCTCTCACTGCCAGCAAATGGCTCACCCCGAAATCCCGGGCGCTGCGCAGGATCGGCAAGGTGTCGTCGATAAACAGGCTGCGTGCCGGGTCGAAGCCGATGTCGGCGTGCAGGGCGTGCCAGAACTGCGGGTTTTCCTTGGCGAAGCCATAGTCGTGGGAACTGATCAAACGCTCGAAATACGGCGCCAGTTCAATGCGTTCCAACTTCAATGACAACGAATCACGATGAGCATTGGTGATCAGGATCACGCGCTTGCCGGCCTGCTTGATCGCCGCCAGAAAAGTGTCCGCATCCGGGCGCAAGGCGATCAGGTGGGCGGTTTCCAGCTTGAGCTCACGCACCGGAATGTTCAGCTCCGTGCTCCAGAAATCCAGGCAATACCATTGCAACTGTCCGGCGTTACGCTCGAACAGAGGCTGCAACTCCATCTCGGCCATGGCGCGGCTCACCCCATGCAGCTCGGCATAGCGCTGGGGCAGGTGCTCCATCCAGAAGTGGTTGTCGTAATGCAGGTCGAGCAAGGTGCCGTCCATGTCCAGCAAGACGGTGTCGATGGCGTGCCAGGGCAAAGAGGGCATGGGGCGGTCTCATGTAAGTAAAGATATCCGACACAGACAATCGGAAAAGCCACGGTATAGTAACCCGATCACGCCAAGGAGCCGCTTATGCGCCAGAAACCCACCGTTCTCGCCCGAGAAATAGTCGCCAGTAGCCGTTTGTTCCGCGTGGAGGAAGTGCAATTGCGCTTTTCCAATGGCGTTGAGCGCACCTACGAACGCCTGGTGGGGCGCGGTACCGGTTATGGGGCGGTGATGATTGTGGCGATGATTGATGCCGATCATGCGTTGCTGGTGGAAGAGTACTGCGGCGGTACCGATGAATATGAGTTGTCCCTTCCCAAGGGATTGATCGAGCCCGGTGAAGACGTGCTGGCGGCGGCAAACCGCGAACTCAAGGAAGAAGCCGGCTATGGCGCGCGTCAACTGGAACATCTCACCGAACTCTCGCTGTCGCCTGGTTATATGAGCCAGAAAATCCAGGTGGTATTGGCCACCGATCTCTACGAAGAACGCCTGGAAGGCGATGAGCCAGAGCCGATGCGGGTGGACCGGGTCAACCTGCGCGAGCTGTCGCAGTTGGCACAGAACGAGCAGTTCAGCGAAGGCCGCGCCCTGGCCGCGTTGTATCTGGTGCGAGACCTGTTGACCCAGCGTGGAGCGTTTATCGTATGAGCGAACTGTTTCTGGGCCATCCGTTTATCGCTCCTGTGATCGAGCTGGCCCGCCAGGCCGGTGAGGTCATCCTGCCTTACTGGCGGGCCGATGTTGCCGTCACCTCCAAGGCTGACGACTCCCCCGTGACGGCGGCGGACCTGGCCGCTCACCATCTGATTCTGGCCGGCTTGACCGCGCTGGACCCGAGTATTCCGGTGCTGTCCGAAGAGGACGCGAATATAGACCAGAGCGTACGTGCCGGCTGGCAGCGGTGGTGGCTGGTGGACCCGTTGGATGGCACCAAGGAATTTATCGGCGGCAGTGAAGAGTTCACCGTCAACATCGCGCTGGTTGAGCAGGGCCGCGTGGTATTTGGCGTGGTCTCCATGCCGACCAGTGGTCGCTGTTATTTCGGTGGCGCGGGCCTGGGCGCCTGGCGTTCCGATGTAAATGAAGCGCCCAGGCAGATTCAGGTGCGCGAGGCACCGGCAGTCGGCGAACCCTTTACGGTGGTTGCCAGTCGTCGCCATACCAGCCCTGAGCAGGAGCGCCTGCTGGACGGTTTGAGCGCCGGGTTGGGCGAGCTGAAGCTGGCCAATATCGGCAGTTCGTTGAAGTTTTGCCTGTTGGCCGAGGGCAGTGCCGATTGCTACCCGCGGCTGGCGCCGACGTCGCAATGGGACACTGCCGCTGCTCAAGGTGTGCTCGAAGGCGCAGGCGGTGAAGTGTTGGAGTTGAGTGGCGAGCCGTTCAGTTACCCGGCCCGGGAATCATTGCTGAATCCGTTCTTCCTGGCTCTGCCGGCCAAGGCGGCCTGGCGTGAGCGATTGCTGGCCCTGGCCCGCCGTTAAGATCTCACACGCCAAAATGTGGGAGGGGGTTTGCTCCCGATAGCGGTGGGCCAGTCGACATATTCGTTTACTGAGACAGCGCTATCGGGAGCAAGCCCGCCTCCCACATTCAGTTTTGCGTCGTAGCATCTAGCGGTGCAGGACGTACTGCCCAGTGAAGGCCACAGCGCGATCTGCACTGCCCTCGTTCACAATCCACGTTTCCAGCATCAGGCGTGCACGGCCATAGCGCTTGTACGTCGCCACGAAGCGCTTCCACACCTTTTCTTCGGGGGCAGGGCACACTACGGTGGCATCCCGTGTGACCGGCAGCGGATAACTGATCTGTCCTTCCTGGATGACGATGTGCCCATCCTCAACCCCTTCTTCACGCAGCTTCAAGTGCAACCAGCCCCAGCCGGCCAATACCGCGCCGCAGTAGAGACTGCCGCCAAACATGGTGCTCTTGTGGTTGATGTTGGCCTGCAACGGCAGATGCAGCGCCAATTGGCCCTGTTGCCAGTCGAGTACCTTGAGACCCATTTCCCGGGTGAGGGGGATGTCATGGTGCAGCACGGATTCCAGGTAACGGCTGTCGCGGTTCATGTGGGCCTCTTGGTGTGTGTGGATCATTCTTCGTCGGTACTCTGGTTGGCGAAGATCAAGCCGTGCTTGCGCAATTTGTCGTGCAGGGTTTTGCGCGGGATGCCGAGTGCCTCGGCGAGGCTGCGTACGGAGCTGTGGGGGCGCGTCAGTTCGGCGGCGATCAGGCTTTTTTCGAACTGTTCGACTTGTTCGCTCAAGCCGCCCGGTGTCGAGGTGAGCACGCCGGCGGAAGGGCTGTCCTGGGTGTTGTCCAGAGCCAGCTCCAAGCCCAATGCAAAGCGCTCGGCAGCATTCTGCAGTTCGCGCACATTGCCCGGCCAGCTGTGGCGCAACAGCAGCGCACGCTGGCCCGGTTGCAACTCCTGCAATGGCAGGCCGTGGCGGCTGCCGGCTTCGTCCGCGAAGTGTTGGAACAGCATCAACGCATCTTCCCCTCGTTCACGCAGCGGCGGGATGCGCAACGGAGCGACGTTTAGCCGGTAATACAGGTCGGCACGGAAGCGCCCTTGGTCGGCGGCCTGGCGCAGATCTTCCTTGGTGGCGGCAATGATGCGGATATCGAGCGGGATCAGTTGGTTGCCGCCCAGACGCTCGACCACGCGTTCCTGCAGCAGGCGCAGCAGCTTGACCTGGACATCCAGGCTCATGCTTTCGATTTCATCGAGGAACAGTGTGCCGCCGTTGGCAAATTCGAACTTGCCGATACGGCGCTTCTGCGCGCCGGTAAAGGCACCGGGCTCGTGGCCGAACAGTTCGCTTTCCACCACCGATTCGGCCAGGGCGCCGGCGTTGATCGCGACGAACGGCCCGCTGCGCCGGCTCGACAAGTCATGCAGCGCACGCGCCACGACTTCCTTGCCGGCGCCGGTTTCACCGAGGATCAGCACGTCGGCCTTGGTCGCCGCCAGGGCACCGATCTGCTCGCGCAGGCGCAGCATTTGTGGCGAGTGCCCCACCAGGCGTGTGCTCAGTTGCTGGCGGTCGCTGAGGGCCAGGCGCAGGCTGCGGTTGTCCAGCACCAGGCGACGCAGCGCCAGGGCGCGGCGCACGCTATCGAGCAGGGCGTCGCTGGCAAAGGGTTTTTCCAGAAAGTCGTAGGCCCCGGCACGCATGGCTTGCACCGCCAACGGCACGTCGCCGTGGCCGGTGATCAACAGCACCGGCAGGTCCGGGTCCTGGCCGTGCAGTTCGGCGAGCAGCTCCAGGCCGTCCATGCCGGGCATGCGGATGTCGCTGACCACTACCCCTGGCCAGTCCCGCGTCAAGCGCGCAGTGAGGCCGGTCGCTTCACCCAGCGTCAGGACAGCCAGCCCGGCCAGGTCCAGGGTCTGGCACAGGGCCTGACGCAGGTGTGGATCGTCGTCGATCAACACCACCTGAATCTGGTTATCGATACTCATACACTGCGGTCCTCGGACGGTTGCAGACTGACGCCCGGCGAACCGGCACGCAATTTCAAGGTTAACAACGCGCCGCCTTCCTTGTGGTTGGCAAATAGCAGTTCGCCGCCAAAGGCACGCATCAGGGTTTCGCAGATCGCCAGGCCCAACCCCAAGCCCTGGGTGCGGGTCTTGGTGGTGTAGAACGGTTCGCTGGCGCGGCCCAGGGCTTCCATGCAAAACCCGGGGCCGTTGTCGCGAATGTACAGGTTGACGCCCTGTTCGGTGGTTTGGGCACTCAACCAGAGTTTTCGCGGCGGGCCTTTTTCGGTGAGGGCGTCCAGGGCGTTGGCCAGCAGGTTGCCAAGCACTTGGCGCAAGCGGGTTTCCCCGGCTTGCACCCATAAGGTCGCCTCCGGCAGATCGCGGATCAGTTCGACTTCCATCGACCGCCGCCGCTTGGCCAGCAACGCCAGTGCATCATCCAGCGCCGGCTGCAGGGCCACGCTTTCCGGTGCATGGCGGTCGCGCCGGGCGAACGCACGCAGGTGCGCGATGATCGAGGCCATGCGCCCGGTCAGTTCGCTGATCAGCTTGAGGTTGCCCCGGGCGTCGTTGGTACGTTCGTGGTCGAGCAGGATCTCGGCGTTTTCTGCATAACTGCGGATCGCTGCCAGGGGCTGATTCAGTTCGTGGCTGATGCTCGCCGACATGGTGCCCAGGGCTGACAGCTTGCCGGCTTGCACCAGGTCATCCTGGGCGCGCACCAGTTCCTGCTGAGCGTGCTCGCGTTCCAATACTTCCTGTTTCAAACGCCGGTTAAGGCCCTCCAGATCGCTGGTACGCTCGGCCACGCGTGCTTCCAGCTCGCGGCGCGCCTTGGCTTCGAAGGCAATGCGCTCCAGGTAATGCCGCCGACGTTGCATCATCAGGCCCAGCAACAGCATCAACACCAACAGCGTCGCGCCACCGACGGCGACCACCGTGCGCACCGGGCGATTGATCAGTGAGCGTGGCGCGAGGATCTCCACATTCCACCCGGTTTCGGCGATGGCCGTGGATTGACGCAGCCATGCCGTGGCACTCAGCGCCAGCGGCTGTGGGTCGCGGGTGGGGTAAGGTTGGATCGCGATAATCGCCTCACGCTCTGCGGCGGTCAGTGGCCGGGTGGCACGAAACCGCCATTGCGGGCGCGAGGTCAGGATTACCACGCCATTGTGGTCGGTCACCAAAAGCTGTTCCGGCGTATTGCCCCACAGGCTTTCGGTATGGTCCAGGTCGACCTTGACCACCAGTACGCCGATGATCTTTTCGCCATCGCGCACGGCGGCGGCAAAGAAGTAGCCGCGCTTGGCCGAAGTGGTGCCCAGGCCGAAAAAACGCCCCAGACGCCCAGCCATGGCCTCGCTGAAATACGGTCGGAACGAGAAGTTACGGCCGACGAAACTGTCTTGCTTGTCCCAGTTGGAAGCCGCCAGGGTTTTGCCGGAGGTGTCCATCAGGTACATCACTTCCGCCCCGGCCTGGGCGGCGACGTCCTGGAGCAACTGGTTGGCGTTGGCCAGGTTGGTGCTCACCTGAGGTGCATCCAGGGCTGTGCGCAGGGCGGGCAGGTCCCCCAGGATCTGCGGCAAGACTTCGTAGCGGTGCAGGGTGCCCAACAGGTTGGCCACGTACAGGTCGAGGGTTTGCCGGTTCTGACCCGCCAACTCGCTGCCGTAATAGCGCTCGGCCAAGTGTTCCAGCGGCCACAGCAGCGGGGCCAGGCATAACGCCAACAGGGCGAGGCTGCGCCAGCGAGGTCTTCGTGGAAGGGGTGGAGTCATGGAAGTCATGCGCCTGTGGGTACAGGCGCATTATGCCTAGTGCTGCCCTGCAAGACACTCGCGCAATGCGTCTTGCCAACGCGGCTGGCTGACCTGCCATTGTTGCTGCAGGCGGCTGCAATCCAGACGCGAGTTCAGCGGGCGCTGGGCGGGCGTCGGGTAAGCGCTGGACGGGATCGCTTCCAGCTCGGCGCAAGGCTTGCCTTGCGCACGCAGGTGTTCGCCAATCGCCTGGGCAAAGCCGAACCATGAGGTCTCGCCCTGGGCGGTCAGGTGATACACCCCCCATTCACCCGCTGCACCAGCCAACCAGCGCTCGATCAGGGCGCGGGTACTCTCGGCGATGCTGCCGGCCCAGGTCGGCGCGCCGATCTGGTCAGCGACGATTCGCATGTGCGGTTTTTCTTGCAGCAGACGCTGCATGGTCAGCAGGAAATTCTTGCCGTGGCTCGAATACACCCAGCTGGTTCGTAAAATCAGGTACTCCCCGCCCACCGCTGCAATTGCCTGCTCGCCCGCCAGCTTGCTCTGGCCATAGACGCCCAGCGGGTTTGGCGCGTCGTTTTCGGTATACGGCGCCGGCTTGGCGCCATCGAACACGTAGTCGGTCGAGTAGTGAATCAGTGGGATGCCCAGGGCCTTGGCTTCTTCGGCAAGGATGCCGGGCGCGGTTGCGTTGATGGCAAACGCTGCATCCGGTTCGCTTTCGGCCTGATCGACAGCGGTGTGAGCCGCAGCATTGATGATCAGGCCGGGGCGATGGGTGCGAACCTGTTGGCGGATCTGCTCGACGTTGGCCAGGTCGAGTTGGTCGCGGCCCAGTACGATGAGTTCGCCCAGGCCCAGGAGCCGCTGTTGCAGCTCCTGGGAGACTTGGCCGTGTTGGCCGGTGATCAAGATTTTCAGACGGGAGGTCACGAGAACACGTCCGCGTCTTTGAAACTCTTGCCGTTCTGGTCTTTGGCAGACAGGATCGGCGGGCCATCGAGTTGCCAGTCAATGTTTAGCGTGGGGTCGTTCCAACTGATACAACGCTCGGCTGCCGGCGTGTAATAGTCGGTGGTTTTGTAGAGGAACTCGGCGTAATCACTGAGTACCACAAAACCATGGGCGAACCCCGGTGGAATCCACAGTTGGCGACTATTGCCGGCAGACAGGCGCACGCTGGCCCATTTGCCGAAGTTGGGCGAACTGCGGCGGATATCCACCGCCACGTCCAGAACCTCACCGGCTGTCACACGCACCAGTTTGCCCTGGGCGTGCTCGACCTGATAGTGCAGGCCCCGCAACACGCCCTTTTGCGAGCGTGAGTGGTTGTCCTGCACAAACTGCTGTTGCAACCCAGTGGCTTGTTCAAAGTGCCGGGCGTTGAAACTTTCATAGAAAAAACCGCGATCATCGCCAAAAACCTTCGGTTCGATGATCAATACACCGGGCAATTCAGTCGCGGTTACATTCATTTAGTGTCCTCGTCGGCCAGTGAGTACAGGTATTGACCATAGCCGGTTTTTCCAAAGTATTTGGCGCGCTCCAGCAGATAGTCGCGGTCGATCCAGCCGTTCTGATAGGCGATCTCTTCCAGGCAAGCAACTTTCAGGCCCTGGCGATGCTCGATGGTCTGCACGTAGGTTGAAGCTTCCAGCAGGCTGTCATGGGTGCCAGTGTCGAGCCAGGCGAAGCCGCGGCCGAAACGTTCAACGTGGAGGTCACCTCGCTTGAGGTAGGCGTTGTTGACATCGGTGATTTCCAATTCGCCACGCGGCGAAGGCTTGACCGCCTTGGCAATCTGGATCACGTCGTTGTCGTAGAAATACAGCCCGGTCACGGCATAGCTCGACTTGGGCTTCGCCGGTTTCTCTTCGATGGACAGGGCACGGCCGTCCTTGTCGAAGTCGATCACGCCGAAACGCTCAGGATCCTTGACCCAATAGCCAAACACGGTGGCGCCGGACGGGCGTTGGGCCGCGGTGCGCAACTGCTCGCCGAAGTGCTGGCCGTGGAAAATGTTGTCGCCCAGGATCAGGCACACCGGGTCTTCACCTATGAATTCTTCACCAATGATGAAGGCTTGAGCCAGTCCGTCCGGAGACGGCTGTTCGGCATAGCTGAAGCGCACGCCGAACTGGCTGCCGTCACCCAGCAGGTTACGATACTGCGGCAAGTCCGTTGGTGTAGAAATCACCAGGATGTCCTTGATCCCCGCCAGCATCAGCACCGAGATCGGGTAGTAGATCATCGGCTTGTCGTAAACCGGCAACAGTTGCTTGGACACGCCCAGGGTGATGGGGTGCAAACGGGTGCCGGAACCGCCGGCCAATACAATACCCTTCATCATGCGATCAGATCCTTTGCGTCAGTGTTGCCGAGTCGTTCACCTTGATAACTGCCATCCTGGACCCTGCGGCACCATTCCAGGTTGTCGAGGTACCACTGCACGGTCTTGCGCAGACCGGTTTCGAAGGTTTCTTGCGGAACCCAGCCCAGCTCGCGTTCGATCTTGCTGGCATCGATCGCGTAGCGCTGATCGTGGCCTGGGCGATCCTTGACGAAGGTGATCAGGTCGGTGAATTTTTCCACGCCGGCCGGGCGTTGCGGCGCCAGTTCTTCGAGCAGGGCGCAGATGCCGCGCACCACATCGATGTTCTTCTGCTCATTGTGACCACCAATGTTGTAGGTCTCGCCGACTACGCCGGTGGTTACCACCTTGAGCAGGGCACGGGCGTGGTCTTCGACGAACAGCCAGTCGCGCACTTGCAAACCATCGCCATAGACCGGCAGTGGCTTGCCCGCGAGGGCGTTGAGGATGACCAGCGGGATCAGCTTCTCGGGGAAGTGGAACGGCCCGTAGTTGTTCGAGCAGTTGGTCAGCAACACCGGCAGGCCATAAGTGCGCTGCCAGGCGCGTACCAGGTGGTCGGAGGCTGCCTTGCTCGCGGAATAAGGTGAGCTGGGTGCGTAAGGCGTGGTTTCAGTGAAGAGATCGTCTACACCGTGCAGGTCGCCGTATACCTCATCCGTGGAGATGTGGTGAAAGCGGAACGCGCTTTTGGCCGGTTCTGCCAGCTTCTGCCAATAAGCCCGTGTGGCTTCCAGCAGGCTGTAGGTACCGACGATGTTGGTCTGGATAAAATCCGACGGACCGTCAATGGAGCGGTCGACATGGGACTCGGCCGCCAGGTGCATGATCGCCTGCGGCTCGAAGCGCGCCAGTACGGCGCTGACGGTGGCCTGGTCGACGATGTCGGCCTGGACGAACTCATAGCGGCTGTTGGACGCGATGCTGGTCAGCGACTCAAGATTGCCGGCGTAGGTGAGTTTGTCCAGGTTAAGCACTTCGTGCTCAGTGTGTTCTATCAGGTGGCGAATCAGGGCGGAGCCAATAAATCCGGCACCGCCGGTGATGAGAATGCGCATGTCGAGGGCCTTTTCCTTAGACGGACACTGGGCGAAAGAAGCATAGCTTGAGTTGTGAGGCGGGCTGGTGCAAGCACGGCGAGCATGAGGGGTTGATTAACTGCCCATAACAATGGCGATATAGACGCCTGAAAAAACAGAGGGCGTCACAATGTTGCTTGCCACATTGATCCATCGTGCCAGTTTGCCTTGCCCACAAGTGAGCCCTGACCAAGCGGCGCAATTACTCAAGCAGCATTATGGCCTTGATGGTTCCTTGCAGTCATTGGGTAGCCAACAAGACGTCAACTACAAGATCGACAGCGAGCGTGGCCGGTTTGTTCTGAAAATCAGCCGGGGCGATTACGCCGCCATTGAATTACAGGCCCAGCATGCCGCCCTCAAGGACCTGCAGGGACGCGAGCACCTACGTGTGCCGAAGGTCATCCAGAGCCTCAAGGGCGACGAACTGCTGACGGTAAGCCTCGATGACCAAACCCTGCATCTGCGGCTGTTGGAGTATATCGACGGCCGGCCCCTGACCGATTTGCCGCACCTGAGCCGCGAAGTGATCCAAGGCTTCGGAGCGCTGTGCGGGCGGATGAGCCAGGCCCTGGCGGGCTTCGAGCACCCGGGCCTGGAGCGTACCCTGCAGTGGGACCCGCGCCATGCACAGGAACTGATCACCCATTTGTTGACGACTCTGCAGGATCTGCCTCAGCGCGCCGCCCTGGCACAGGTGGCCCGGCAGGTCGAAGCGTACGTGAAGCCTCTGGCGCAACGGTTGCCATGGCAGGCGGTGCATATGGACATCACTGACGACAATGTCGTGTGGCAGCGCGACGCCCAGCGGCATTGGCAATGCCAGGGCGTGATTGATTTCGGTGATCTGGTACACACCTGGCGCATTGCCGACCTGTCAGTCACCTGCGCGGCGCTGCTGCACCATGCCGAAGGGGACCCGTTTGCTATTTTGCCGGCGATCCAGGCGTGCCACGCAATCACGCCGTTGCAACGCGAAGAGCTGCAAGTGCTATGGCCGTTGATCGTCGCCCGTGCGGCGGTGCTGGTGCTGAGCAGCGAACAGCAGCAACGCCTGGACCCGGACAATGCTTACCTGTTGAAAAACGCCGAGCACGAGTGGGAAATCTTCCATGTGGCGACATCGGTACCGTTCGAGTTGATGGAGGCCGCGATCTTCAGTTGCCTCGGTGACACGTTGCCGACGATTGCCGAGCAGGACTTCGCCCCTTTGCTGCCTGGCCTGGTAGGACGTGAGTTTGCGTTGATCGACCTGGGCGTACTCAGCCCGCATTTCGAGGCCGGCAACTGGGAAGTGCCGGGTATCGACCAGCGGCTGCTGGATGAGGCGGCGGCGGTGCATGGGCTGGCGGCCAGCCGATATGGGCAGTACCGGTTGTCGCGCACGCGCCCCGACAGCGCCGCCGAGCCGGAAACCTTTGCCCTGCATGTGGAGCTGCATCTTCCCCATGGCAGTATCGTACAAGCGCCTTTTGCCGGGACATTGCACGCGGGCGCCGACGGTTTAGTGTGTTTGCAGGGTACGCCATTGAGCCTGCGCTTATGGGGCGTGAAGACGCAGTTGACGCCTGGCTCGGCACTGGTCAAAGGGCAGGTCCTGGGGCAAGTGCAGGCGCCGCTCACGGTCCAGTTGTGCCGGGTGGAGCTTGAGCCGCCGTTGTTTTGCACGCCCTCCAGGGCGCCGGCCTGGCAGGCGCTTTGCCCCTCACCCGCAACACTGTTGGGCCTGGCCTGTGATGCCGAGCCGGAACTGGACCCCGAAGCCCTGCTGGCGCGACGTGACGCCAGTTTCGCGCGTTCGCAGAAGCACTATTACGTCGACCCGCCGCGCATCGAGCGGGGTTGGCGCAACCACCTGATCGACATGCAGGGCCGTTCCTACCTGGACATGCTCAACAACGTGGCGGTGCTGGGCCATGGTCACCCGCGCATGGCCGCAGTGGCGGCGCGGCAATGGTCGTTGCTCAATACCAACTCGCGCTTTCATTACGCGGCGATTGCCGAGTTTTCCGAACGTTTGCTGGCGCTGGCGCCGGATGGCATGGACCGGGTATTCCTGGTCAATAGCGGCACCGAGGCCAACGACCTGGCGATCCGCCTGGCATGGGCCTACAGCGGCGGGCGCGACATGCTCAGCGTGCTGGAGGCGTACCACGGTTGGTCGGTGGCGGCGGATGCGGTGTCCACCTCGATTGCCGACAACCCCCAGGCATTGAGCAGCCGCCCGGATTGGGTGCACCCGGTGACCGCACCGAATACCTATCGAGGTGAGTTCCGCGGGCCGGACAGTGCGCCGGATTACGTACGAAGCGTGGAGCATAACCTGGCGAAAATCGCCGCGAGCAAACGCCAGTTGGCGGGCTTCATCTGCGAGCCGGTGTACGGCAATGCCGGTGGCATTTCCCTGCCGCCGGGCTATTTGCAGCAGGTATATAGCCTGGTACGTGCCCAGGGCGGTGTGTGTATCGCCGATGAGGTGCAAGTGGGCTACGGCCGCATGGGGCATTTTTTCTGGGGTTTTGAGGAACAGGTCGTGGTGCCGGACATCATCACCATGGCCAAAGGCATGGGCAACGGCCAACCGCTGGGTGCGGTAATCACCCGACGGGAGATCGCCGAAGCGCTGGAGGCCGAGGGCTATTTCTTCTCGTCGGCAGGGGGGAGCCCGGTCAGTTGCCGTATCGGCATGGCGGTACTGGATGTGATGGAGGAAGAAAAGCTGTGGGAAAACGCCCAGGTAGTGGGAGGGCATTTCAAGGCTCGCCTGGAGGCACTGATCGACCGTCACCCATTGGTAGGGGCTGTTCACGGCTCTGGGTTCTATCTGGGATTGGAGCTGGTTCGTGATCGGCAAACCCTGGAGCCCGCCACTTTCGAGACCGCGCTGTTGTGCGATCGTCTGCGCGAGCTGGGCATCTTCATGCAGCCGACCGGCGACTATCTCAACATCTTGAAGATCAAGCCGCCGATGATCACGTCCAGGCGCAGCGTGGATTTCTTTGTCGACATGCTGTCGAAAGTGCTGGATGAGCAATTGTAGATAGCCGATTTTTATCGACCAATTTATGTAATGTTTTCCTTGTATGATCTTTTGTTGCTTTTAAAGCCGATTTTTATCCGCTATAAAGTCGGCCATTCCCTCATTCGGAGTCCTGAACGCCATGACCACCCTGCACAGCACACCTCGCGCCGATGGCTTCTATATGCCCGCCGAATGGGCGCCACAGACCCAAACCTGGATGATCTGGCCCGAGCGTCCGGACAACTGGCGCCTGGGCGGCAAGCCGGCGCAGGCGGCTCATGTGGCGGTGGCCAAGGCGATTGCGCGTTTTGAGCCGGTGACGGTTGCTGTTTCCGCCGGCCAGTACGAAAACGCCCGCGCACGTTTGGATGTGCCCAATATCCGTGTCGTGGAAATGTCCAGCGACGACGCCTGGGTGCGAGACACCGGCCCGACTTTTGTCATCAACAACAGCGGTGAAGTGCGTGGGGTTAACTGGGACTTCAACGCCTGGGGCGGTTTTGACGGGGGGTTGTATGCGCCGTGGAACCGTGACTCGCAGGTGGGCGGCAAGATCCTCGAGATCGAGCGCGCACCGCGTTACCGCACCGAAGGGTTCGTGCTGGAAGGCGGTTCTATCCATGTCGACGGCGAAGGCACGCTGATCACCACCGAAGAATGCCTGCTGAACCGTAATCGCAACCCGCATCTGGATCGCGCGGCCATCGAGTCCGTGCTGAGCGCCAATCTGGCTGTGGATAAGATCATCTGGCTGCCGGACGGTCTGTTCAACGACGAAACCGACGGCCATGTGGATAACTTCTGCTGCTACGTACGCCCAGGCGAAGTGCTGCTGGCCTGGACCGACGACCCGCAAGACCCGAACTATGCGCGCTGCCACGCGGCCATGGATGTGCTGCAAAGTAGCACTGACGCACAGGGACGCTCGTTCATCGTGCACAAAATGCCGATCCCGGGGCCGCTGTTCGCCACCGAGGAAGAGTGCGCAGGCGTGGACCCGGTGGATGGCAGCCAGGAGCGTAACCCGAGCGTTCGGTTGGCCGGTTCCTATGTCAACTTCCTGATCGTCAACGGCGGCATCATCGCGCCGAGCTTTGACGATCCGATGGACGGCCAGGCCAGGACTATCCTGCAGCACTTGTTCCCGCAGCACGAAGTGGTCATGGTGCCGGGCCGTGAACTGTTACTGGGCGGCGGTAATATCCATTGCCTGACCCAACAACAGCCCGCCCCGCACAAAAACTGAGTGCAGTTGTAACAGCGCTTGCAGCAGCGCTGCGCGCTACCTCTTTAGAGCGCTCATAGCAAGCCCGCGGCCCAGCAAGGTCGCGGGCTTTTTTATGCTCTAAAGCCTGCAAACACGGGACATTGGCATAGCTCTTGTATCGATGTTGTCACCGTGATCAAGGTTTGATGACTGCGCAGTTCTGTCATAAACCTTGAGTAAGTTAGCCGCTCACGCAGTAGGAGAGAGCGCTGAAATGAATGCCGATATCAACCTGATCTACACGCGCCCGTTCCACCCGACGCGGGTCAACGGTGATGCGATCCACGCATTGGCGCTGTGGTTGAAGGCAAATGGACCGCGACCAGCCAGGCGGGCAGACCTGCGCAGCGTGGTGATGCAGCGCTATCCGGTGGGGTTGTTCAGTGACGATGAAGTGCAAGCATTGTGTGAGTTATTGAAGAACTGAAGAGCGCCACGCGCAACTGCCGGTTTGCGCATACCCATCCACAGTGGGCGCAGTAGGACGCTGCTTAGAATTATTTCGCCTAAATACAGACGATTCACGAAATTGACACATAGTTCAACGGGCGCATAGGATTGCGCCCAACGCCTGTGGCTAACCGCCATGACTTACTCCAATAAAAAAAGGCCCGCGGCAGTTCAGTCGTCCGCGGGCCTTCTTTTTTCCGGAAAAAGCCGACACCAGAAAAGCGACACGGAGCCTGGTGTCACAGCGCGTACTCAACCAGTAATAAGGAATATAAGAATATGTTGAAGCAACGGATGAGTTTGATCGCTCTGGGGATTTTGAGCGCATCGACAGCCATGGCAAACGACCAGGAGCAATCCAAGGGTTTTGTTGACGACAGCCACCTGAACATTGCTGCCCGTAACGCCTACATCAGCCGCGACTACAAAAACGGCAAGCAAGACAAAGCCGAGTGGGGCCAGGGTTTCATCGGCAAGTTCGAGTCCGGTTTCACCCAAGGCACCGTCGGTGTGGGTGTGGACGTGATCGGCCAGTACGCCATTCGCCTGGATGGTGGCAAAGGCCGTAGCGGCGCTGGTGGTATCGACTTCTTCAAACAAGGCGACAGCGGCGAAGCCGCCAACGACCTGGCCAAGGGTGGAGCAGCCGTCAAGGCGCGCATCTCCAATACCGTGATCAAATACGGTCAGCAGATGCCAGCCGTACCGGTCCTGGAGTACGACAACTCCCGTCTGTTGTCGGAAACCTTTGAAGGCACCTCGATCGTTTCCAAAGAGATCGCCGGCCTGCAACTGGACGCCGGTCACTTCACCAAGGAAGCCCGCAAGAGCGCCGAAGGCAGCGACAGCGGCCGCCTGAAAAGCATCGACTACATCGGTGGTAGCTACAAATTCACCGAAAGCCTGTCGGCTGCACTGTATGCCTCCAACATGCAGGACGTGCTGAAGAAGCAATACGTCAACGTCAACTACGTGCTGGCCCTGCCAGAGAAACAGTCCCTGACGTTTGACTTCAACGGCTACAAAACCAAGCTGGACCGCAGCTTCGCCCTGGAAAACCAAGGTGATGCGGACGCTCGCGACAACAAGATCTGGAGCCTGGGCGCTACCTGGGCTGTCGGCCCGCACAGCTTCACCGTCGCTCACCAGCGCAGCACCGGCGACACCGGCTACCTGTACGGCGGCTACCGCAACGCCGGCGGCATCGGCGACGGTGGCAACACCATCCTGCTGGCCAACTCCTACTGGTCTGACTTCAACGGCAAGGACGAGCGTTCCTGGCAGGTTGGCTACGGCATCGACTTCGCCACCTTCGGCGTACCGGGCCTGACCTACAACGTTGCCTACGTACGCGGTACCAACATCGACGACGGTAGCAACCGTGGCGACGGTACCGAGCGTGAAATCTGGAACCAGTTCAAGTACGTCGTACAGAGCGGCCCAGCCAAAGACTTGAGCCTGCGTGCGCGTGCGTCCTGGTTGCGCGTCTCCAACAACGCCAGCAACTACAACGTAGGCGGTAACGAAATCCGTCTGTTCGCCGACTACCCGATCAACGTTTTCTGATTGATCGCAAGTCGCGCCTGATCCCAGGCGATAAAAACCCCGACTGGTTCGGGGTTTTTTTATGTGCAGGCGATCACTTATCGGGTGCGTGTCGGGCGTGGTCATCCCGAGGCGAACGCCCGAAAAAAGCCTTATAGGCCCGGCTGAACGCCGCCTCGGACTCATAACCCACCGCAAACCCAACCTCGCCGATGCGACCTCCCTGTCGGGAAAGCATGGTTTTTGCCAAGGTCAGCCGCCACTCATTCTGATAGCGCAACGGTGAGCGCCCGACCAACGTACTGAACCGCTCGCAGAAATTGGAACGCGACATGCCGGCAACTTCCGCCAGCGCATCAATGCGCCACTGCTGGCCGGGCGTTGCGTGGATAGCCCGCAGCGCCCGGGCGATGCGCGCATCCGACAACCCTCCGAGCCATCCCGACGCACCACCCTGTTGAACCCAGGTGCGCAGGATGCGTATCACCACCAGATCAATCAGGCGCGAAATCATCAACGCACCGCCGGGTTGCGTGTCATGGGCTTCGAGCAACATGAAATGCAGAATACCTTCGGCCCAGGCCGCCGCTTCGGTCTGTCGGATGTGGATCAACTGCGGCAGGGCAAACAGCATCGCCTGGAAACTGCTTGCATCGAACCAGAATCGGCAGACCACCACCGTGGCCGGCCCACTGCATGCCGTAATCCTGATACCCGTGGGGTCGTGAGGGAGTAGCAGCACATCGCCCTGTTCCAGCATCACCGGTGCTTGGCCACAGCTCTCCAGTTGCAACCCGCCTTGCTGGACTACGCAGATATGCGCGCTCTTTTCATCAAGCTTGAGCGGTTGCCCGATGGTCAGCTCAGAGGCATAAACGCGGTCGCCCGTCAGACGAATCTGCGCCAGTACCTGAGACAAAAGGTCGCCTTTGGCCAGGCCCTCCAACTGCATTTCCGGATGAATGATCAAATGTTCGAGGGGATTGGTCATGTCTGCACGGCCACGCCTTCAATAAGCTGATTCCCGGATCATAACGCGCCGAGGCGATCTGGATGAGCGTTTCCAGCGCAGGTCGTTTATGCATATCTTCCAATCACACGGGAAACGCAAAATGTTCGGAATCTCCACCCTCGGCTGGATCCACACCCTCGGCAGCCTGCCCGCCATTCCACTGGCGGCCTACATGTTCATCCGCTCCGGGCGCATCGTTCCCCGCTCAACACCGGGCAGGTTCTATCTGGCATCGATGCTGATCGGTGCTTTCAGCGTGTTCCTGGTCGCCAAACAACCGGTCAGCAACCTCATTGGCGTCATCACGATTGCCTTGCTCGTGGCCGGTTATGGCGTTGCGCACCTGGCCTGGCTGGGCCGTGCGCGGATTTATCTGGAAACCATCTTCCTGAGCCTGACGGCGTTTTTCCTGATGGTGCCGACGGTGTCCGAGACATTGCGCCGGGTGCCTGATGGTCATCCTTTTGTTAGCGATTTGAAATCGCCGGTGCTGATCGGTGCGCAGGCGGGGATAGCGCTGGTGCTTGTTATCGGCGTTACTGTGCAGATGATCTACTTGCGCAGGAGAGGGGGGCGGGTTGCTTGATTGTCTTCACCGCCAATCGAAACGGCTTTACCTACTCTGCAGATATGGCGCCATCAAGCTGGCAAACCACTCGATGAAGGCACTGAGGCGGCGAGAGCGTTGGCGACGATCCGGATACAGTACAGACACGGTCATCGACGGTGGCCGGTAAGCTGCCAGTACTTCCACCAACTCGCCGCTATCGAGTAGATGCTGCACATCGAACAACGGCACCTGAATCAAACCGAGGCCTGTGCGGCATGCGGTGATATAGCTTTCCGCACTATTGACCACCAAGCGACAGGGCAGTGGCAACGAATGCCGGACGCCGTCGAGACAGTATTCCCACTGAACCTCCTGCCCGCTCGATCCCGCCACATAGCCGACGCATACGTGCCGCTCCTGCAACTCGGCAAGGTCGGTGGGTACGCCAAACTCGCTCAGGTAAGCGGGACTGGCACAGTTGATCGTCAACACCTGCCCTAACGGTTTCACTACCAGGCTGCTGATCTGCGGCGTGCCGAAACGAATCACACAATCGACGCCCTCCTGCACCAGGTCTATCGAGCGGTCGGTGGAACCCAGGCCCAGTTCCAGGTGCGGGTAACGCTGGAGAAAATCGGGCAGCGCAGGAATGAGCAGGCGCCGGGCGATACGACTGGGCACATCGACCTCCAGGCGCCCCATCACCTGCTCTTGATGGGTGTGGAACAGTTGGTCGATCTCATCGATCTCGACTAATACCTGGCGTGCGCGCTGCAGTAACTGGCTGCCATCGGTGGTCAACGACACCTTACGCGTGGTGCGGTGCAGCAAGCGCGTTCCGGTATTGGCTTCCAATTGTTGAATCGCCGCCGATACTGTGGCACGCGGCAGTTTCAGCAGGCGTGCGGCCTGGATGAAGCTGCCGAGCTCAGCCACCTGAACGAAAATTTGGTACTGGTCGATGCGGTCCATGGGTTATCAGTGCTCGACGACGGCGTTAGCCTGTTTCACTCGAAACCGGCGGGTGATGTGCAGACTGATCGACGCTCATAGCAACCCCACGGCCTGGTTTGTCGGGAAAAGTGTCAACGCCGCATTACGGGGTTGCAATCGCTTTTCGCCCGTTACTTGGTGGTATACCCGCCGTTGATCAAAATCGTCTGGCCCGTCACCCACCAGCCATCACTCACCAGGTTGCGAATGAACGGGACCACATCCTCGATATCAGTCAGGCCCGTGCGCGAGAACGGCGAAAGCGCCGCGGCGGTCTTATGATAGTTCACCGCATCCTGACCTTCGGCCGGATAAAAAAACGGTGTATCCATCGGGCCCGGGCCCACTGCCGTCACCGAAATACCTCGCGCGCCGAGTTCTTTTGCAGCCGCTCGGGTGAACTGCTCCACCGGCGCTTTACTGCCGGCATACGCCGCGTAGAACGGCGTGAACGCGCCGAGCAGCGAGGTGACGATGGTGCAGATCTTGCCGTTGTCGTTGAGGTGCTTGCCGGCTTCCTTGAGAAAGAAAAACGCGGTTTTAGAGTTAACCGCCATCATCTCGTCGTACTCAGCTTCAGTGATCTCAGCTATGGGTTTCTTCAACACCTTGCCCACGGTGTTGATCGCAATATCCGGACGCCCGACTGCAGCCACGGCATCGCTGAACAGCTTTTCCACGGCCCCGGCTGTGGTCAGGTCTGCCTGCAACACCACCGCCTGGGTTCCCAGCGCCTCGAGAGCCGCCGCAGTGGCGTTGGCATCGCCCTGGCTGGAGGCGCTGTTGTAATGCACCACTACCGCCTTGGCACCCTGCAGGGCGAGATCGCGGGCGAGCAAACCGCCGAGATTTTTCACACCGCCGGCGATCAGTACGACCTTGCCATTGATTGAATGTTTGGACATGACAATGCTCCTTGGGCTGGGAAAGGTACGACCCAGTCTAGAGAGGCAGGGGGCAAAGATAAGCACGCTGATGCTGGATGCACTGTTCAGCGTTTTCGGCCAATAGGTGTGAAGTTACTTACGTTGTGTTGGTGTATTGGCTGGAAGATTGTCAGTGGGTTGACGGAAAAATGGACGTTCCAGAAACGACAAAGCCCTCGCATTTCTGCGAGGGCTTCGTTTTGTATGGTGCCGGCACCAGGAGTCGAACCCGGGACCTACTGATTACAAGTCAGTTGCTCTACCAACTGAGCTATACCGGCGTGTTAGGGCGACGATTATAGCGATTGGAAGGCATCTGTAAACCCCTGAATTCTGACTATTTTTGCAAATACAGAGGTTTTCTTGAGCAGGCCGTATTTTCATGGCGGCGAGTCGTGCTCCGGGGCCGTCTAATCAGCTCAGTTGCCATCGCCGCAGTTGTCCGTGAATTTCATGTAATCCAACACCTGCGTCTGGCCCTTTGAGTCGAGATAGGTCATTCGCGCGTTCACTATGCCGCATCCCGAGCGGGAGTCTTCGCTGGTGGAGAGTACGCGCTGGATGTCTGGCTTGGGGGTTACGCCGGCGTGTGCGGTGGCGGTCAGTGCAAGCAGGGCGGCGGCGATCAGGGGTTTCCAGTTGTTGGGGTTCATCGTAGTGTCCTCAGGGTCAGTGATGGGGTGAGGTCATTGAGCGCCTGGGAGGTATCTGGTCTGTGTCGTCGATCTCGGGTTTTGTCTCGTTGTGTATTGGCTGAATATTTATGTACTTGCCGATACGAAGGAGGGCTGAAGGGGAAGGGGGCATTAAGCGGCTAGAAAGCCATTTAATTGACTTTAAGCCGTTCGTCCGAAAAATAAACTGCGAAAACATCAAAATAATGACACTTTTCTGTGCCTGACCCAGAATGCATTCACCGGGACGCCTATAAAAAAGACCTGCGGCTAGTGCCTGCTTGCCGAACTTCACGTCTTTAAGCTGCGTCGTGAGGAGAAGGCTATGAGCCTCAGCGAAGAACTTTTGGCGTTATTTGGCAAAGATGTCAGCCACGATGCCCAAGGCATTAATGCGCGGATGCACTTTTTTGGCAGTGTGCCTGGCGACGAAGACACCCACTCACATTCCCCGCCCGCCGATATCGCGGTTGTGCGCGCCAAGGTCGTGGCGCTGGTGTCTATCAATGGCGGCGTTGGGCGCAGCACGTTGGCCACGGCCTTGAGCAGTGGCTTGCAGCGTCATGGTGAGTCAGTGGTGGCGCTGGATCTGGACCCGCAAAATGCCTTGCATCATCACTTCGGGGTCAGTGCGGCGTTACCCGGTATTGGCCGCACCAGTCTGGAGCATGGGCAGTGGGGGGCTTTGCAACAGGTCAGCTTCGCCGGTTGCCAGGTGATTACCTTTGGCGATATCGATATCCAGCAGCAGGAAAACCTGGAGCGTTGGCTCAAGCATGAGCCCAACTGGTTGGCGCAGCGTCTCGCGTCCCTGGGCCTGAGCGAGCGGCAAACGCTGATCATCGATACGCCTGCCGGTAATAACGTCTACTTCCATCAAGCGCTGAGCGTTGCCGACGTGGTGCTGCTGGTGGTTCATCCCGATGCTGCGTGTCTTGCCACTCTGGAGCATTTTGACCAACTGCTGGCGCCCCATCTTGAGGGCTCTCGCCCACCCTCTGTGCATGTAGTGGTCAATCAGGTGGACGAGAGTGATGCCTTCGGCCTGGACATGGTCGAGGCCTTCAAGCAGCGCCTGGAGTCCCCACCATTTGAAGTACATCGTGACGTGGCAATCAACGAGGCGCTGGCCTTTGCGGCAGACCCGTTGGACAGCGCAGCCAAGCGGCTGGCCGGAGACGATATCAATGAGATTTGCCTGGCATTGAAGGCACCGAAAAAGAAACCATG
Organism: Pseudomonas sp. R11F; assembly: GCF_050312575.1. Lineage (NCBI taxonomy): Bacteria > Pseudomonadati > Pseudomonadota > Gammaproteobacteria > Pseudomonadales > Pseudomonadaceae > Pseudomonas > Pseudomonas sp. R11F. Next base: position 104,613 of record NZ_JBNPJU010000024.1, on the reverse strand, counting down.
AAGCGCGCTTTATAGGCTTAATGCCAGATGCTTATGCACAATCGGTTGGTTGCGGCTGTCAGGTGACGGCCATTTTGTGGAGCGGTTCTCAACACGCTGCAACTGCCTGTTTTGTGTGCATTTTATTTTGTGAACAAAAAATGACCAGCGTGCCTTTTGGCCTGCAGCGCTGATGGGAACAGCCTCTGTAAAGAATCCATCAACAGAGTTATCCACAGGGGCATATAGGAAATTTTGCCCCTTAATCGCGCTCGGCCAGCACCATCAAGTTGCGTGGGGTCAGGGCGGGCTCACAGAAGCTGCCTATCTCGACCTTGTAGCCCTGTTCCGACAGATAGAGCGCCCGGTCCAACACTAGCCACATCTCCAGCGGGCGTCGAAACAAGCCTCGGACCAATTCCAGGTTGCGTACCTGTGCCAGGCGGCGCCAACCCTCGGCCTCCAGTGCAGCCCAATCCTGTTCACCTGTGGATAAGCCCTTGAGGTTCGCCAGTTCCCGGCAGTAGTCGGCGAAGGGTTTACCCAGCCAACTGGCGGGCAGAGAGGGGGTGGGTAAGTAGTCGTCGTGGCCGCGTAACTGGCGTTGCAAGTGATCAAAGCCCAGGCGTCGAGCCATGGAGGTGTCACGTTGTTGGCGCACGCGATTGCCGGCGGTGACGGTTTCGCTCAATGGCAGGCCCAGGTCATCTTTTGACAGGCGCAGGCCTGACGTCCGGCCGGCGCTCGATAGCGGTTGGTAGTGCTCGGCATTGATGCGGTTATAACAGCAGGGCGCCAGCGCCAGTTGTTTGCAGCCGGCAGCACTGGCCAGTTGCAACAGGCGCACGTGCAAGTCGCCGCAGGCATGCAATGCGACGGGCGTGTGGGCGGGGCTGAGTGTCACATCCGCCATCACGTCTTGCAGGCGATGCGTGACCGGCAATCGGTGGTGCTCGCTCAGCGCCTGGCCTGAGGCGATCAGGGCAGGGTCGTATTCCAGGCAAGTCAGTTGCTGGCCGGGTTGCAGCAGGCGACGGCCGAGATGACCTTTGCCGGCACACCAGTCCAGCCAGTGGCCAGGTGTTTCGGTGAATTGCAATGCGGCACCGAAGGCTTCGATCTGCTGCCATTTGCGGCCGGGCACGTCGACGTTCAGGCGGTGGCGGGCCGGCTCCAGTGCGCGTTTCGGTAACTCGTCCACTGCACTGAGGCGCAATGCCCGCTCCGCCAACTGTGGAAAAGGCGCAGGCGCCGCTAACGCGTGGGCGTGGTTGTGGTTGTGGCTGGATTCGGCATCCGCCAACGAGCGTTGGCGAAGCCAGTGGGCCAACTCGGGATGCGCGGCTTCCCAGGGTAATTGCAGGTGCGTAAAGGGCCGTGGTCGCCACAGCCCTTGATGCTCGATCAGAAACGCATCCAGCGCTTTGAAACGGGCCTCAGCGTCCCTGGCAGGCATCGACGCGCAACCAGCGTTCGAGCAGTTTGAAGCCGCGCACCAGGATGTAAGCCATCAGCAGGTAGAACAACCCGGCGGCGAAGAAGATCTCCACCGGCAAGTAGGTGCGGGCGATGATCGTACGCGCCATGCCCGTCAGCTCCAACAAGGTCACGGTGCTGGCCAGGGCGCTGGCCTTGAGCATCAGAATCACTTCGTTGCTGTAGGCCGGCAGGCCGATGCGCGAGGCGCGGGGCAGGATGATGTAGAACAGCGTCTTGGGCTTGGACATGCCCAGGGCGCGTGCCGCTTCGATCTCACCCGGCGGGATGGCCTGGATCGCGCCGCGCAGGATCTCGGCGATATAAGCGGCGGTGTGCAGGGTCATCGTCGCCGTGGCACACCAGAACGGATCGCGCAGGTAGGGCCAGAGGACGCTCTCACGGACCGTATCGAACTGTGCCAGGCCGTAATAGACCAGGAACAACTGCACCAGCAGTGGCGTGCCCCGGAAGAAGAAAATGTAGGCGTAGGGCAGGGCGCTCACGTACCAGCGGCGCGAGGAACGGGCGATGCCCAGCGGGATCGCCAGCAGCAGGCCGGCAATCACCGCGATGGCAACCAGTTCCAGCGTTAGGGTGGCGCCCTGGGCGAGCTTGGGCAGCCACTTGATGATCACGGCCCAGTTCAGGCCCAGGTCGAAATGCGCCAGCCAGCTGTAGTCGCCGCTCATTGGGTGCTCCTTGCAAAGCCGCGGGCGGCGCGTTTTTCCAGGAAGTGCATGCCGGTCATGGCCAGCACGGTGAGGCCCAGGTACATGAATGCCGCGACCATGAAGAAGGTGAAGGGCTGCTTGGTCACGGTCACGCCGATCTGGGCGTGGCGCATGATTTCTTCCAGGCCGATCACCGAAACCAGTGCGGTGTCCTTCATCAGAATCATGAACAGGTTGCCCAGGCCGGGCAGGGCGATGCGCCACATCTGCGGCATGATCAGGCGGGTGAAAATCCTGAACTTCGACAGCCCCAACGCCACACCCGCTTCGCGGTGGCCCTTGGGAATGGCGAGGATCGCGCCACGGAACACTTCCGTGGCGTAGGCGCCAAAGCACAGGCCGAGGGCGATCACCCCGGCGGCAAAGGCACTGAGAGAAAGGTCGGGGTTACCGAAGAACTCACCGAGGGCACGCATCAGGTTGACCGTGCCGAAATAAATCAGCAGCACCCAGAGCAATTCGGGAATACCGCGGACGATGGTCGAGTAAGCGCCGCCAAGCCATTGCAGCGGCTTGTACGGGGACGTCTTGGCCAAGGCGCCGGCAAGGCCCAGCACCAGCCCCAGGCACAGGGCCGTGAGCGCCAGTTTGACGGTCATCAGCGCGCCGGCGGCAAGTGCCGGGCCGAATCCGTAGAGATCGAAATTCATGGTGTTTTCATATCGCAAGGCAGAGCTTAAAGCCGGCGTGCTCCGCTGAGCACGCCGGGCAAGTCGTTCAGATCATTCGATGCTGAACGGGAAATACTTGTCGTTGATCTTCTTGTAGGTGCCGTCTGCCTTGATCTCCGCCAGGGCTTTGTTCAGGCGCTCGCGCAGTGGGTCGCCCTTGCGTACGGCGATACCGATCTTGTCGCTTTCTACCACCGGGTCGCCTTTGAACTCGTAGGCCGAACCGTCTTTGCTCTTGAGCCATTCGTATTGCACGTACTTGTCGGCGAGGATGCCGTCCAGGCGTCCGGACGTCAGGTCGAGGTAGGCGTTTTCCTGGGTGTCATACAGCTTGGCGGTGGTGTCCGGCAGCTTGTCTTCCAGGTAAGTACCGGCCAGGGTCGCTCGCTGTGCGCCGATGGTTTTGCCCTTCAGGTATGCTGCGTCGGTCTTGAAGTCCGCAGTGGCTTTCGGCGCGATGAATTGCAGCTTGTTGGAGTAGTACGGGTCGGTGAAGTCGACGGCCTGCTTGCGTTCATCGGTGATCGACAGCGAAGACACCAGGAAGTCGAATTTCTTGGCGTTCAGGGCCGGGATGATGCCGTCCCAGTCGGAGACATACACTTCACACTTCTCGACTTTCATCTTGGCGCACAGGGCGTCGCCGATGTCTTTGTCGAAGCCGACGACGTTGCCGCTGGCGTCTTTATTGTTGAAGGGCGGGTAGGCCGCTTCGATCCCCATCTTCAGGGTTTCCGCCATGGCTGTGGCGCTGAACGCCATCGAAACGGCCGCGGCCAGAAGGAATTTTTTATAGTTCTGCATGCATGTTGCTCCGTTAGCGGTTGCTGGACATGAATTGTTTGCAGCGTGCCGAAAGCGGGTTTTCAAACACCTGCTGTGGCGATCCTTGCTCTTCGACCAGGCCCTGGTGCAAGAACACCACTTCGCTGGACACCTGGCGGGCAAAGCCCATTTCATGGGTGACCAGCAGCATGGTGCGGCCTTCTTCGGCCAGTGCGCGGATCACATTAAGTACTTCCTGAACCATTTCCGGGTCAAGGGCCGAGGTCGGCTCGTCGAACAGGATGACCTTGGGCTGCATCGCCAGGGTGCGCGCAATGGCCGCCCGTTGCTGCTGGCCGCCGGACAGTTGCGCAGGGTAAGCGTGGCGTTTGTCGGCGATGCCGACCTTGGCCAGCAGGGCTTCGGCCACTTCAATGGCTTCGGCCTTGCTCTGGCCGAGCACGCGGCGGGGCGCCTCGATGATGTTGTCGAGGATGCTCATGTGCGGCCACAGGTTAAAGTTTTGAAACACAAAACCAATTTCGCTGCGCAGGCGGTTGATCTGTTTGCCGTCGGCAGCCATCAGCTCGCCGTTTTTCGCGGCCTTGAGCTTGAGTTCTTCACCGGCGACCAGGATCTGGCCCTGATGGGGGTTTTCCAGCAGGTTGATGCAGCGCAAAAAGGTGGACTTGCCGGAACCGGAGGAACCCAAGATCGAGATCACGTCGCCGTCGCGGGCGGTCAGCGAGATACCTTTAAGTACCTCCAGCTCACCATAGCGTTTATGCAAGTTGCGGATTTCAAGCGCGGGCGTGGCCTCGGCCATGTGCGGTCCTCATTGTGTTCGTTGCGTTCGACGCTGTTGGGCCGCCTTCCTGGCGAGGCGCCAAGCTAGCATAGCGTTCGGATGGCAGCCAACAGCGCTGCGGGCGGTTAACGGGTGGTCTGCGGCAGGGTGTCGCATCGGCACAGCAGCGTGTCGCGCCATCTACAACCTGACAGACGTATGAACCCGGTAAATCCACAGGCTTCGCGTAAAAAAGGGCGCGATGGTGCCAGCTTTGGCCGGGTGTTGGAAGGGTTAACCGGGCAAACGGTGCTTATCAGCCCTTTTATGAGGCGTCACGTACTTTTTGTGTGTGCTTTTGGTGCGTTTGTTCGTCCTGAAAGTGGGTCGCACGGTAACGCTATAGCGGAATGCCATTGTTCTCAATGACTTGCGTCGGTTGTTGAATCGTCCTACAGCCCGCGTCAATCGCGGCTTTGTAACATTTTGGCGCAAATCTTGCGTAAAAAATAAAGAACGCCCCGTTGGTTTCTTTTCACGAGAAAGACTGCAGGCGGGACGGACCGTTTTCGCAATTCCTCGCAAAGGTGTGTCAATGAGTAGTACGCAAAGCTCCAATGACCTCGAACAGGGGCTCAAACCGCGTCATGTCACCATGCTGTCGATTGCCGGCGTTATTGGTGCCGGTTTGTTTGTCGGCTCCGGCCATGCGATCGCTGCAGCCGGCCCGGCCGTTCTGTTGGCCTACGCGGCGGCCGGTACGCTGGTGGTATTAGTGATGCGCATGTTGGCCGAAATGGCCGTTGCGTCGCCGGACACCGGTTCGTTTTCCACTTATGCCGACCGTGCGATCGGCCATTGGGCCGGTTTCACCATCGGCTGGTTGTACTGGTGGTTCTGGGTGCTGGTGATTCCGCTGGAGGCCAACGCCGCTGCGACCATCCTTCATGCCTGGTTCCCCGGCGTGGCAATCTGGGCGTTTACCCTGATCATCACCTTGCTGCTGACGGCGACCAACCTGTTCAGCGTGAAGAACTACGGTGAGTTCGAGTTCTGGTTTGCACTGATCAAAGTGGTGGCGATCGTCGGCTTCGTGATCCTCGGGTTGGCGGCGGTTTTCGGTTTCCTGCCAACCAGCCAAGTCAGTGGCGTCTCGCACCTGTTCGACACCCAGGGCTTCATGCCTAATGGCATCGGCGCAGTCTTGGCGGCCATCCTGACGACGATGTTCTCGTTCATGGGCACTGAGATCGTCACCATCGCGGCGGCTGAATCGAAGAACCCCGGCCAACAAATCACCAAGGCCACCAACTCGGTGATCTGGCGGATTGGCTTGTTCTATCTGTTGTCGATTTTTATCGTCGTATCCCTGGTGCCATGGAACGATCCGACTCTGGCGGCGGTAGGTTCCTACCAGACGGTGCTGGAGCGCATGGGCATCCCGAATGCCAAGCTGATCGTCGACCTGGTGGTCTTGGTTGCCGTGACCAGCTGCCTGAACTCGGCGCTGTACACCGCCTCGCGCATGCTGTTCTCCCTGGGGCGTCGCGGTGATGCGCCGGCTGTGTCCAAGCGCACCAACAAAAGCGGCACGCCTTATTGGGCGGTGTTGCTGTCCACTGGCGCGGCGTTCCTGGCGGTGTTTGCCAACTACGTGGCGCCGGCGGCAGTGTTCGAGTTCCTGCTGGCCAGTTCCGGTGCCATTGCGTTGCTGGTGTACCTGGTGATTGCGGTGTCGCAACTGCGCATGCGCCAGAAGCGCACGGCGGCGGGCGAGAAGATCGCGTTCAAAATGTGGCTGTTCCCGGGCCTGACCTATGCGGTGATGGTGTTCATCGTCGGTACGTTGACCGTCATGCTGTTCCAGGAAGCGCATCGGGTCGAGATTATCGCGACCGGCATCTTGAGCTTGTTGGTGGTGTTGGCGGGGTTGGTTGTGGCAAGCCGTCGCAAGGCTCAAAGAGTGGGTGCTGCAGTACTGAACTGACACGCCGCAGAACAAAAATGTGGGAGGGGGCTTGCTCCCGATAGCGGTGTGTCAGTACCAGATGCTCTGACAGACCTGATGCTATCGGGAGCAAGCCCCCTCTCACATTTCACTCTGCGTCAGTCTTCCGAGTTGGCGAGCGCTTGGGAGGCTGCCACGTAATCGGCCTGGAACTCTGACGATTCGATCCACGCCAGCGCCGCCGCTTCGTCATCGCTGTCCGTGGCCCACTGCCGATACTCGATCAGCGCCGCCAGGATAAAATCGGTGGCTTCCTCTTCGCCTTCCTGCTCCAGCACCAGTGCCAGCAAAGGGTGCGACAGGAATGCCGCACACAGCGCCTGCTGGCTGATTTCACCGGCTGTGCGCATTTCAACAAACAGCTCGGTCAAATCCACCGATTCAAGGTCGATACGGCTGTCATCGCCGGCGAACGCATCCGGCTTCGCCGCGACGGCGCGTTGGGTGCGGTTTTGCTTGGCCTTGGCCTTTGCCCGGTGGGCGCGTTTTTGCTGTTTGTTTGGCGAAGCCATGGGCTTGCGTCCTTGGTTCAGGATCGGGGTCGGGTATTGAAGCGCAGGTTGGGTGAAATCCCAAGGGAATCTACGTGCGTTCCGTCACTCGGTGCCCGGGCGTACCGTCTGCCATCTTGCCTTTTTGTAGCCACGCCAGTGCGATGGGCCATAGTCGGTTCTGGTACTCGCTACGGAAGAACGCGAAATGTCCGACGTTTTCCTCGCCGATATTTTCGGGTGCAATCCGCCAGTGAGTGCATTCGCTGTTGTTGAAATAGCCCAGTAACCGTTCGATGGCCGCCACGGTGCCAAACGGGTCGTCGGTCATGCTGATGGCCAGTATCCGCGCCTTCACGCGGCTAAATGGCAGCTCACCCAGGATGCGACCGCTGGGGCGTCTTTCGTAACTCGAGGTCGGTGTGGCCCAATCCTTCACCACGCCCGTCGGCGTGTCCTCCAGCCAGCCCAGACGCTTGCCGGGGAAGTAACCGCACAGTGCCGTCAGCAAGGGCATCGCCACATGCCATTTGGCAAGCATGCGCCAGCGTTCGCTTGCGTGATAATCGCGCCAGTAGGCGAACTGCGCGCCTACCGTGACAACCCGCCGAATCACCGCTCCCGATGCCCCCAGCCCGGCAGCGCAACCGCCGAAACTGTGGGCGACCACATCAATCGGTTGCCCGGGAAATTCTCGCTGAGCCCGTTGCAGCATTGCCTCGAAATCCAGCACGCCCCAATCTGACCAAGAGGCCTTGAAGCCGCGCAGGGAGCCGTCCCTGGATTCGCCGATGCCGCGATAGTCGTAAGTGATGACGTCCAAGCCATTGGCAAACAGATAGTCGGCAAAGCGTGAATAATGGCGGCAGCGCACGGACGTAGCGGCGTTGATGATCACTACCGGGCGTGTGGGGTCGGTACGGATGTGCCGCCAGGTGAAGCCGCCGATAAGGTAGCCGTCGGCGGCAGCTTGTCGAAAGGTTTCCGGGGCAGGTCGGGTCGGCAGGTTCATCGGTTGCCTCAATCCATGCGCTTGTAGGGTAAGCCTGAAGACTCATGCGCTTTTTTATAAGAAGCCGAAATTACCAAATTTAACCTGCCATGCGTGCAGAAAGTGCCGGTATGCTCGGTGTATCGCGTCGGCCGCCCGGGCTTGCGATCGTGTTGATTGAACAGAGTTGGCCCATGACCCGCGACACCCTCGAACACCACCAGATTCCTGTGTACTTTGCGGCGGTCCTGCTGGCTGCCTGCTTCGGCTTGCTCGCGCCCGTGGCCGCCCAAGGGCTTGGCATGCTGGTCATGCCCGCGATTGCGGTGCTGATGTACGCGATGTTCCTGCAAATTCCGTTTCTAGACTTGCGCCAGGGCTTGATCAACAAACGCTTCCTCTGGGCATTGTTGCTGGCCAATTTCGTCCTGGTGCCATTGCTCGTGTGGGCGTTGACGCGTGGCCTGGTGGAGTGCCCGGGTTTGCTGGTGGGGGCGCTGTTGGTGCTGCTCACGCCGTGCATCGACTACGTGGTGGTGTTTACCCATATCGGCAAGGGCGATTCGCGGTCAATGCTGGCGGCGACGCCGCTGCTGTTGTTGCTGCAATTGGTGTTGCTGCCGGTTTACCTGAGTTTCCTGTTGGGCGCGCAGTTCGAGGGGGTGGTGGCGGTGGGGCCGTTTGTCGAGGCATTCCTGGGGTTGATCGTGGCGCCGATGATCCTTGCGGTGCTGACCACGGCTCTGGCGCGCTGCTCCAAGATTGTCGGCGCGTGGAACAATGCCTGGGCCTGGCTGCCGGTGCCGGCGATGGCGCTGGTGCTGTTTGTGGTGATCGGCGGGCAGATCAGCGCAGTGGTGCGCGATATCGGCCTGTTGTTGCCGGTGGTTCCGGTCTACCTGGGCTTCCTGTTGTTGGCGCCGCTGATGGGCGCGTTTGCATCGAAGTTGTTCGCTTTGCCCGCGATGACGGCGCGGGCGGTGACCTTCAGTGCATCGACCCGCAATTCGCTGGTGGTGCTGCCTCTGGCGTTGGCTCTGCCCGAAGAGGTGCGAGGTATTGCCGCAACGGCAGTCATCCTGCAAACACTGGTCGAGTTGGTGGGGGAGCTGATCTACATTCGCCTGGTGCCACGGTGGGTGTGGCCCGCCAATCGGTAAAGCGTGAATGTTGGGTTTTGTTCAGGCGTCATTCAGGACGGGCTGCGGCACCATAAGTCGGCGCACCCTACCTGAAAGGACAATCGATGGACCACCGCAGTCGTTTTCGCCTGGAGTCCCTGGGCATTTTTCTGATCGCCTTACTGCTATTCACCCTAGGGATCTGGGATCAGCAGCCCCAAGGTTTTGATGGGCGTTGGGCGCTGTTTATGCAGGAAATGTTTCGCCATGGTGCGAGCCTTTTCCCTACTACCTATGGTCAGCCGTATGCGGATTACCCCGGCACGGCGACTTTCTTCAGTTTTGTGTTTGCCCGGTTGTTTGGTGCGCCGAATCACTTGGCGAATGTGCTGCCTACGGCGCTCGCCTCGGCAGGTGTGGTTGCCCTGATCTACCGCTTGCTGGCGCCTGCCGGCCGTCCTTGGGCGTTGCTCACGGTGTTGCTGACGCTGCTCACGACCCAGTTATTGGAAAAATCCCGCTCGGTATGCCTGGACCAGATGGTCGCGTTGTTGTGCGTCGGCAGTTTTTATCTGCTGCACAGCGGCGAGCGTCTGGGTTCGCGGGTGCGGCAGTTGGCGGTGTTCCCGCTGTTCGTCCTGGGCTTCGCGATTCGCGGGCCGCTGGGGTTGATCGAGGTGTGCGGGGTGGTGTGCGTGTATTGGGCGCTGGCTCGGCCAGGCGAGAGGGTCAAGCAGGTGCTGGTCCACGGCGTTGTCGGGTTGGTGCTGCTTGCGGCGTGCTGGTGGCTGCTGATGAAGCTGGCACGTATCAGTGGCGGCGATGCCTTTGCCGATGAAGTGTTCAAAATGCAGGTGGGTGGCCGTCTTGATGAGTCGGGCGAGCCATTTTATTTCTACTTCAAGCTGAGTTTGTATCGCTACTTCCCTGTGGTGCCGTTGGCGCTGGCGACCTTGATTGCGCTGCGTCATCGTTGGTCTGAGCGCTGGGCGAATGAGGACATGCAGCTTTTTTGGCGTCTGGGCGCGTGTGGCTTGATGATTTTGCTCGGCCTATCGGTGCCACACTTCAAGCGTGCTTACTACATCCTGCCGATGGTGCCGATGTTTGCCGCTGTCGCCGCCTATGGGCTGCTTTACGCGCAAAATTGGTTGGTGGGTGTACGTCGCGGTTATGAATGGCTTGTCGCAGCGCTACCGGCCTTGGGCGTGGTTGTGCTCTTCGTCTGTCGACAGGCGTGGCAAAAGCACGGTTACTGGCCTGATGTTTCGCTGCCGCTGCTGATCGGTGTGCTGGTCATTCTTCAAGTGGCGGCCCTGGTGGCCTGGCGGCGGGAGCTGAGGTTGGTGTCGCTCAGTGTGATCGCGCTGGCGGCGCAATGGCTGCTGCTGGTGGCGGTGATCGAGCCGGCCAAGGACCTGCAATTCGATACGCAGCGGTTCGTCAGCCAGGTAGAAACACTTCGGGTGTCGCAGCCCGGCCCGTTGGTGTTTGTCGATCTGGCGCGGGACACCTGGGCCATACGCTACATGATGAACCTGGACCACGATGAGCAGCCGCTGTTCGTGGGGCGTAACGAGCTTGAGAAGTTGAACGCGTTGCCGCGTCCATCCTGGGTGATTGTCTCGCGTAAAGAGACTGCGCTTTTGAAGGGCACGCCGGTGGAGCAACTGGCGCCCAGCTTCGAAGGGCGCTTGAACGACAATCCGTTGATGGTGTTTTTGCTCAATTAAACCGCGGGTCCAGTGCAGGCTACTTGCACTGGTAGCCCTCCGGCATCTTCACGGTGTAGTTGCGTTGCACGCGATCCTGAAAATTCAGGTTCTGCAAACCCTGTTCAACCAGGAACGCCTCGACTTTGGCCGCCTGGCAATCCTCGTTGTAGGACGTTGCCCGAAGCACATACACCGCGCGCCGGCTCGCTTCGTCCCGAGCCGTGGCGGTGAGCGTGGTGAGCGTGGTGTAGCCGGTTCGCTCCGAGGTGCCCACTGGGCCATAGGTGGTATTGGGTTTGCTGGTGCAGGTCAGTTGATCGTCTTTTTTCTTGCTCTTCTTGCACTCGGTGGTGGTGCTTGTCGGCACTTGGCCGTACTCGGTGGCGGTGTAGCGGTAAGTGACCTGGCGGCTGTCGACATCGAGCGTGACGGTCATTCTGATCGGTGCAGGGTTCTGAGGCAGGGTGTTGTCAGTGAATACGTTGCGAAAGCCCTGGTCCTTCATGGCCCTGACCATGTCTCGAAGGTAGTAGCGCGCATTGAGCGTGTTCTGCGCATTGCCGCCAACGGAGGTCGTCACCAGTACGGTTGCCTCTCGATCAAAGTGATAGTCCGGATCAGGCGTTGCGTTGATCGAAACATCCATTTGCGTGGCGCATCCGCTGAGCAGTGCAGCCAGCAGTAACAGCGCGCAGGACAAATACCGGGTCATGAAATCACTACCTTGCAGCCAGAAATGTAAAAACTAGACGATTGAGCCGCACGATAAACAAGCTTCAATTTGGGGCAGTCCGGCGTGGCCCTGAGTTCGTCCAGCCGGCGTTAAATCGTGGGCAATAAAAAACCCCAAGGAATCATCTTCGCTTGGGGTTTTTCGGTATTAGTGGTGCCCAGAGACGGAATCGAACCGCCGACACGGGGATTTTCAATCCCCTGCTCTACCGACTGAGCTATCTGGGCAACGGGGCGCATTAAACGGGTTTTTCAGGGGGTCGTCAAGCAAGTTTTCAAAAAATATTTAATTATTACCGTCGCTTACGTTCCGACCCCGGTTTTTGATCAGTTATTGAGCAGGTGGCACGTAGCCGTCGGCCTTGGCGTAATCTTCGCCGGAAAAGAACTTGTCCATTTCGCCCTGCAAGTATTTGCGGTCTTCGGCGTTCATCATGTTCAGGCGTTTTTCGTTGATCAGCAGGGTCTGGTGTTTCTGCCAGTCGGCCCATGCCTGGGCAGACACGTGATCGAACACATCCTGGCCCTTGGCGCCCGGATACGGTGGGCGTTCCAGGCCCGGCAGTTGTTCTTTGTACTTGCGGCACATTACGGTGCGGGTCATGACGACTCTCCTGCGTTCAATACATCGGCCGCGCGCTTCAGCAATTTTTTGACCGGGGCGGCGAGGCCCAGGCGCGGCGGGGTGGCGAGGTTATACCAGAGCCAGTCGGCCTCGGCCACGTGATGGACGGTTTCCTCAACCTGCACCAGCCAGGGCTCGATGGCCAGCTGGAAGTGGCTGAAGGTGTGGATCAGCCCGGGCAGTGGCTGCTGCTTGCCCAACGCCAGCGCGTGCTGGTTGGCGAGGTGGTCCAGGTCTTCCAGGTCATCCAGCTCCGGCAGGCTCCACAAACCGCCCCACAGGCCCGTGGACGGGCGTCGGTAAAGCAGGATCGCGCCTTCGGTATTGGCCAGCAGCGGCATCAGTGTGCGCTTTTGCGGGATGGTCTTGCGCGGCTTGGGGATCGGGTAGCGCGTCTCCAGGCCGAGCATGTGGGCTTCGCAGTCTTTTTCCAGCGGGCACAGCAGGCAGCTTGGCTTGCTGCGCGTGCAGAGCGTGGCGCCCATATCCATCATCGCCTGGGTATAGGCGTTGACCCGGTCATGCGGTGTAAAGCGCTCTGCGGTAGCCCACAGCTGCTTGGCGACCTTGGGTTCGCCGGGGTAGCCCTCTTGCGCGGTAAAGCGCGCGAGCACGCGTTTGACGTTGCCGTCGAGGATCGGGGCGCGCAGGCCCATGCTCAGGCTGGCGATCGCGCCGGCGGTGGACAGGCCGATACCGGGCAGCTCGGTGAGTTTTTCGACATCGCGGGGAAATTCGCCGCCGTATTCGGCGACGACGATCTTGGCGGTCTTCTGCAGGTTGCGGGCACGGGTGTAGTAACCCAGGCCCGTCCACAGGTGCAGCACCTCGTCTTCCGGCGCGGCGGCCAGGGCCTCGACCGTCGGCAGCGAGGCCATGAAGCGATCGAAGTAGTTCAACACCGTGCTGACCTGGGTCTGCTGCAGCATGATCTCCGAGACCCACACCCGGTAAGGCGTGATGCCCTGTTGCCAGGGCAGGTCATGGCGCCCGTGGCGGTCGTACCAGTCGAGCACCGCCTGTGAAAATTGCTCGTTTCTCATCGCTTGAACAGGCCTTTCAGGGCGTCTTTCAACTGTGGGTTGACCTTGTCGAGCTTCTCTTCAAGCTTGTCGCTGAGCTTGTTGCCGGCCGCCTTGAGCGCCACCTGGGTCAAGCCATCCTTGTCCAGGCGGCAGGCCTTGGCGCCCAACTCCAGCGGGCCACGGCAGCGTAGCGGTACTTCGATACCCTGGAAGTTGCTGCCGACCTGGCAGGCCGGGTCCGGAACGTCGCGCTTGTCGCCTTCGACGATGATGCCGACGCGGTAGTCCATGCCCAGTACGCGCAGGTCGACGTCACCGTTGCCGTTGACCGTCAAGCCCGGGATGCGCACTTTCAGGTCTGGATTGCTGGCCACGCCGTTACGGAAAGTCAGGTTGCCGCGCAGTTCCTGGAAGGGCGTGTCCTTGCCCTGTGGGGTGCTGCTCAGGGTCTTGCGGTTGAGCAGGGCGATGCCGGTGCACAGTTGCTGTTCAAGGTTGGCATTGAGCAGCATGCCGTTGTTGATCACAAAGCTGGCGGTGCCGTTGAGGCTGTCGACCAAGGCTTTCTGGCTGTTGCCACGGCCTGTGAGGTTGCTGTCCAGGGTGACCTGGCCTTTCACCGGCGGGTTTTGCCCCTGGGCCTGCAGGATGCGTTCGACCGGCACTTGCTTGATATGGGTTTGCAGTGCCACGACCGGGATGTCTTGGCGCACATCCAGCGTACCGTTGGCTTGGAACGTACCGTTGTAGAGACCGCCACTCAGGTTGTCGAGCTTGAGTTGGCCGTCGATGCCGGAGGCTTGGAGTGCAGCATTCTGGATCGGCAGCTTGCTCAGGGTCAGTTGGCCGAAGGCCAGGTCGGCGTTCACATCCAGGGTGCGCAGGCGGGTCAGCGGCAGCAGCCTGTCGGTGCTCCAGGCGCCTTTGGTCGGGGCGTCCGGCAGTGGTGTGGTGCCACCGGCGGCCATGGCGCCCATTTCGCTGTTCTGGACTTCAGCCTGGCGTGCGGCGGCGGCGCCTTTGGCGGACTCGGATTTAGGCGGCAAGTAGTTGTCGGCATTGAAGGTATCGCCCTTGAGCTGCACGCGCAGGGATTGCTTGGCGAAGTCATCCACGGCAACGCGACCGGTGAAGGTGCTGCCATCCAGCTTGAGGTTCAGGTCTTCCAGGGCCACGCTGGTAGGCGTGCCCTTGAGGCGGCTGACCAGTTCGACCTTGCTCAGGCTGCCCTCGGCCATCGCCGGCAATGGGTGGCCGACGCTTTCGAGAAACTTGGCCAGGTCAAATTGGGCAATGGACAGGGCACCGTTGAGCTGCGGGGTTTTGTTCAGGTCGTTGACCTTGAGTTCACCCAGCGCGCGTAACTGGTTGGCGGACAGTTTCAGGTTGGTCCATTCGGCGATATTGGCCGCCAGGTCCACCAGCACCTGACCCTGGGTGGAATAGGTCATGGTCTTGCCCTGCAACGGCTCGCCGGTGGCCTCGCCGCTCAATCGCATGTCTTCGAGCTGATAGCGTTTGAGGGCGTTCTGGATGCGCAGGTTGCCGGTGAGCTCGGTCTTGACGCGCATCAGCGGTTGGCTGGTGCCCAGGAATGCGGTGAGTTTCAGCGGGATGCTGGCGCCTTCGTGGACGGCGCCGGCACTCAGTTGGATGCTTTCGGCGCTGAACTGCTTGCCGGTCTGCTCGTCGTTGTATTCAACGCGGGCGTTGTTGATGGTCAGGCTGTCGATGTCCAGGCGGATCGGCTTCGGCGGTTTTTCAGGCTCCGGCTCGGCAGGTGCTTGCACGGGAGCGGGAACCGGGGCGTCGGCGCTCGCCACAGGCACGTTCTTGCCGATGTCTTCCCAGTCACCGTGGCCTTGCTTGTCGCGGTTCAGGCGCAGGTTGAGGCCCTCGACGCGCACGTCGCTCATCTGCACTTCACGACGCAGCAGCGGCAACACGCGCACCGACAGGCCGAGCATCTGCAGGTCGGCGAATGGCTTGGTCGGGTTGGTCAGGGTGGCGACGCTGGCTTCGTGCAGCTCTAGGCCCAGCCAGGGGAACAGGCTCCAGCCGATGTCGCCATTGAGCGTCAGCTCGATGTGGGCCTTGTCGCGGGCAATCTGGCGAATCTCGTCTTTGTAGTCGTTGGGATCGAAGAGGTGGGTCAGGGCGAAGCCCAGGGCCACAATGATCAGCAACAGCCCGAGAAGTACCAGACCCAGGATTTTGCCGAACGCTTTCATGGGCGAGTCCTTGTATGTCGAATTCAAAATTTAGCCGAAGAGTATAACGCCCGCAGGCTCTCGTCAGTTCACGGATCGTTACATTGTATCTAGACCCTGTGAAACGGGATTTTGGCGCCAAAAAATACAGTTATTGCGAAAAAGGTGATATCAGTTTGGTTTTTCTGTCATCCGCAGGTGCTAATCTGCGCGGGTTCGTCTGCCTTCTGCGACACTGCGTCGCGCCCTTAAGGAGCTTCTCCTCAACAAAAACGGCCATCGCTTTGCGTGTAAGGCCGAGTGAGAGAGCGCCCGACGAACAACAATCAATAACTGGGGGAAACACCAATGAGCACTAGCACTGCGACGAGTAGTACTGTCGCGCAGCCTGCGTTCCTGTCCAAGGAACGCATCATCGCCAAGCCAGGGTTCAACCGCTGGCTGGTTCCGCCGGCCGCCCTGGCCATTCACTTGTGCATCGGCATGGCCTACGGTTTCTCGGTGTTCTGGCTGCCGCTGTCCAAGGCGCTGGGCATCACCGCGCCGGTTGCCTGCGCGCCGGACATGAGCTTTATTGCCCAAGTTTTCTCATCCCAATGTGACTGGCCCATCTCCATGCTGGGCTGGATCTACACGCTGTTCTTCATCTTCCTGGGTTGCTCGGCAGCGATCTGGGGTGGCTGGCTGGAACACGCCGGGCCACGCAAGGCGGGCGTTGTATCGGCTCTGTGCTGGTGCGGCGGCCTGTTGATCTCGGCGTTGGGTATCTATACCCACCAGATCTGGCTGATGTGGATCGGCTCCGGGGTCATTGGCGGCATCGGCCTGGGCCTGGGCTACATCTCGCCAGTATCGACCCTGATCAAGTGGTTCCCGGACAAACGCGGCATGGCGACCGGCATGGCGATCATGGGCTTCGGCGGCGGCGCGATGGTCGGTGCACCGTTGGCCGCGGCGCTGATGGGCCACTTTGCGTCTCCAACCAGCGTAGGCGTCTGGCAGAGCTTCCTGGTGATGGCGGCGATTTACTTCGTGTTCATGATTGGTGGCGCCTTGTCGTACCGCGTCCCGCCGACCGGCTGGAAGCCTGAGGGCTGGACCGCTCCGGCGAAAAAAGCCAGCAATGCGATGATCACTCACCGTCACGTCCATGTGAACGTGGCCTGGAAAACCCCGCAGTTCCGCCTGGTATGGCTGGTGCTGTGCCTGAACGTTTCCGCCGGTATCGGCATCCTCGGCATGGCTTCGCCGCTGTTGCAGGAAGTGTTTGGCGGCAAGTTGCTGGGTGTCGATGTGCCGTTCGGTCAGTTGGATGCGGGGCAGTTGGCTTCCATTGCGGCGATCGCGGCCGGTTTCACGGGGCTGTTGAGCTTGTTCAACATTGGTGGCCGGTTCTTCTGGGCGTCGTTCTCCGACTACCTGGGCCGCAAGAACACCTACTTTGTGTTCTTCGCCCTGGGCTTTGCCCTGTATGCGCTGATTCCGAACCTGGGGCACCTGGGTAACGTGGCGCTGTTCGTGGCGGCGTTCTGCATCATCCTGTCGATGTACGGCGGTGGTTTCGCGACGGTTCCGGCTTACCTGGCCGACCTGTTCGGCACCCAGATGGTCGGCGCGATCCACGGTCGCCTGCTGACCGCCTGGGCCGCGGCGGGCGTGTTGGGTCCGGTGCTGGTGAACTACCTGCGTGAGTATCAGTTGAGCATCGGTGTTGAGCGAGCTGCGGCCTACGACATCACCCTGTACATCCTCGCCGGGCTATTGGTGCTGGGCTTTATCTGCAACATGCTGGTACGTCCGGTGGCCGACAAGTACTTCATGACCGACGCCGAATTGGCCGCCGAACAGGCGCTGGGCCATGACAAGGGCGCGGATGCCACCACTTCCCTGGAGTGGAAGGCAGCGTCCGGTAGCGTGCCGTTGGCCATCGCCGCGTGGCTGGTAGTGGGCATTCCGTTGGCGTGGGGTGTGTGGGTGACCCTGCAGAAAACCGCAGTCCTGTTCCACTGATACAACCTTGTAGTGAGCGGGCTTGCCCCGCGCTGGGTGGCGTAGCCGCCCCAACAAGGACGTCGCGGTGTTTCAGGAAAACCGCGGTGCCTGGGTTTGGGGCGGCTGCGCCACCCAGCGCGGGGCGAGCCCGCTCACTACAGGCTTTCACATGTATGCACATGTCTATCCTCGCTTCAACTCGTCAGTCTTGTCCCCTTCGATGTTTCTGTTTAGCGCCCGCACCCCTATAATGGCTGCCTTTTTCGCCCAATGATTTTGCGGAGTTGGTGATGGCCGAACGTAAGGCGTCCGTCGAGCGCGATACTCTGGAAACCCAGATCAAAGCCTCGATCAACCTGGATGGCACCGGAAAGGCCCGATTTGATATCGGCGTCCCTTTTCTTGAGCACATGCTGGACCAGATCGCCCGTCATGGGTTGATCGACCTGGATATCGTCAGCAAGGGCGACCTGCATATCGACGACCACCACACAGTGGAAGACGTGGGCATCACGCTGGGCCAGGCTTTTGCCAAAGCCATCGGCGACAAAAAAGGCATCCGTCGCTACGGTCACGCCTATGTGCCGCTGGATGAAGCGCTGTCGCGCGTGGTCATCGACTTCTCCGGTCGCCCAGGCCTGCAGATGCACGTGCCCTACACCCGCGCCACCGTGGGCGGCTTCGATGTCGACCTGTTCCAGGAATTCTTCCAGGGCTTCGTCAACCACGCATTGGTCAGCCTGCACATCGACAACCTGCGCGGCACCAACACCCACCACCAGATCGAAACCGTGTTCAAGGCTTTCGGCCGCGCCCTGCGCATGGCCGTGGAGCTGGATGAGCGTATGGCCGGGCAAATGCCCTCGACCAAGGGCGTCCTGTAATGCAGACGGTCGCGGTTATCGATTACGGCATGGGTAACCTGCACTCGGTGGCCAAGGCCCTCGAACATGTAGGCGCCGGCAAGGTACTGATCACCAGCGATGCCAAGGTGATTCGCGAAGCTGACCGGGTGGTGTTCCCTGGTGTGGGCGCGATCCGCGATTGCATGGCTGAGATCCGCCGCCTGGGCTTTGACAGCCTGGTGCGTGAAGTCAGCCAGGATCGCCCGTTCCTCGGCATCTGCGTGGGCATGCAAGCCTTGCTCGATCGCAGTGAAGAGAACGATGGCGTTGACTGCATCGGCTTGTTCCCCGGCCAGGTAAAGTTCTTCGGCAAGGACCTGCACGAAGACGGCGCCCACCTGAAAGTCCCGCACATGGGCTGGAATGAAGTCAGCCAGACAGTGGAACACCCGCTGTGGCACAACATTCCGGATCTGGCGCGCTTCTATTTTGTGCACAGCTACTACATTGCCGCCGGTGACCCGCGCCAGGTGGTGGGTGGCGGGCATTACGGCGTCGACTTCGCCGCAGCGCTGGCCGAAGGTTCGCGCTTTGCCGTGCAGTTCCACCCGGAGAAGAGCCACACCCATGGCCTGCAATTGCTGCAGAACTTCGCCGCGTGGGATGGTCGCTGGTAAATGGCCAAGAAGCCCAGGCCGCCGATCCTGAACCTCACGCCCGAACAGGAGCGTGAGGCTACCCACAAGATCAAGGTCTTCATGGAGGACCGCTTCGAGCTCACGCTGGGCTCGTTTGAGGTGGCCGAGATTCTTGAGCTGTTCACCACCGAAGTAGCGCCGCACTATTACAACCGGGCGATTTTCGACACGCAGACGCTCCTTAAAGAAAGGTTCGAAAGCATCGAAAGCGACCTGTGGTCGCTTGAGAAGCCCTGACTTCCCAAGCATTGCTGAATATCGAATAAGGTTTGCCAGATGCTGATTATCCCCGCTATCGATCTCAAGGACGGCGCCTGCGTACGTCTGCGCCAAGGCCGCATGGAAGACTCCACCGTGTTCTCCGATGACCCGGTGAGCATGGCCGCCAAATGGGTGGAAGGGGGGTGCCGTCGCCTGCATCTGGTGGACCTGAACGGCGCCTTCGAAGGCCAGCCGGTCAACGGCGAGGTGGTGACCGCCATTGCCAAGCGCTACCCGAACCTGCCGATCCAGATCGGCGGCGGCATCCGCTCCCTGGAAACCATCGAGCACTACGTCAAGGCTGGCGTGAGCTACGTGATCATCGGCACCAAGGCCGTGAAAGACCCGGCGTTCGTGGCTGAAGCCTGCCGTGCATTTCCAGGCAAAGTGATCGTGGGCCTGGACGCCAAGGACGGTTTCGTCGCCACCGACGGTTGGGCTGAGATCAGCACCGTGCAGGTGATCGACCTGGCCAAGCAGTTCGAAGCCGACGGCGTGTCTGCCATCGTTTATACCGACATCGCCAAAGACGGCATGATGCAGGGCTGCAACGTACCGTTTACCGCGGCGCTGGCGGCGGCAACCCGAATTCCGGTGATCGCATCCGGCGGCATTCACAACCTGGGTGACATCAAGTCGCTGCTGGACGCCAAGGCGCCTGGCATCATCGGCGCCATTACCGGCCGCGCGATCTACGAAGGTACCCTGGACGTCGCCGAAGCCCAGGCTTACTGCGATGCCTACAACGGCTGAGGACTGACCATGGCGCTGGCCAAACGCATCATCCCTTGCCTGGACGTCGACAATGGTCGCGTGGTCAAGGGCGTCAAGTTCGAGAACATCCGTGACGCCGGCGACCCGGTGGAAATCGCCCGTCGCTACGATGAGCAAGGTGCCGACGAGATTACCTTTCTCGACATCACCGCCAGCGTCGACGGCCGCGACACCACGTTGCATACCGTAGAGCGAATGGCCAGCCAGGTATTTATCCCGCTGACCGTGGGCGGTGGTGTGCGCACCGTGCAAGACATCCGCAACCTGCTCAACGCGGGGGCGGACAAGGTCTCGATCAATACCGCTGCCGTGTTCAACCCGGAGTTCGTCGGTGAAGCGGCGCAACACTTCGGTTCGCAGTGCATCGTCGTCGCCATCGACGCCAAGAAGGTTTCCGGCCCGGGTGAGACCCCGCGTTGGGAGATCTTCACCCACGGTGGTCGCAAGCCCACCGGCCTGGACGCAGTAGAGTGGGCGATGAAGATGGAGGGCCTGGGGGCTGGTGAAATCCTGCTGACCAGCATGGACCAGGACGGCATGAAAAACGGCTTCGACCTGGGCGTTACCCGTGCCATCAGTGATGCGTTGGGCATTCCGGTGATCGCCTCTGGTGGTGTCGGCAACCTGCAGCACCTGGCCGACGGCGTGATCGAAGGCCACGCCAGCGCCGTGCTGGCGGCGAGTATTTTCCACTTTGGCGAATACACCGTTCCCGAAGCCAAGGCGTACATGGCGGCGCGCGGTATCGTCGTTCGCTAAACGCTGCTGGACACCCTGGCAGGCGCGGGGCACTCTCTGCGCTTGCCATGGATTCCGGTAACCTTCATGTTCAGACACCTGCTGCTCGCCCTCGCCAGTTCTTGCGCCGTGCTGGCCGGCTCGGCGAATGCCGAAGCGCCGTCCGACGTCTCCCTGGTGTTGCTGACGGAAAACTTCCCGCCCTACAACATGGCGAAAAACGGCAAGAACTTCGCCAAGGACGAGAACATCGAAGGCATCGCCGTGGACATCGTGCGTGAAACCTTCAAGCGTGCCGGCATTTCCTACAACCTAACCCTGCGTTTCCCCTGGGAACGAATCTACAAACTCGCCCTGGAGAAACCCGGCTACGGCGTGTTCGTGATGGCGCGCCTGCCGGACCGTGAAGGCTTGTTCAAATGGGTCGGCCCCATCGGCCCGGACGACTGGGTGATGCTGGCCAAGGCTGACAGCACTATCCAGCTGCCGGACCTGGAGCACGCCCGGCATTACAAGGTAGGCGCCTACAAGGGCGACGCGATTGCCGAGACCCTGGAAAAACAGGGTCTCAAGCCGTTAGTCGTACTGCGCGACCAGGACAATGCGCAGAAGCTGCTGGATGGCCAGATCGACCTGTGGGCCACCGGTGATCCCGCCGGGCGTTACCTGGCGCGCCAGGTCGGTGTGACCGGGCTCAAGACGGTACTGCGCTTTAACAGTGCCCAACTGTACCTGGCGCTGAACAAGGATGTGCCCGACGACGTGGTAGCCAAGCTCCAGGCCGCGCTCGATCAGTTACGGGGCGATGGTTTCATTGACGAGATCATGGCCCGCTATCTCTAGCGCCGGTTCTGTCTGTGCAGCGGCGTGCTCCAGCGCCACCTCGGTTGTGGGTAGGGGCTCGGGCAACTCAGTCTTGCTGACGTCGGGTACCGGCTGATCCTTGGGATACTCACTCATGTAAATGTGATCGCCGTTGATGTAAGTGACGGTCGCCGCCACCTGGCTGCCGTCCTGGCGCAGCAAGCGGTATTCGCTTTGGATCAGGTAAGCCGCCACGGCTTTTTGGGCCGGAATGTAGGTGATGATTTCCAGGGGCGAGGCATAGTTCCAACCTTTGGCGGACCGCTGGGTATGAGTGAAGGCCGGCTCCAGGTTCGCCGAGAAGCTCAACTGGAACGGGCGCAGGCTCGCCGACCATTTGCGCCACATCGAAACGCGAGAGATGGCTGACAGAGCGAGCGAGTAATCGCCGATCTCGCCTTTGGTCGCTGTCCACATGAACGGTTGGCTGGTGACGCTGGTGTTGTGCCCGAAACCGGCAAACTGATGGCGGTCTGTGCGCTCCAGTCGGTAGGTCGGCGACGATAGCAACTGCTCGTTTGTGCTCAGTTCCGGGTCCTTCACGCAGAACCAGGGCAGTTCACAGACCAGCGGCGGAGCAGGAGTTTCTTCTGTTGCAGGTGGTTCATAACCCGTCAGTGCCGGTGGGGATAATGGTTCGCCCGGTTGCGCGGTCAGGTCCAGGCGCAATGCGTAGGTCGGCAGATCAGGCTTGGCGTAGCGTGCATTGCCGATAAAGGTGCCAGGTGCCAGGTAGATCTCTCCAGGCTCTGCGTCCGGAGGCGTGATCGACCAGGCGCTGAAGTCCTTGGAGGCGCCACTGCCGTAATCATTCCAGATCAAGTCACCGGGTTTTGCATTGACGACCAAGTCGGCGCGGACACAGCGTACGGCGTTGCGCGAAGGCTTTTCATAGCCCACGCCGCACACCAGGCCCATGGCGACATAGCCTTCGGGCGCCAGCGGCCGCCATATGGAAAAGTCGGTGCGTGCGCCTGAATCCGTGTCTTTCCAGACCAGTTGGTAGTCTTCCGGCGAACGCAGGGCGGTGCCGTCGACTTTATTCGCGTCACTGACCACCGCGACGATCTTGCGCTGGTTGATATTGCGATAGCTGTCGGTGGCGATATCGCCCACGGGGAAAAACTGGCCCAGGGCGTCGGCGGAGGTGCTGGGGCGCCACAGGCTGACCGCTTTGTGAGCGCCGGACCCGAGGTCATTCCAGAGCGGCAGGAATTCGCTGGTGAAGCTGATGAGCAGGTCTTTGAACTGTAGATGGGGCATTCGAGAGCTCTCCGATGAATGGGAGGAGCGACTATCGAAGAATGCTGCAAGGGCGGGGCAGTACTTATCTACGCGCGGGTGAATAGGTGCCGTTTTTTCCGTGGCCGGCCATCGCTTGATTGCTGCGCACGCTGATCATCAACTTGATATCGATCCACTCCACACCCTGCGCCTTGAGCTTGGGCAACTCCCGCTCCAGCACCGCCAGGGTTTGCGGGTAGGGATGGCCGATCATCACCGCCGAGCCCTGCTTGTGGGCCAGCTTGATCGCGGTTTGCAGTTGCGTGGTGATTGCGCCTTCGGTGCGTTCGTCATCGAGAAACACGTCCCGCGAGACGCTGGCCAGGCCGATCTTCTGCGCTTCGGCAGCGGCGACGGTCTGCGCGCTGGTGCGGCTGTCGACAAAGAACTTGTTGCGCCGTTGCAACTCAGCCATCAACCAGGCCATCGCGGCCGGTTGCGCGGTCATGCGGCTGCCCATGTGGTTGTTGATGCCGGCGGTGTAGGGCACCGCCTGGAAGGCGGCATCCAGGCGTTTGCCCAGTTCTTCGATCGGCAGGTCGGGGTGCCAGGCGAACGGGCCGGTGGCCGGGTCCATGGGCATGTGCAGGATCACGATCTTGCCGGCCTTGTGGGCCTCGCGGGCGAATTCGGCGGCGTGGGGCGTGTCGGGCATGATCGCCGTGGTCACCGGCCCAGGCAGGGCCAGCACGCGGCGATCCCTCGGCAGATTTTGCCCAAGGTCGTCGATGATCAGGGTCAGGTAGGCTTTGTGTGGCTCGCCGCCAGGGGTCGCGTGGGCGACCCCTGCCAGGCTGCACAGTACAGCGATGATCAAGGCAAAACGCATATCAACGGCTGCGGGTGATGCTCAAGCCCTTGAGCAGGCTCAGTGCCTGGGCGAGTTGATAGTCGTCGTCCTGCGGCATCGGCTTGGCTTTCGCGCCACTGCCTGTAGGCTGGTCGGCACCGCCGTTGCCATTGCCCAGGTGACCCTGCAGGTCGGCTTCCTTGTAGAACTCGCCATCGGTCTCGTTGGTGATCTTGGCGCGGCGCACTTCGATGTCCGGGACGATGCCCTGGGCCTGGATCGAGCGGCCATTGGGTGTGTAATACAGCGCCGTGGTGATCTTCAGGGCCCGTTCGTTGTTCAGCGGCAACACGGTTTGCACCGAGCCTTTGCCGAAGCTGGTAGTGCCCATCAGCACGCCACGCTTCTGGTCCTGCAGGGCACCGGCAACGATTTCCGAGGCCGAGGCGCTGCCGCCGTTGATCAATACCGCCAGCGGCACGCCTTCGCTCAGGTCATTGCCGGTGGCCGAGAAGCGCAACTCGGAGTTGGCGATCCGGCCTTTGGTGTAGACGATCAGGCCTTTGGTGATGAAGTGGTCGACCACCTCCACCGCCGCCTGCAGCACGCCGCCCGGGTTGTTGCGCAGGTCGAGCACGATGCCGTTGAGCTTCTTGCCGTTGTCTTTGCGCAGCTTGGCCAGGGCCTTGGCCACTTCGTCGCCGGTCTTGACCTGGAACTGGGTGATACGGATGTAACCGTAGCCCGACTCCAGCAACTGGCTCTTCACGCTCTTGACCGTGATGGTCGCGCGGGCCAGGGTCACGTCAAACGGAGCACCGCCGTCGCGTACCAGGGTCAGGGTGATTTTCTGGCCGAGCTTGCCGCGCATCTTGTCGACGGCTTCGGTCATGGTCTGGCCGCGAGTGGGCTGGCCGTTGATCTTCACGATCAGGTCGCCGGCCTGGATACCGGCTTTGGACGCCGGGGTGTCGTCGATCGGCGACACCACTTTGATCTGGCCATCTTCGGAGCCCACTTCGATGCCCAGGCCACCGAATTCGCCGCTGGTGCTTTCCTGCAGCTCAGCGAAATCTTCCGGGCCGAGGTAGGCGGAGTGCGGGTCGAGGTTGCTGAGCATGCCCTTGATGGCATTTTCCAGCAGGGTCTTGTCGTCTACGGGTTCGACATAGGCCGCCTTGATCCGGTCCATCACCTCGGCAAAGGTGCGCAGCTCTTCCAGCGGCAACGGCGCCTTGGTGGTCACTGCGTAGGTCGCGGCGGGTGCAGCCGGTGCGGCCTGGTCGGCAAAAGCCAGAGGCGCGCCGATCACCAGGGCGATCGTCAGGGCCAGCGAAGTGAGGCGGGACAAATGCAGCATGTCGAACGAACTCCTAATGTAGGCGCGACCCTTATCCTTGGGTTCTGCACCATTGTGCGGGATCGCTCGGGCGACCCTGCTGACGAATAGCGAAATACAGCGCCGGAGTGTCCTGGCCACCACTGTTACCGACAGTGGAGATGGATTCACCGGCTTTTACAACATCACCTGCCGACTTGAGTAAAGTCTGATTGTGGCCGTAAAGGCTCAAATAGCCATTACCGTGGTCAAGAATCACCAGCAAGCCGGCACCGCGCAGCCAGTCGGCGAACACCACACGCCCGCCGTGGACGGCGTGGACCTGGCTGCCGGCAGCGGCGCTGATCATCACGCCATCCCACTTGGCGCGGGTGTCATCGCCACGGGTTTCCCCAAAACGAGCCAACAATCGACCATCAACAGGCCATGGAAGTTTTCCGCGAGCTGAAGCAAAAGGGCCACCGAACGATTCTCCCGCACTGGAAACCAGCGGGCCAGGTGCGGAATGCGCAGGTTTGCGGGGCGCCGGGGCATCCGTCGTGGCAGCCAGTTCGGCCTCACGCTGGCGCTTTTTTTCCGCTTCCTGCTGGGCGATCAGCGCTTTTTGCCGCGCTTCTTCTGCCTCGCGAGCCTGGCGGGCCAGGGTTTCCTCGATGGTCTTGAGCACTTTGGCCAGGTCGGCCTGGTCTTGCTCACGGGCCTGGAGCTTGGCGTCGCGGGCTTTGACATCGTCGTTGAGCTTGGCCAGCGCCAGCTGGCGTTCCTTGCGGACCTTGTCCAACTGGTCGCGCTGGGTGTCGAGGGCGCTTTTCTGGTCGAGCAACTGCGACTGTTGGTCGGCGATTTCCTGTTCCACGTTGGCCAATTGGCGCAAGGTTTCGTTGAAACCCTTCAATTGCTCCAGGCGGGCCTTGCTCAGGTAGTCGTAATAGGTGAGGGTGCGCGCGAATTTCTCCGGGTTCTGCTGGTTGAGCAGCAGCTTGAGATACTCCTGGCGGCCGCTCTGGTAGGCGGCGCGGGCCTGGATCGCGATCAGGCGTTGTTGCTCAACGCGGGCGCCCTGGAGTTTTTTTTTCTCAGCGTCGAGTCGCTCCAGTTCCGACTCGCTCTTCTTTAGTTCTTTTTGCAGCTCCTGGACCTGCTTCTCCAGCTTGCCCATCTCGGTTTCCGTGCTGCGCAGGTCTTTCTGCACGCCGGATTTTTCTTCCTGGAGCTTGCCGAGCAGTTTTTTCAGCTCGGTAATGTCCTGACGCGTTGCGTCCAACTGTTGTTGGGTTTGTGCGCGCTCATCGGCAAAAGCCGGTTGGAGCAGGCAGACGAGAGCGAGGGTAATCAAGGCGCGAAGCATAGAGGCGGGCGACACCAGGGAAAGGGACGGCCTAGTATGCCCGCCAAGCGCTGCAAAAAAAACGCCCAATTGGGGCGGGATGCCAAGATAGGTGCCGAGTGGCAGCGGTATGGCATAAAGACATCTACCAAACACCGCAGATCACATGTGGGAGGGGGGGGGGCGATCGTTCCCACGCTCCGCGTGGGAAGGCATCCCGTGACGCTCCGCGTCACCCATACGCAGAATAGAGGGACGCGGAGCGTCCCCGGCGGCATTCCCACGCAGAGCGTGGGAACGATCGTGGTGAGTCAGACCCGGATTGAGGTGGCTGTCATCTCCACTGGTTTCTCCAGGCCGATCAGTTTCAACAGGCTGATACGCAGCCTCACGTACTTCGATCGTTCCCACGCTCCGCGTGGGAATGCATCCCGTGACGCTCCGCGTCACCCATACGCAGAATAGTGGGACGCGGAGCGTCCCCGGCGGCATTCCCACGCAGAGTGTGGGAACGATCAGGGTGAGTCAGACCAGAATCGAGGTGCCGGTCATCTCTTTCGGCTTCTCCAGGCCCATCAGCTTGAGCATGGTGGGCGCCACATCCGCCAATACGCCGCTTTCACGCACTTTCAGGTCGCGCTTGCCAACATAGATGAACGGTACCGGCTCGGTGGTGTGCGCAGTGTGGGCCTGGCCGGTCGATTCGTCGGACATCTGCTCGCAGTTGCCGTGGTCGGCGGTGATCAGTGCTTCGCCGCCGACTTTTTCCAGGGCGTCGACGATGCGGCCGACACAGGTGTCCAGGCATTCCACGGCCTTGATCGCCGCTTCCAGGTTGCCGCTGTGGCCAACCATGTCGCCATTGGCGTAGTTGACCACGATCACGTCGTAACGCTGGTGGTCGATGGCATCGACGATCTTGTCGGTCACTTCCGGTGCGCTCATTTCCGGCTGCAGGTCGTAGGTGGCGACTTTCGGCGACGGGATCAGGATGCGTTCTTCGCCCGGGAATGGCTCTTCGCGGCCACCGGAGAAGAAGAACGTCACGTGGGCGTATTTCTCGGTTTCGGCGATGCGCAGCTGGGTCTTGCCGTTTTTCGCCAGATAGTCGCCCAGCACGTTGTCCAGGCTGCCCGGGGCAAATGCCGAAGGGGCCGGGATGTTGGCGGCGTATTGGGTCAGCATCACGAACTCGACCTTCGGCTGGCGCGAGCGCTCGAAATCCTTGAAGCCGTCGTCGACGAACACGTGGCTCAGCTCGCGGGCGCGGTCGGCGCGGAAGTTCATGAACACCACGGCGTCGCCGTCTTCCACTTTCACCGGCTCACCGATGGTGGTGGCTTTGACGAACTCATCGCTCTCGCCGCGCTCGTAGGCAGCTTGCAGGCCGTCCTGTGCGGTGGCGGCGTTGAAGTCGGCCTGGCCGTTGACGATCAGGTTGTAAGCCTGGGACACGCGGTCCCAACGGTTGTCGCGGTCCATGGCGAAGTAGCGGCCCACCAGGCTGGCGATGCGGCCCTTGCCGAGGGCGGCGAAGGTGGCGTCCAGCAGTTCGATGGACGATTGCGCGCTTTTCGGCGGAGTGTCGCGGCCGTCGAGGAAGGCGTGCAGGTAGATCTTGTCGGCGCCGCGCTTGAAGGCCAGTTCGGCCATGGCGACCAGGTGATCCTGGTGGCTGTGAACGCCGCCGTCGGAGAGCAGGCCCATGAAGTGCACGGCCTTGCCGGCTGCGACTGCTTTATCCACCGCCGTGCAGATGGTCGGGTTCTCGAAGAACTCGCCGTCGCGGATCGCTTTGGTCACACGGGTGAAGTCTTGGTATACCACTCGTCCGGCGCCGAGGTTCATGTGGCCGACTTCCGAGTTGCCCATCTGGCCGTCCGGCAAACCCACGTCCATGCCGGAACCGGAGATCAGGCCATTGGGTACGGTAGCGGTCAGGCGGTCCAGCACGGGCTTGTTGGCCGAATACACGGCGTTGTCGTGGTGGCTTTCACTGTGTCCGAAGCCATCGAGAATTATCAGGACCAAAGGTTTAGGCGTGGTAGTCATAGATCCTCTCGCGGCGCTAATAAGGAAGAGAATTGAAAAGTGAGTGGCAGTTTAAAGCGAAGTTCCCACCACGTCACCGCTTTACGGGGGTTGGCCCCCCCGGACGGCTGTGTATACTTACCGCCATTTTAACGCCCTGGAACCTCCTTGATGGTTGATCACCTGATTGCATTTGCCACTGCCCACTACCTGCTCGCGGGTGCCTTTGTCATCCTGCTGGCGCTGCTGATCGCTCATGAAATGAGCCGCGGTGGCCGCAGCCTGAGCACGTCGGAGCTGACCGCGCTGGTCAACAAGGATGAAGCCGTTGTCGTGGATATTCGCCCGGCCAAGGAATTTGCCGGCGGCCACATTGTTGGCGCCCTGAACATTCCGCAGGACAAGCTGATCGCACGCCTGGCCGAGCTGGAAAAATACAAAGCCAAGACCATCATCCTGGTCGACGCCCAAGGCCAGCACGCCGGCACCCACGCCCGCGAAATGCTCAAGACCGGTTTCACCGCCGCCAAACTGTCCGGCGGTATCGGCAGCTGGAAGGCCGATAACCTGCCGCTGGTGAAGTGATATGAGCCAGGTTGTCGTGTATTCCAGCGATTGGTGCCCTTACTGCATGCGGGCCAAGGCCTTGCTGGAGAAAAAGGGCATTGCCTTCGAAGAGATCAAGGTCGACGGCAAACCCCAGGTGCGTGCCGAAATGGCTCAGAAAGCGGGGCGCACGTCCGTGCCGCAGATCTGGATCGGCACCCGGCACGTCGGTGGCTGCGATGACCTGTTCGCCCTGGAGCGCGCCGGTAAACTCGATGCGCTGCTGCTCGTCTGACTCCTAAACCCTAAAGACCCCAAGATTAAGAAGGATCTGTGATGACTGACCAACAGAATACCGAAGCAGCAGAAGCCCAAGGCCCACAATTTTCGCTGCAGCGCATCTATGTTCGCGACCTGTCGTTCGAAGCGCCGAAAAGCCCGGCCATCTTCCGTCAGGAGTGGACCCCAAGCGTTGCCCTGGACCTGAACACCCGCCAGAAATCCCTGGAAGGCGACTTCCACGAAGTGGTACTGACCCTGTCGGTAACCGTCAAGAATGGCGAGGAAGTGGCCTTTATCGCTGAAGTGCAACAGGCCGGTATTTTCCTGATCCAGGGCCTGGACGAAGGGTCCATGAGCCACACCCTGGGCGCGTTCTGCCCGAACATCCTGTTCCCGTATGCCCGCGAGACCCTGGACAGCCTGGTCACCCGCGGCTCGTTCCCGGCGCTGATGCTGGCTCCGGTGAACTTCGATGCCCTGTACGCTCAAGAGCTGCAGCGCATGCAACAGGAAGGTTCGTCGACGGTTCAGTAATCTCGAACCCGACGCAGAACCCAATGTGGGAGGGGGCTTGCCCCCGATGGCGGTGGATCAGTCACATAGATGTCGACTGACACTCCGCCATCGGGAGCAAGCCCCCTCCCACATTTGTTATGGGTGTTACTTGAAGCCCAGCTGGCGCCAGCCTTCGTAGACGGCAACGGCTACGGTGTTGGACAGGTTCAGGCTGCGGCAGCCCTCACGCATCGGCAGGCGCAGGCGGTGGCCGTCGGGCAGGGCGTCGAGCACCTCGGCCGGCAGACCACGGCTTTCCGGGCCGAAGAGGAAGGCGTCGCCTTCGGCAAAGCTGGCATCATGAAACGGCCGCGAGCCTTTGGTGGTGAACGCGAACAGGCGCGGGTGGCCCAGGCTTTCCAGGCAGCTGGCAAGGTCGGCGTGGCGCTTGAGGGTGGCGTACTCGTGGTAGTCCAGCCCGGCGCGGCGCAGGCGTTTGTCGTCCATGTCGAAGCCCAGCGGCTCGATCAAATGCAGGTGGCAGCCACTATTGGCGCACAGCCTGATAACGTTGCCGGTATTCGGCGGAATTTCTGGTTGAAAAAGGATGACGTGAAACATGCACGGCTCCGAAGGCAAAGATGCGTTGCATTCTACCCCTGAAGACGACCCAAGGCCGAAGCTATTGCCACGGGTCATGGGCTCTTTGGCGATTGTCGGCCTGATGATCGGCTTGATGATCGGCCGCCTGACCACACCCGACCCGGTCGAGTTGCAGCAGGTCGAGACCCGCGCGGATGGCATGGTGGTGTGGTTCAACAGCGAACCCAAGCTGCACGGCGAGCATATCGACGGCGCCGTGGCGTTGCTGTTCGACGCCCAGGGCAAGGCTGGCGGTGGGCAACTCAAGGTCAACGACAAGGATGTGAACTGGCGCGTGCGCAAGACCGATCGCGGCTTGCTGCTCAACCTGGTGGCCGCGCGACCGTTGCGTGGAGAGTGGAACGGGGGAAAAACCGACGGCCGCTGGCGGCTGGAGATCCATCTCCGGGAGGAATAAAAGAGGGAGTTCCCGGCCTGCCTGTACCAGGGCTCCCAAAACGGGTGTGGGGCACGATGCTGTTAGCATCAAGCGCCCCGGTGTAAAGAGGGGATTCTCGGCCTGCCTGTACCAAGGTCCCCGAAACTGGGTTATGTCAGGGTTATTGCAGGGCGCATGCCAGAATGGCCAGGATGCACAAAATATTTTCTTCATAAAGCGCAAAGCCCCGGAATACGGGGCTTTGGTGTTTTTGGCTATCAGAATTTTCTCAGTGATGCCTGGCTTTCAAGCGTTGGATCCGTGCTCGATGCCGGTTCATGGTGCATTGAAGCGGTGCACAGTCCTGAACCTTTTGATCGTTCCCACGCTCCGCGTGGGAATGCATCCTGTGACGCTCCGCGTCATGACTCTAAAAGCGGACGCAGAGCGTCCAGGGCGGCATTCCCACGCAGAGCGTGGGAACGATCAGAGACCTGATACTCAGCCTTCATCACCCTCATCATCATCCCCGCCATCGACCTTCATCCCCAGTTCCTTGATCTTGCGAGTCAGGGTATTGCGGCCCCAGCCCAGTAGCACGGCGGCGTCGCGGCGGCGGCCGGCGGTGTGCTTCAGGGCGGTTTCGATCATGATTCGCTCGAAGGCCGGCACAGCGCTGTCCAGCAGGTTCGACTGGCCACGTGCCAGGGCCTGATCAGCCCATTGGCGCAGCGCCTGCTCCCAGTTGGTCACGGGGGCCGAATCTTGCGGCAGGCTCAACAGCTCCGGCGGCAGATCACTGATATGCACTTCGCGTCCGGACGCCATCACGGTGATCCAGCGGCAGGTGTTCTCCAGCTGGCGCACGTTGCCGGGCCACGGCAGGTTCTTCAGGTATTCCTCGGTCTCGCTCTTGAGCAGCTTCGGTTCGACGGCCAGTTCCTGGGCTGCACGGCTGAGGAAGTGGCGGGCAAGGGTCGGGATGTCTTCACGGCGATCCGACATGCGTGGGATGTGGATACGGATGACGTTCAGGCGGTGGAACAAGTCCTCACGGAATTTGCCCGCGTGCACCAGGGTTTCCAGGTTCTGGTGGGTCGCGGCGATGATGCGCACGTCCACTTTGACGGGGGTATGCCCGCCGACACGGTAGAACTCACCATCGGCCAGCACGCGCAGCAAGCGCGTCTGGGTGTCGGCCGGCATGTCGCCGATTTCGTCGAGGAACAACGTGCCGCCATCGGCTTGTTCAAAGCGGCCACGGCGCAGGTTGGCGGCACCGGTGAAGGCACCTTTTTCATGGCCGAACAACTCGGACTCCATCAAGTCCTTCGGGATCGCCGCCATGTTCAGGGCGATGAACGGCGAGGCTGCCCGTGGGCTGTGACGGTGCAGGGCATGGGCCACCAGTTCTTTACCGGTGCCCGATTCGCCGTTGATCAGCACGGTGATGTTGGAATGGCTCAAGCGCCCGATGGCACGAAAGACTTCCTGCATCGCCGGCGCTTCACCGATGATTTCCGGAGTGCGGGTCAGGGTCGGCGGGGCTTCCTGGTTTTGCTGTTCCTGGGCGTGTTGGTTGGCGCGCTTGACCAGCGCCACCGCTTCGTCCACGTCGAACGGCTTGGGCAGGTATTCAAAGGCGCCGCCCTGATAGGACGCGACAGCGCTGTCCAAGTCGGAGTGCGCCGTCATGATGATCACCGGCAAGCGCGGGTGCTGCTCGCGGATGCGTGCCAGCAAGTCCAGGCCACTGGCGCCGGGCATGCGGATGTCGGAGATGATCACGTCCGGCTGTTGGCGGGCCAGGCGGCTCATCACGCCGTCGGCGCTGTCGAAGCTCTGGGTGGCCATGCCTTCCTGTTGCAAGGCTTTTTCGAGGACCCAGCGGATAGAACGGTCGTCATCGACGATCCACACAGTTTCACTACGGCTCATGTCGATGGGGCTCCTTGTTCCAGTGGTAGAAAGATCGAGAAGGTGGTGTGGCCAGGATGGCTCTCACATTCGATCAGACCCTGGTGCTGGCTGATGATGTTCTGGGTAATGGCCAGGCCCAGCCCGGTACCGTCCGGGCGGCCGCTGACCATGGGAAAGAAGATGGTTTCCTGAAGTTCCGCCGGAATTCCGGGGCCGTTGTCGATGATTTCGACTTTGGTCACCAGGCGATGGCGCACATGCCCGATGGTGAACTGGCGCAGGGCACGGGTGCGCAGGCTGATGCGGCCCAGGCGCAGTTCGTTCTGGCTGCTGATGGCCTGCATGGCGTTGCGCACGATATTGAGCACCGCCTGGATCATCTGTTCGCGGTCGATCAATACGTCGGGAATGCTCGGGTCGTAGTCGCGTACCAGGGTGATACAGCCTTGGCTTTCGGCTTCCACGAGCTGGCAGACGCGCTCCAGGACTTCATGCACGTTGGTCAGCGCCAGCGACGGCAGCTTGTTGGAGCCGAGCATGCGGTCCACAAGGTTACGCAGGCGGTCGGCTTCTTCGATGATGACGTTGGTGTAGTCCTTGAGATGCTCCTCCGGCAGCTCGCGGGCCAGCAACTGCGCCGCGCCGCGAATGCCGCCCAGCGGGTTCTTGATCTCATGGGCGAGGCCGCGCACCAGCATTTTGCTGGTTTCCTGCTTGGACAGTTGGGCCTCTTCCTTGGTGATGCGCAGCAGGCGATCGCGGGGGTGCACTTCCAGCAGCAGCAAGGTGGCGCCGTTGCTCAGGATCGGGGTCACGGCGTAGTCGACGGTCAGCGTCTGGCCGGTGAGGGCGGTCAGCATCGCCTCGCGCTTGGTGAACGGGTGTGCCTGCTCCACTGCCTGGCGCAACGAGCTCAGGGCCTCGGCCGACTCGGTGAACAATTCGCTGATGAACTGCCCATGGCTGCGCTGGCCACTGATAGCCAGGAGCATCTCCGCCGCCGGGTTCATGTACTCAAGGCGCAGGTCGTCATTGAGCAGAATGGTTGCGGTGGTCAGGTTGTCGAGTAGCAAACGGTGCAGTGCATCGCTGATGGTCATCAGGACCTCTTTTGGAGCAAGGCGCGGGCTTGAGGCACACGCTGATACCAGGAAAATGCAAAAACCAAACCAAGGCTCCGAAAAGAAGCGCGAAACCTCTGGAATGGGGGGTTAAGGCGCGAAACTGTGGCGTTCTGCCAGCTTGATCGTGAAGTTTCGAACCAAAATGGGCTGGACAGAGGGGAAGAGTGCAACCTGGCGCACCAATATAGTGCTGTTTTGAAAGGTCCGTTCAGGAAAGCCAGGCGGCTTTCCTGGCGGTCAGCCTTTGAAGATGCACAGCTCAGCCGTGGCGCGAATCATCGCCAGTTGCCGCATTGGGTCGTTCAGTGGTTCATGGACGGCCTGTGCCAGCCATTGCGGGCACTGAGGGTCGGTGCGTTGCGGAGTGAAATCCGCCAGTTGCTGGAGCATGCGCTTTTGCAGTTCGTCCAGTCGTGGGCGAATCTGCTTTACCAGATCCGGGCGTGGCTCGTCGGGCGCCTTGCCCTGGAACTGCCAGTCGGACAGCAGGGTGTATTGCACCAGTTTGTTGGCTTCGATCTGCGCCGAGAAGAATTGCTCCGCCGCGTCAGGTGCCAGTTTGTAGGCCGGCGCCTGGGCGGCGACGCTGGCGATCACCTCTTGTTCGCGCTTCTTGTCTTCCACCGGCTTGTGGCTGTCCCATTTGCTCAGG
Source organism: Pseudomonas sp. R11F (assembly GCF_050312575.1). Classification (NCBI taxonomy): domain Bacteria; kingdom Pseudomonadati; phylum Pseudomonadota; class Gammaproteobacteria; order Pseudomonadales; family Pseudomonadaceae; genus Pseudomonas; species Pseudomonas sp. R11F. The sequence continues at coordinate 70,300 of NZ_JBNPJU010000024.1, read as the reverse complement.
GCGACCTGATCGGCGATCTCCAGGCGTTCGGCGATGCTGTTGAGCAGTGGTTCCAGGGTGGGCGGCGCGGCGCTCGCACTGACACTGACGAATAACAGGGCTGACAAAAGTCTATGTTTCAACGCAGATCTCCTTGTGGGAGGGGGCTTGCTCCCGATGGGGCCTGTGAATACAGGTGCTGGCTGACACTCTGCCATCGGGAGCAGGCCCCCTCCCACATTTTTAATAAAACCGGGGCAAAAAAAGACCTCCCGAAGGAGGTCTTTTCGTCATCACGCTACTTCAAGCAGCGCTACTGGATCAGCAGCTGTAGTACAGCTCGTATTCCAGTGGGTGTACGAAGGTGCGTACTTTGATTTCTTCTTCGCTTTTCAGCTCGATGTAGGCATCGATGAAGTCGTCGCTGAATACGCCGCCTTTGGTCAGGAACGCACGACCTTTGTCCAGCTCTTCCAGGGCTTCTTTCAGGCTGCCGCATACTTGTGGGATCTCTTTGGCCTCTTCAGGCGGCAGGTCGTACAAGTTTTTGTCGGCGGCATCGCCAGGGTGGATCTTGTTCTGGATACCGTCCAGGCCAGCCATTACCAGGGCAGCGAAGGCCAGGTATGGGTTGGCTGCCGGATCCGGGAAGCGGGCTTCGATACGGCGAGCGCGTGGGCTGGACACGTAAGGAATACGGATCGAAGCGGAACGGTTGCGCGCCGAGTAGGCCAGCATCACCGGAGCTTCGAAGCCTGGGACCAGACGCTTGTAGGAGTTGGTCGACGGGTTGGTGAAGCCGTTCAGGGCCTTACCGTGCTTGATGATACCGCCGATGAAGTACAGGGCAGTGTCGGACAGGCCGGCATAACCTTCGCCGGCGAAGGTGTTCTTGCCTTCTTTGGCGATGGACAGGTGAACGTGCATACCCGAACCGTTATCGCCGTACAGTGGCTTAGGCATGAAGGTTGCGGTACGGCCGTAGGCGTCAGCCACGTTGTGTACGCAGTACTTCAGGGTCTGAACTTCGTCAGCCTTGGCAACCAGGGTGTTGAACTTCACACCGATTTCGTTCTGGCCGGCAGTCGCCACTTCGTGGTGGTGAACTTCGATGACCAGGCCCATTTCTTCCATGGCGTTGCACATGGAGGTACGGATTTCGTGGTCGTGGTCGAACGGCGGAACTGGGAAGTAGCCACCTTTGATACCTGGACGGTGGCCTTTGTTGCCGCCTTCCACGTCCTGGTCGGACATCCACGAACCTTGCTCGGAAAAGATCTTGAACATGGAGCCGGAGATGTCGGACTTGAACTTAACCGAATCAAAGATGAAGAATTCTGGCTCAGGGCCTACGAATACGGTGTCGCCGATACCGGTCGACTTCAGGTATTCCTCGGCACGCTTGGCGATCGCACGTGGGTCGCGGTCGTAGCCTTGCATGGTCGAAGGCTCGATCACATCGCAAACGATGATCAGGGTTGGGTCTTCGGTGAACGGGTCGAGAACGGCAGTGCTGTCGTCCGGCATCAGGATCATGTCGGAGGCTTCGATGCCTTTCCAGCCGGCGATGGAGGAACCGTCGAACATTTTGCCTTCTTCGAAGAAAGCATCATCCAGCGCATCGCGCGCCGGCATGGTCACGTGGTGCTGAGTACCTTTGGTGTCCGTGAAGCGCAGATCAATCCATTTAACGTCATGATCTTTGATGAGTTGAACCGACTTCGACATAGTGTCCTCCGGGTGGCTTCGGGCTGGGTAGTGGAGTTAGCCCTTAGAATGTGGGTGATGCCGGCGCGGATAGTCCGCCAAGGCAACCTGCCTCACAAGAGAGCAAATTGCATGCCAGTGCGCCAACATGGGTTTTCTGCTCCAAAAACGCCCCTATAAAGGTGCATTGCGACAAAAGCCTAGAAATTGCGCACCTCAATGTAGCGCAGAGGATCGAAAATGCACCCTATTAGTGCATTGCGCGTGCTGTGCATATTAACTGGTTAAACCTTGAGCGATTTCCGCTATAATCCGCGCCCCCCTTTTTCAGCAGGCCCGGCGCGCGCTGTTTCCATGAAATTAATCGTTAAAGTCTTCCCCGAGATCACCATTAAAAGCCGACCGGTACGGACGCGTTTCATCCGTCAATTGGCCAAGAACATCCGTGCCGTGCTCCGTGACCTGGACCCGGCTGTGGTGGTGAATGGCGTGTGGGACAATCTCGAGCTGGAAACCCGTGTCACCGACGGCAAGGCCTTGAAGGACATGACCGAGCGCCTGAGCTGCATGCCGGGCATCGCGCATTTCCTGCAGGTGGATGAATACCCGCTGGGCGACTTCGACGACATCACCGAAAAGTGCAAGCAGCACTACGGCAGTTCGCTTGAAGGCAAGATCTTTTCTGTGCGTTGCAAGCGTGCCGGCAAGCATCCGTTCAGCTCCATGGATGTCGAGAAATATGTCGGCAGCAAGCTGCGTCGTGAGTGCGGCGCAGCGGGAATTTCGCTGAAAACGCCGGAAATCGAAGTCCGAATCGAAATTCGCGACCAACGGTTGTTTGTCATCCACAGCCAGCACAACAGCATCGGCGGCTACCCGCTGGGCGCCCTGGAACAGACCCTGGTATTGATGTCCGGCGGTTTCGATTCCACGGTGGCGGCCTACCAGATCATGCGCCGCGGCCTGATGAGCCACTTCTGCTTCTTTAACCTGGGCGGGCGTGCACACGAATTGGGCGTGATGGAAGTTGCGCACTTTATCTGGAAGAAATACGGCAGCTCCCAACGCGTGCTATTTGTGAGCGTACCGTTCGAGGAAGTGCTGGGCGAAATTCTCGGCAAAGTCGATAACAGTCATATGGGCGTGGTATTGAAGCGTATGATGTTGCGCGCCGCGTCGAGCATCGCCGACCGCCTGCACATCGACGCGCTGGTGACCGGCGAGGCGATCTCCCAGGTTTCGAGCCAGACGCTGCCGAACCTGTCGCTGATCGATTGCGTGACCGAAAAGCTGGTATTGCGCCCGCTGATCGCCAGCCACAAGCAGGACATCATCGACCTGGCACAAGAAATCGGCACCGCCGACTTTGCCAGGCACATGCCCGAGTACTGCGGGGTCATCTCGGTGAACCCCAAGACCCATGCCAAGCGCCACCGCGTGGAGCATGAAGAGAAAGAATTCGATATGGCCGTTCTGGAGCGTGCGCTCGAGAACGCCAAGCTGGTGCCGATTGATCGCGTAATCGATGAATTGGGCCAGGATGTACAGATCGAAGAAGTCAGCGAGGCTCTGGCCGGCCAGATCGTCATCGACATCCGTCACCCGGATGCCGCTGAAGATGAACCGCTGGAAATTGCTGGCATCGACGTGCAAACGCTGCCGTTCTACGCACTGAACGCGCGTTTCAAGGAACTGGATGACAGCCGTCAGTACCTGCTGTATTGCGACAAAGGCGTGATGAGTCGCCTGCATGCCCACCATTTGCTCAGTGAGGGGCATGCCAATGTGCGCGTTTATCGACCGAGCTAAGAGCCCGGGGCTGTTTGCCTGTGGCCTGCGTCACCGGCCCCCCGACTCTGCCGTCAAGCTGTAACGGCAAGGCCTGACTCTATTGTTAATCGCTGCCACGACCTGTCAGCACACCGAATCCTCTGATCGAGATACACAAGTGATCGAAAATCTACGTAACATCGCCATCATTGCTCACGTTGACCATGGTAAAACCACCCTGGTAGACAAACTCCTGCGTCAGTCCGGCACCCTGGAGCGCAACGAGCTCAACGACGAGCGCGTGATGGACTCCAACGACCAGGAAAAAGAGCGCGGTATTACCATCCTGGCAAAAAACACCGCCATCAACTGGAACGGCTACCACATCAACATCGTGGACACCCCGGGCCACGCCGACTTCGGCGGCGAAGTAGAACGCGTAATGTCGATGGTCGACTCCGTTCTGCTGCTGGTTGACGCTCAAGACGGCCCTATGCCGCAAACCCGTTTCGTGACCAAGAAGGCGTTCGAAGCCGGCCTGCGTCCGATCGTGTGCATCAACAAGGTTGACCGTCCAGGCGCGCGTCCGGACTGGGTTCTGGACCAGATCTTCGACCTGTTCGACAACCTGGGTGCCACCGAAGAACAGCTGGACTTCAAAGTCGTCTACGCCTCGGCCCTGAACGGTATTGCCGGTCTGGACCATACCGACATGGCTGAAGACATGACCCCGCTGTACCAGTCGATCGTCGACAACGTACCAGCGCCGGCTGTTGACCGTGACGGTCCGTTCCAGATGCAGATCTCCGCACTGGACTACAACAGCTTCCTGGGTGTTATCGGCGTTGGCCGTATCGCTCGTGGTCGCGTCAAGCCGAACACCCCGGTTGTGGCTATCAGCGCCGACGGCAAGAAGCGCAACGGTCGTATCCTGAAGCTGATGGGTCACCACGGCCTGCACCGCATCGACGTTGACGAAGCGGCAGCCGGTGACATCGTGTGCATCAGCGGTATGGACGAGCTGTTCATCTCCGACACCCTGTGCCACCCGGACACCCCAGAGGCGATGAAGCCTCTGACCGTTGACGAGCCAACCGTTTCCATGACCTTCCAGGTAAACGACTCGCCTTTCTGCGGTAAAGAAGGCAAGTTCGTGACCTCCCGTAACATCAAGGAGCGTCTGGACAAGGAGCTGCTGTACAACGTTGCACTGCGCGTTGAAGAAGGCGACTCGGCTGACAAGTTCAAGGTTTCCGGCCGTGGTGAGCTGCACCTCTCGGTACTGATCGAAACCATGCGTCGCGAAGGCTTCGAAATGGCCGTGGGCCGTCCTGAAGTGATCATCCGTCAGGTTGACGGCGTGAAGCAGGAACCGTTCGAAAACGTCACCATCGACACCCCTGAAGAATCCCAGGGCAAGGTCATGGAAGAGATGGGCCTGCGTAAGGGCGACCTGACCAACATGGTGCCGGATGGCAAAGGCCGTGTGCGTCTGGAATACAACATCCCTGCTCGTGGTCTGATCGGTTTCCGTAACCAGTTCCTGACCCTGACCAACGGTGCTGGCATCCTGACCTCGATCTTCGATCGCTACGACACTATGAAGTCCGGCGACATGTCCGGCCGTCAGAACGGTGTTCTGGTATCGGTAGAAACCGGCAAGGCGCTGACCTACTCCCTGGAAACCCTCCAGGCACGTGGCAAGCTGTTCGTTGAACACGGTCAAGAGATCTACAACGGCCAGATCGTTGGTCTGAACAGCCGTGACAACGACATGGGCGTCAACCCAACCAAAGGCAAGAAGCTCGACAACATGCGTGCTTCGGGTAAAGACGAAACCATCGCCCTGGTTCCACCTGTTCGCTTCACCCTGGAACAGGCTCTGGAATTCATCCAGGACGACGAGCTGTGCGAAGTTACACCTAAGTCGATCCGTCTGCGCAAGAAGATCCTGGACGAAGGCGAGCGTACCCGCGCTGCCAAGAAAGCCAAGAACTGAGTTAGCTCAGGCTGAATAAAAACGCCCCCGGTCGAAAGGCCGGGGGCGTTTTTTTATGCCTGATCGTTCCCACGCTCTGCGATTGATCGTTCCCACGCTCTGCGTGGGAATGCAGCCCTGGACGCTCTGCGTCCGCTCTTGATGGGACGCAGAGCGTCCCAAGAGGCATTCTCACGCAGAGCGTGGGAACGATCATCAGAACTTGTCGAGAGTCTTGAAGTTGGTCTCGCGCACCACTTCTTTCGGCTTGTATGCGCAATAACCCGGCCGCGGCCCGATCTTCGGGTGGTTGCGGCAGGTATCCGGGCGCTTGTCATAAATAGTGCAGAAGCGCGTCTTACGATCCAGGTACAGGCAGTCGTTGTTGCTCATACGCTGCAGGGTAAAAATTTCCGACTTGGAATTGAAGCGCTCGACAATGCCTTCCTTCTGCAACCGCTTGGCGATGTTCTTCGGCGGGTCGCCGCGCTCGAATTCATCGACGATACCGATGCGGATCAGGTCCTTGATCTTCACTTCGACCGGCAGCGTGCAGCAGCTGGACACGCAGCCGCCGCACATGTGGGCGGAATATTTCTGCCAGGTCTCAAGACGGTCGAGTTCCGCGGCGGCGATCAGTTGAGGCTTCATCAGGGTTCCAAAAGGTGGGGCTGTATCCGGGCGCGCGATCATACCGGGATTGGTGGTTTTTTGAACAATATTTTGCGGGTTTCAGCTCAAAGGCTGATCGGCACGACCCCTGCATTAAATTCGCGCATAGGTGAATGAGTAAAAAAAACTGCCGAACCAGCACGTCTACCGTCTGTCAGACCGACTAGGCTCTAGCAACTCCTTCAATCTCGCCCGAGGTCGCACCGATGTCTCAGGAACCGCTTGCACGAGAAGCAGAGGTAGCCGCATTTCGCGATGCCGTCTTGACCAAACTCACCTACGCGGTGGGCAAGGACCCGGATCACGCCTTCGACCATGACTGGTTCGAAGCCATTGCCCTGGCCGCCCGCGACCAGATGGTCGATCACTGGATGGACCATACCCGGCGCATTTATCGCAAAGGCCAGAAGCGGGTGTATTACCTCTCTCTGGAATTTCTCATCGGCCGCTTGCTCTACGACAGCCTGAGCAACCTTGGCGTGCTGGAAATTGCCCGCGAGGCCCTGGCGGAGCTGGGCGTGGACCTGGAGCGCATTCGCTTGCTGGAGCCCGACGCGGCGCTGGGCAACGGGGGCCTGGGGCGCCTGGCGGCGTGCTTCATGGAAAGCATGTCGACCTTGGGCATTGCCGGCCACGGTTATGGCATTCGCTACGAGCACGGCTTGTTCCGCCAGGCGATTGTGGATGGCTGGCAGCAGGAGCAGACCGAGCGCTGGCTGGATTTCGGCAACCCGTGGGAATTCGAGCGGGCCGAAGTGATTTACCCGATTGGCTTTGGCGGCAGCGTCGAAACCCTGGCTGACCCTTCCGGAAAGATGATCCAGGTGTGGACGCCCAACGAAACCGTGCGCGCGGTGGCCTATGACACGCCGGTGGTCGGCTGGCGTGGCGCGAGCGTCAATACCTTGCGCCTGTGGCGTGCGCGTGCGGTGGAAGACCTGCACCTGGAGCGCTTCAACGCCGGCGACCACCTGGGCGCCGTGGCCGAAGTCGCCCGTGCGGAGAGCATCTCGCGCGTGCTTTACCCGGCCGACAGCACCGAAGCGGGGCAGGAACTGCGCCTGCGCCAGGAGTACTTCTTCGTCGCGGCTTCGTTGCAAGACCTGCTGCGCCGCCACAAAAACATGCATGGCTCGGTGCTGAGCCTGGGTGAGCACGCCGCCATCCAGCTCAACGACACTCACCCCTCCATCGCCGTGGCCGAATTGATGCGCCAACTGGTCGACCTGCACGATCTTCCATGGGATGCGGCGTGGGACGTCACCGTGGAAACGCTTTCGTACACCAACCACACCCTGTTGCCCGAAGCCCTGGAAACCTGGCCGGTCGGCCTGATGGAGCGCATGTTGCCGCGGCACATGCAGATCATCTACCTGATCAACGCACAGCACATTGACTCGCTGCGTGCCAAAGGCATCCACGATTTCGACGTGCTGCGTTCGGTGTCGCTGATCGAAGAGGACAACGGCCGCCGCGTGCGCATGGGCAACCTGGCGTTCCTCGGCTCCCATAGCGTCAACGGCGTGTCCGGCCTGCACACTCAACTGATGCGCAGCACGGTGTTTTCCGAGCTGCACAAGCTGTACCCGGAGCGCATCAACAATAAAACCAACGGCATCACCTTCCGCCGCTGGCTGTACCAGGCCAACCCCAAGCTGACCGCGATGCTGGTAGAGGCGCTGGGGTCCGATATCCTCGACAAGCCTGAAGAGCGCCTGGTCGAGCTGGAACCGTTTGCCGAGAAGCAGACGTTCCGCAAAGCCTTCGCCGAACAACGCCTGCACAGCAAGCGCGCACTGGCCGAGATCATTCACGAGCGGCTGGGCATCGCCGTCAACCCGGCGGCGATGTTCGACGTGCAGGTCAAGCGCATCCACGAGTACAAGCGCCAACTGCTCAACCTGTTGCACACCGTCGCGTTGTACCAGGCGATCCGCGCCGAGCCGGAAACCGACTGGGTGCCCCGTGTGAAAATTTTCTCGGGCAAGGCGGCGGCCAGTTATCACCAGGCCAAGCTGATCATCAAACTGACCAACGACATCGCCCGCACCGTCAACAACGACCCGACCGTACGGGGCTTGCTCAAAGTGGTGTTCCTGCCCAACTACAACGTCAGCCTGGCGGAAAGCATCATTCCGGCGGCGGACTTGTCGGAGCAGATTTCCACCGCCGGCTTCGAAGCCTCAGGCACCAGCAACATGAAGTTCGGCCTCAACGGTGCGTTGACCATCGGCACCATGGACGGCGCCAACGTGGAGATGCACGAGCGCGTCGGTGCCGAGCACATGTTTATCTTCGGCCTCAGTGCGCAGCAGGTGGAGGCGCGCAAGCATGCCGGTGAGTTCCACGCAGGCCCCGATATTGCGGCGTCCCATCGCCTCAATGACGTGCTGCAGGCGATTCGCGGCGGGGTGTTCTCTCCGGATGATCCGGGGCGTTATGTGGGGTTGATCGACGGCTTGGTCAGTTACGACCGCTTCCTGGTGTGTGCCGACTTCGACTCCTACTGGGACGCCCAGGCGCGGGTCGAGGCGCATTGGCATGACTCCAAGGCATGGTGGCGTTCGGCTGTGCTGAATACGGCGCGGATGGGCTGGTTCTCCTCGGATCGCACCATCAGGGAGTACGCCACCGAGATCTGGAAAGCCCTCGACTAAACACCACTGTCCAAAATGTGGGGGGCTTGCTCCCGGTGACGGTATTCAGTTAGCAAATATGTGGACTGATACACCGCTATCGGGGGCAGGCCCCCTCCCACATTAAATCCTGGTCGATATACTGAGCGCCGGTTTGCCCGCCTCGGGTTAATTAGGGATATCGACCATGCAATGGATTTTCATGCTGATTGGCCTGGTACTCGGCTGGACACTCGACGAGTCGTTCAGTGATGCCGGCATCGGTGCGCTGCTGGGCTTGGGCATTGGCCAGGCGATTCGCCTGTCGCAGCTGGCGGCCCAGGCGCAACAGCAGGCGGGTCAGTTGGAAACCACGCAGAAGGCGCTGATCGCACTGGGTGAGCGCCTGCGGCAACTGGAAGTCCCTGCGCCGACGAACAATGTGAGCGTCGAACCGCTCGCGCCTGAGCCTGCACCGGTTATAAAGGCGCCCGAGCTGGTCTGGGAACTGCCTGCCGAAATCGCCCCCATGGTCGTGGTCGCCGAAGCGAGCCAACCGCTGCCGGATGACGTCTGGGCATCAACGCCGGCGCCTCGCCCTGCAGAACCTGCCATCCCCCGTGGCCCCAACCTGATCGAACGCGCCCTCAGCGGTGCGCGCAATTGGCTGTTCGGCGGTAATACCGTATTGCGCGTCGGCGTGGTGCTGCTGTTTCTCGGCCTGGCGTTCCTGCTGCGCTACGCCACAGAAGGCATGGTGGTGCCGATCGAGCTGCGTTACGCCGGTGTTGCCGCTGCCGCCGTCGGCCTGCTGGGCCTGGGCTGGTGGCTGCGGCTGCGCAATAGCAATTACGGTTTGATGCTGCAAGGCACCGGGATCGCGGTGCTGTACCTGACCGTCTTTGCCGCGATGCGTCTGCACCCGCTGATTGACCCGGGTGCGGCCTTGGGCCTGCTGGTGGCGGTCACCGTGTTCTCGGCGATCCTGGCGGTTACCCAGGACGCCCTCGGCTTGGCTTGCGCGGCGGCGTTGGGTGGTTTTGCCGCGCCGATCCTCACCTCTACCGGCGCCGGTAACCATGTGGCGCTGTTCAGCTATTTCGCCTTGCTGAATGCCGGCATCCTCGCCATCGCCTGGTTCAAGGCTTGGCGCTTGCTGGATCTGATCGGGTTTGTGGGCACCTTCGGTATCGGTTTTGCCTGGGGCATGCGCTCGTATACGCCGGAGCTGCTATGGAGCACCGAGCCGTTCCTGATTCTGTTCTTCCTGATGTACCTGGTGATCGGCCTGTTGTTCGCCCGCCGCAAATTGCTGGAGATGAGCGACGCCCCCGAGGACGACAGCCGGGGTGCCTTGTTGCGCTGGTCGGCGGCCAAGGGCAACTACGTTGATGGCAGCCTGTTGTTCGGCCCGCCGCTGGTGGGGTTTGGCTTGCAGTTCGCGCTGGTGCAGCATCTGGAGTTTGCCGCTGCTTTCAGCGCATTGGGCCTGGGCATCATCTACATGGGCCTGGCCCGGTGGCTCAGTGGCGGGCGTGCCTTGTTACTGTCGGAAACCTGCCTGGCGCTGGGGGTAATCTTCGCCAGCCTGGCGATACCCTTGGGCCTGGATGCGCGCTGGACGGCCGCAGCCTGGGCGGTGGAAGGCGCCGGGATCGTCTGGCTTGGCCTGCGTCAGCAGCGACCGTTGGCGCGGGCGTTTGGCCTGTTGCTGCAGTTGGGGTCGGCGCTGGCGTTCCTCAGTGAACTACGGGTGGGCGACCTGACCTTGCTTGAGGGCGCGCCGCTGGGGGCATTGCTGCTGGGCGCCGCGTTGCTGTTCAGCTTTGATCAATTGCGCAAGGCATCGACCGAGCAGACGGCGGTTTGGGAGCGCAAAGGCTTGCCGGTGCTGGCGAGCCTGGGCTTGAGTGCTTTGTACCTGCTTGCACCGTTGTTTTTGCTGACCCAAGGCACGGCCATCAGTTGGGCAATGGCCGGTCTGGTCACGTTGTGGATTGGGTTGCGCATCGGCTCGCGTACTTTCCTGTTCACCGCTTTCGCCGTGCAGTTGCTGGGCGGAGCATTGTTCCTGTTGCGCCTGCAGGGGGGTGATGGGGCGGCGGTATTCAATGCGGGCTGGGGCGGCCTGATGAGCGCGTCGCTGATTGGCCTGGCCTTGGTGGGCGGCATGTTGCTGGCTGCGCGCGATGACCAGGTGCGCAGCGATGTGCGGCTGCTGCGCGGACTGTCGGTGGTATTGCTGGCGGGGCTGGTGCTGATCAACTTGGCGGTGCTGTTCGTACTGCCCTGGGAAAGTGCCAGCGGTGTGTGGGCGGCCAGTGGTTTGTTGATCATCTGGTTGAGCCTGCACCTGCAACAGCGCGTCAGCTTCGTGTTTGGCTTGCTGTTGCAACTGGTCGGCGGCGCCTCCTTCCTGCTGGCGGTGCCGGAGCTGCTCGGGCCCATGACCGGCGACGGCTTGCGGCCGTTGACCCACAGTGGGTTCTGGACACCGATGGTGCTGGGCCTTGCTGCTCTGGTCGGCGCCTGGCGCTTGCAGCGTGAACCCCAGGCGCCGGTATTTACCGTGTTGAAGCTGCAACGCCTGTCGGACCTGTTGCTGGTGTGGGGTGCCGCCTGGTGGGCACTGGCATTGATCGGTGAAGTGTTGCGGTTTATCCCCGAGGAACTGCAAGGCCCGTTCCTGCTGGCGATAGCCGCGGTGAGCGTAGCGATTTGGGCGCTGTTGGCCGAACGCCTGCGCTGGGCCTCGCTGGGCATGCTGTGCACCTTGCTGATGCCGGCGGCGGGCCTGGTATTGCTGGTGTCCGCCCATGCCTATTACCACCCGGCGGCCCACTACGGTTGGCTGGCTTGGTTGGCGGTGTTCGCGGTGCATTTCATTGCGCTGCGCCGCTTGGCTGCGGTGGTGCCAGGCAAGGTGTTGAGCATCGCTCATGTGCTTGGCTGCTGGATGTTGATCGGCGTGCTGGCCCTGGAATTGCGCTACGGCCTGTTGTTGCTGTCGAGCGAGTACAACGCCTGGCGCTGGTTGGGTTGGGCCATTCTGCCGAGCCTGTATCTGGTGCTGGCGGCCGCGCCACGCCGTTGGCCGTGGCCGGTGGCAGCTTATCCGCGTGAGTATCGCGTGCTGGCGGCATTGCCGTTGGCGGTGTTGATGCTTGGCTGGTTCTGGCTGGCGAATATCTTCAGCGACGGCACGGCCAGGCCGCTGCCTTATGTGCCGCTGCTCAATCCGTTGGATCTAGGCTTGTTGTTCGCGCTGCTGGGGGTGTACCTGTGGTCGCGCAGCGTGGCGCCGCAACGCGGGCCGCAGGCTGAGCTGATCGCCCAGGGTGTCGCGGGTGTTTCGCTGTTTGCGTTCTTGACGGCATTGGTGATGCGCACCGCCCACCATTGGGGCGGCGTGCCGTTTCACTGGGATGCGCTGCTGGAGTCGATGCTGGTGCAGGCCGGACTGTCGATCGTCTGGACCCTGATCGCCCTCGGCCTGATGATCGGCGGTCACCTGCGCCATCGTCGCGAAGTGTGGCTGATCGGCGCGGCGCTGATTGCGGTGGTGGTGGCCAAGCTGTTCTTTGTCGAACTGAGTAACCGCGGCGGTCTGGCGCGGATCGTGTCGTTTATCGGCGTCGGCGGGCTGTTGCTGGTGGTGGGCTACTTTGCACCGCTGCCGCCCAAGCGCGCCGAACCTGTGATTCAAACCGAAGGAGCGTCTTCTTGATGGGCAAGCTGAGTCTGGCTGGGTGGATGGTAGGGCTGCTGTGTTCGGCGGTTTACGCGCAGGAAGGGCCGGCTGACTTCACCACGCAGGTGCCGCTGGCCGTGAGCGGCAATGGCCCCTGGTATCGCCTGGAGCTGCCGCTGGCGGTGCAGTTGAGTGCGCGGCAGGCTGATCTCAGTGATGTGCGGGTGTTCAACGCCGCAGGGGAGCCACAGGCTTATGCGTTGTCGCGCCAATCGGCGCAGCGTACTGAAAGCCGCGACGTTGCCGATGTGAAGTGGTTTCCGCTGTACGCCGCTGACGCGCAGCAAGCGTTGCCCGGCGTGGTGATGAAATCCACCACCGAGGGCACCTTGCTGGAGGTGCGCCCTGCCATCAAGACGGACAAACAGGTGCTGCGCGGCTGGGTGCTGGACGCCAGTGCGATCAAGGCGCCGTTGCAGCAACTGAGCCTTGACTGGAGCCGCGAGCAGGATGGCTTCCAGCGTTTCAGCATTGAAGCCAGTGATGACCTGCAACACTGGCAAGCCTGGGGTGATGGCCAAGTGGCGCGCTTGTCGTTTGCCGACGAGCGGGTCGAGCAGCATGACGTGAGTCTGCCGGGGCAGTCGGCACGCTATCTGCGTCTGGTCTGGCAGGGCCAAGCCGCGCCGCAGTTGACCTCGGCCAAGCTGGTCAGCGCGACCAGCAGCAGCCTGCCGCTGCCGTTGGTGTGGTCGCAGCCGTTGTCGGGCACGCGGCTCAACGCCGGCGAATACAGCTGGCAGTTGCCGACGGGCCTGCATGTCGAGCGCTTGCGCGTCGAGTTGAAGCAACCCAACACGTTGGCCCCTGTGACCTTGGCCGGGCGCCTTGAGGCCAATCAAGCGTGGCAGCCGCTGAGTAATGGTTTGTTGTATCGCCTGACCCGCAATGGCCAGGACGTGGTGCAGGATGAGTTGCAATTGCCGGGCGTGGCCGTTGCGCAGCTCAAGTTGCAGGTGGATGAGCGGGGCGGCGGTCTGGGGATCGAAGCACCGGCCCTGCGGTTTGCCGTGCGCTCCACGCAATTGGTGTTCCTGGCGCGGGGTGAGCCGCCGTTTATTCTTGCGCTCGGCAATGCTTCGGTGAAGGCGGCGAATTTGCCGTTATCCACGTTGATTCCCGACTACAGTGCCGAACGGCTCAAGGCATTGGGCCAGGCCAGCGTCACGGGAGAGGTTGTGGTCAAGCCCGCCGCCGTGGCCGTTTCGCCTGAGGTAGGTAGCGACTGGAAGAAGTTGGGCCTGTGGGCTGTGCTCCTGTTGGGCGTGGCGGCACTGGGCGCCATGGCCTACAGTTTGTTGCGCAAGCCTCAGGGTACCCCCTGAACTCTATTGGCTTTAAATCCTCTGATTAGAGGATTTAAGCCTCGACTCGCGTTAAACTGCGCGGGTTTTTAAGCCCCCCATTCTTCGGAGCCTTCCATGTCCCGCGTTACCTTGAGTCGCTATTTGATCGAGCAGACCCGCAGCAACAACACGCCTGCCGATCTGCGCTTCCTTATCGAAGTGGTGGCGCGTGCTTGCAAGGAGATCAGCCACGCCGTTTCCAAGGGCGCACTGGGTGGTGTTCTGGGCAGCATGGGCACTGAAAACGTCCAGGGCGAAGTGCAGAAGAAACTCGACGTACTGTCCAACGAGATCCTGCTCGAAGCCAACGAATGGGGCGGTCACCTGGCCGGCATGGCGTCCGAAGAAATGGACAATGCCTACCAGATCCCGGGCAAATACCCGAAAGGCGCGTACCTGTTGGTGTTCGACCCACTGGACGGTTCGTCCAACATCGACATCAACGCTCCGGTCGGCACCATCTTCTCGGTACTGCGTTGCCCGAATGAATACCTGAGCCAGAACGAAGCCCTGAACGAAAAGGCTTTCCTGCAGCCAGGCACCGAGCAGGTCGCTGCCGGCTACGCGATCTACGGCCCGCAGACCATGCTGGTGCTGACCCTGGGCGACGGCGTCAAAGGTTTCACCCTGGACCGCGAAATGGGCAGCTTCGTACTGACCCACGAAGACATCTCCATCCCGGCGTCCACCCAGGAATTCGCCATCAACATGTCTAACCAGCGCCACTGGGAAGCTCCCGTGCAGCGTTATGTGAGCGAGTTGATGGAAGGCGAAGAAGGCCCGTTGAAGAAGAACTTCAACATGCGTTGGGTCGCTGCGATGGTGGCTGACGTGCACCGTATCCTGACCCGTGGTGGCCTGTTCATGTACCCACGTGACAGCCGCGAACCCTCCAAGCCGGGCAAACTGCGCCTGATGTACGAGGCCAACCCGATGTCCTTCCTGGTTGAACAGGCGGGCGGTGCGTCTACCGACGGCCACCAGCGTATCCTCGACATCCAGCCTGAAGGCCTGCATCAGCGTGTGGCGGTATTCCTGGGTTCGAAGGAAGAAGTTGAGCGTGTGACGGCTTACCACAAGCAGTAAGTTGCAGCGACCGGTTATCCGCGTTGTTGTGAGCCGGATCACCCTTGAAGAAGCCCCGAAACGTTTCAGCGTTTCGGGGCTTTTTTTGTTTTTGCCTATCGGGAACCAGACACCTGTTTTCCCTTCTAAGCTTCTGGCAGATACCCCAGCTGCTTTGTCTCTCCAGGAGCTTTTCCATGTCTCTACGCCGTCTCGCCTTGTTGGCTTTTTGCGTGCTCTTAGCCGCTTGCAGCAAGGTCACTCAAGAAAACTACGCGAAGCTGTCGGCCGGCATGGCCAAGGCCGAGGTTGAGTCGTTGCTGGGCAAACCGACCGATTGCTCCGGTGCACTGGGTATGTCCAGTTGCACGTGGGGTGATAAAAACAGCTTTATCAGCGTGCAGTACGCCGGTGACAAAGTTCTGATGTTTTCCGGGCAAGGCCTGAAGTAAACCGGGGCGCGAGCCTGCGGGAGAAGAAGAATGATGCGTTTTGTTTTATGCCTTTGCGCCAGCCTGTTTTTGGCGGGCTGTGCCAGCCATTCTGGCGACGATCTGCAACCCAAGACCGCGAGCAACGTCAATCTCAAGCGTTACCAGGGCACCTGGTATGAGTTGGCCCGATTGCCGATGTACTTCCAGCGCAACTGCGCACAGTCCGAAGCCCGCTACACCCTGCTGCCGGATGGTGACATGTCGGTGTTCAACCGCTGCCTGACGAGCGAGTGGAAGTGGGAAGAAGCCAAGGGCACGGCCACGCCGCAAGTGCCGGGCAAGACCGACAAGCTCTGGGTCGAATTCAATAACTGGTTCACGTCGCTGCTGCCGGGCGTCGCCAAGGGCGACTACTGGGTGCTGTACGTCAGCGATGACTACAAGACGGCCATCGTCGGCAGCCCGAGCCGGCGTTACATGTGGATCTTGTCGCGCACGCCGACGGTGAGTGCCGACACCCGCGAAGACTTGCTGAGCAGGGCGCGCCAGCAGGGGTATGACACCACGCGGTTGATCTGGCGTACGTCGGACAAACAGATGGCCAAGACCTCGCAATAAACTTGAGAGTATCGCTAAACAAAATGTGGGAGCGGGCTTGCTCGCGAATACGGTGTATCAGTATCAGATGTTCTGACTGAAAAACCGCATTCGCGGGCAAGCCCGCTCCTACATTTGTCATATGTCGCCAGTTAGCTCAGTAAATCCTTCAAGACTTGCGTGAACGCCCGGCTGCTTTCTTCCTCGCCGGCATGATGACCATCGCGCACCACCCACTTGCCGTTCACCAGCACATCCCGCACCTGGCGATCACCACCGGCAAACAGCCAGCGATTGAGAATGCCGTCGTCTACCGCAGTCGCCAGATACGGATCGCTGCCGTCCAGCACAATCCAATCCGCACGCTTGCCCACTTCCAGACGACCAATCGGCTGCCCCAGCGCCTGGGTGCCGCCATCCAGTGCCGCATCGAACAGCGTGCGGCCAACCATCGGCTGATCACTGCGATACAAACGATTACGCCGCTGGTCACGCAGGCGTTGACCATATTCCAGCCAACGCAACTCTTCCACCACACTCAGCGAGACATGGCTGTCGGAACCGATGCCCATGCGCCCGCCCTGGGCAAGGAAATCCACAGCCGGGAAAATGCCGTCACCCAGGTTGGCTTCAGTTGTCAGGCACAAACCGGCAATTGCGCGGCTCTGTGCCATGCGTTTCACTTCGTCGGCATCCGCATGGGTGGCGTGCACCAGGCACCAGCGCTCATCGACCTCGACGTTGTCATACAGCCACTGGAGTGGGCGCTTGCCGCTCCAGGCCAGGCAGTCGTCGACTTCTTTCTGCTGTTCGGCGATATGGATATGAACCGGGCAGTCCTTGTCGCTGGCGGCCAGGACAGCACTGATCTGCTGTGGCGTGACGGCACGCAGGGAGTGAAAGCACAGGCCCAGCGCCTGCGCCGGTTGCGTTGCAAGAATCGGTTTGAGCCGCGCCTGCAGGTCGAGGTAATTTTCGGTGCTGTTGATAAAGCGTCGCTGGCCGTCATTCGGTGCCTGGCCGCCAAAGCCTGCGTGGGTGTACAGCACCGGCAGCAACGTCAGGCCGATGCCGCTGCTCGCTGCCGCCTGGCTGATCTGCCGCGAAAGCTCCGTGCGGTCGGCGTATGGCTGGCCGCTGGCGTCATGGTGCACATAATGAAACTCGGCCACCGAGGTGTAACCGGCCTTGAGCATTTCGATGTACAGCTGGCGGGCGATAACGTGCAGTTGGTCCGGGTTGATCTTGCCGACCATGCGGTACATCAAGTCACGCCAGGTCCAGAAACTGTCATTCGGGTTGCCTGCCACTTCCGCCAAGCCGGCCATCGCGCGCTGAAACGCATGGGAGTGCAGATTCGGCATACCGGCCAGCACCGGGCCTCTCAGCCGTTCGGCAGCATCCGCACTGGCATTGACCTCAACTTTCGTCAGCAGCCCATCGGCGCCGACTTCAAGACGTACATCATTGGCCCATCCATTAGGCAGCAGCGCGCGTTCGGCAAAGAAAGCGGACATGATCAAGGCACCCCGGTCGTGTGTTTATTTGTATATACATATACAGACGTTTGCCTGCTCGGTAAACTCCGGCAATCTATGCATCTTTTCCCCCTGCAAGGATTCCCTGTGCCGACTCCGCCCGCCAACTCTTCGCTGGCTGCCCACATGGACGAAAGTCCGGCGCCCTTGTATGCCCGCGTCAAACAGATGATCAGCCAGCAAATCCTCACCGGCAACTGGCCGCCGCATTACCGCGTGCCGTCGGAGAGTGAATTGGTCAGCGAGCTGGGCTTCAGCCGCATGACCATCAACCGCGCCCTGCGTGAACTGACCGCCGAAGGTTTGCTGGTACGCATGCAAGGCGTCGGCACTTTCGTTGCCGAGCCCAAGAGCCAATCGGCGCTGTTTGAAGTGCACAACATTGCCGATGAGATCGCCTCGCGTGGTCATCGGCATACGTGCAAGGTCATCCACCTGGGCGAAGAAGCGGCCGGCTCCGAACGCGCCGTTGCCCTGGAAATGCGCGAAGGCGGGCGGGTGTTCCACTCGCTGATCGTGCATTTCGAAAACGATATTCCCGTGCAAATCGAAGACCGTTTCGTCAACGCCCTGGTCGCACCGGAATACCTGCAACAGGATTTCACCCTGCAAACGCCCTACGCGTATTTGAACCAGGTCGCGCCGCTCACCGAGGGCGAGCACGTGGTCGAGGCGATCCTCGCTGACGCCGAGGAGTGCAAGCTGTTGCAGATCGAACCGAGCGAGCCGTGCCTGTTGATTCGCAGGCGTACCTGGTCGGGCCGTCAGCCGGTAACGGCGGCGCGGTTGATCCACCCCGGTTCCCGTCACAGCCTGGAAGGACGTTTCAGCAAATGAGTGCAGTGAAAGTCTGGCGCGCCACCGATTACGTGCGCATGCCGTGGAAAAACGGCGGTGGCAGCACCGAAGAAATCACCCGCGACTCAGGCATTGGCCTGGAGGGTTTTGGCTGGCGCCTGTCGATTGCCGATATCGGCGAATCCGGTGGCTTCTCGACCTTCGCCGGCTACCAGCGCGTGATCACGGTGATCAAAGGTGCAGGCATGGTGCTGACGGTGGATGGTGAAGAGCAGCGCGGGTTGTTGCCGTTGCAGCCGTTCGCGTTCAAGGGTGAAAGCGAGGTGTCATGCCGCCTGATCACCGGGCCCATCCGTGACTTCAACCTGATCTATTCGCCGCAGCGTTACCACGCAAGGTTGCAGTGGGTGGATGGCGTGCAACGTTTTTTCAGTACGGCGCAGACGGTGTTGGTGTTCAGCGTCGCCGATGAGGTAAAGGTGCTGGACCAGACGCTGGGCCATCACGATTGCCTGCAAATCGACGGTAACACCGGCCTGCTGGATATCGCTGTAACAGGCCGCTGCTGCCTGATCGAACTGACGCCACTCGGTTAAAACTGTGGGGGGGGCTTGCTCCCGATAGCGGTGGATCAGTCAGTTCATCTGTAGCTGACCCACTGCAATCGGGGGCAAGCCCCCTCCCACATTTGTTTCCCATTGCTCTCAAGATCTGTTTCCAACCCGCGCACCAGTTTGTTACCGAACGCCCCAGCGTGGCGCAAAGCCACGCCGTCGTGACAAAACCCCCTCCCTGTAAAACGTCTTCGTAAGAAATTTCACCATGTCT
Source organism: Pseudomonas sp. R11F (assembly GCF_050312575.1). Taxonomy (NCBI): domain Bacteria; kingdom Pseudomonadati; phylum Pseudomonadota; class Gammaproteobacteria; order Pseudomonadales; family Pseudomonadaceae; genus Pseudomonas; species Pseudomonas sp. R11F. The sequence continues at coordinate 51,222 of NZ_JBNPJU010000024.1, read as the reverse complement.
CGAAGCCTTGATTTTCAAGGCTTGCGCGCGCCTTCAAAAAAACCTGCAGCGCTCCTTCCAAAAAGTTGGCCGCTTGATTGCATATGCTTGTATGTACAAGTAAAGATGTGTGCGTAAGACTCTCCTTCGCACCATCCCAGTTCGCGCATCATGCCGAGGAGTCCAGTCGTGACCGATTTTTCTAAAGCCAAGCCTACAAAATACCGTGACGTCGAAATCCGCGCGGCCCGCGGTAACACACTCACCGCCAAAAGCTGGCTGACAGAGGCGCCACTGCGCATGCTGATGAACAACCTCGACCCACAAGTGGCCGAAAACCCGAAAGAATTGGTGGTGTACGGCGGCATCGGTCGTGCGGCGCGCAACTGGGAATGCTACGACCAGATCGTCGAGAGCCTTACTCAACTCAATGACGATGAAACCCTGCTGGTGCAATCCGGCAAGCCGGTCGGCGTGTTCAAGACCCACAGCAATGCACCGCGTGTGCTGATCGCCAACTCCAACCTGGTACCGCACTGGGCCAGTTGGGAACACTTCAACGAACTGGATGCCAAGGGCCTGGCCATGTATGGTCAGATGACCGCCGGCAGCTGGATCTACATCGGCAGCCAGGGCATCGTCCAGGGCACCTACGAAACCTTCGTCGAAGCCGGTCGCCAGCACTACAACAGCGACCTTACCGGCCGCTGGGTTCTCACCGCCGGCCTCGGCGGCATGGGCGGTGCGCAACCTCTGGCTGCCACCTTGGCCGGCGCGTGCTCGCTGAACATTGAATGCCAGCAGGTCAGCATCGACTTCCGCCTCAACAGCCGTTATGTCGACGAGCAGGCCACCGACCTCGACGACGCCCTGGCCCGCATCGCCAAATACACCAAGGAAGGCAAGGCCATCTCTATCGCCTTGCTGGGTAACGCTGCGGAAATCCTGCCGGAGCTGGTCAAGCGTGGCGTGCGCCCGGATATGGTCACCGACCAGACCAGCGCCCACGACCCACTCAACGGCTACCTGCCGGCCGGCTGGACCTGGGACGAATACCGCGCCCGCGCCAAGACCGAACCGGCTGCCGTGATCAAGGCCGCCAAGCAGTCGATGGCCGTGCATGTCAAAGCCATGCTGGAATTCCAGAAGCAAGGCATCCCGACGTTCGACTACGGTAACAACATCCGCCAGATGGCCCAGGAAGAAGGCGTGGAAAACGCATTCGACTTCCCAGGTTTCGTACCGGCCTACATTCGCCCATTGTTCTGCCGTGGTATCGGCCCGTTCCGATGGGCGGCGCTGTCCGGCGACCCGCAGGACATCTACAAGACCGACGCCAAAGTCAAAGAGCTGATCCCGGACGACGCCCACCTGCACAACTGGCTGGACATGGCCCGCGAGCGCATCAGCTTCCAGGGCTTGCCGGCACGTATCTGCTGGGTTGGCCTGGGCCAGCGCGCCAAGCTGGGCCTGGCGTTCAACGAAATGGTGCGCAGCGGCGAGCTGTCGGCACCGGTGGTGATCGGCCGTGACCATCTGGACTCCGGTTCGGTATCCAGCCCGAACCGCGAGACCGAATCGATGCAGGACGGGTCCGACGCCGTTTCCGACTGGCCGTTGCTCAACGCCTTGCTCAACACCGCCAGCGGCGCGACTTGGGTTTCGCTGCACCACGGCGGGGGCGTGGGCATGGGCTTCTCCCAGCACTCCGGCATGGTGATCGTCTGCGACGGTACCGATGAAGCGGCCGAGCGCATTGCTCGCGTGCTGCACAACGACCCGGCCACTGGCGTGATGCGTCACGCGGATGCCGGTTACCAGATCGCGATCGACTGCGCCAAGGAGCAGGGCCTCAATCTCCCGATGATCAAATAACCCCCATTTGACGGGCAATGAACCAGAAAACAATCCATCAGAGGTTGAACACACATGGCTGCAAATGACGCACGTGCAAGCACCACCCCGTTGATCGAAAGGCGTTCGATCGACTACATCCCGGAAGCGGAAAGACACGGTCGTCTATTGAGCCAGTTCACCCTGTGGATGGGTGCCAACCTGCAAATCACCGCGATTGTCACCGGGGCCCTGGCCGTGGTGCTGGGCGGTGATGTGTTCTGGTCGTTGATCGGTCTGTTGATCGGCCAACTGATCGGCGGTGGCGTCATGGCGTTGCATGCGGCGCAGGGGCCCAAGCTTGGCCTGCCGCAGATGATCTCCAGCCGGGTGCAGTTCGGCGTGTATGGCGCAGCCATCCCGATCGTGCTGGTCTGTCTGATGTACCTCGGTTTCACCGCCACCGGGACGGTGTTGTCCGGTCAGGCGCTGGGCCAGTTGTTCGGGGTCAGCGACAGCGTCGGCATCCTGCTCTTTGCCAGTGTCATCGTGCTGGTCACGGTCCTGGGCTACCGCGTGATCCACTTCATCGGTCGTGTCGCCAGCGTGATTGGGGTGATCGCCTTTGTGTACCTGTTCAGTCGCCTGTTGAGCCAGACCGACGTTGGCGCTCTGCTGCAGATCCGCCACTTCAGCTGGAGCAGTTTTCTGCTGGCAGTGTCGCTCGCGGCCTCCTGGCAGATCGCCTTCGGCCCTTACGTGGCGGACTACTCGCGTTATCTGCCGAGCAAGACGTCATCGGTGAAGACCTTTTTCGCCGCCGGCGCAGGTTCGGTCGTCGGCGCACAGGTGGCGATGATCCTCGGCGTGTTCGCGGCAGCCATGTCCAACGGGCAGTTCGCCGGTCACGAAGTGGCCTACATCGTTGGCTTGAGCGGTACGGGGGCCACCGCTGCGTTGCTGTATTTCAGCATCGCGTTCGGCAAGGTCACCATCTCTACGCTGAACTCCTACGGCAGTTTCATGTGCATTGCGACCATCATCAGCGGCTTTCGCGGTCGCCTGGAGGTCACGCGCCTGCAGCGCCTGGTGTTCGTGCTGATCATTGTCGGCACCGCAACCCTGATCGCGTTGCTCGGCCAGCATTCGTTCCTCGGGGCGTTCAAGTCTTTCATCCTGTTCCTGCTGGCGTTCTTTACGCCCTGGAGTGCGATCAACCTGGTGGACTACTACTGCATTACCCGCGAGCGCTATGACGTGCCGGCGCTGGCCGACCCGAACGGTCGTTACGGTCGCTGGAACCTGCTCGGTATCAGTGTCTATGTCTTCGGCGTGCTGGTGCAGTTGCCGTTTATCTCCACCAAGTTCTACACCGGTCCCCTGGTCGCCGCCCTGGGTGACGTGGACATTTCCTGGATCATCGGCCTGGTACTGCCGGCGGCCCTGTATTACGTGTGTGCGAAAAAATGGCACGGCACGGTACCCGACCACCTGATCCTGCCGGTAGAGCAGGGCGCTACACCAACAACGACAAACGGGCTGGCTGCACAAGCCTGATGGGACGTGGACAGGGCAGGATGCCTACTGACTGCCGTAATCCATTTCAAGTTTGGGAGCGTTACAACAATGAAAATGAATAAGACCCTGCTGGCCAGCGTGCTCTGTGCCGGTTTACTCGCCAGCGCTGGTGCCCAGGCAGCAGGTTGGTGCGAATCCGGTAAACCGGTGAAGTTTGCCGGCCTGAACTGGGAAAGCGGCATGTTGCTCACCGACATCCTGCAAACCGTGCTTGAAAAAGGCTACGGCTGCAAAACCGACAGCCTGCCGGGCAACTCCATCACCATGGAAAACGCCCTGAGCAGCAATGACATCCAAGTGTTTGCCGAAGAGTGGGTCGGCCGCAGCGAAGTCTGGAACAAAGCCGAGAAGGCCGGCAAAGTCGTCGGCGTCGGTGCGCCTGTGGTCGGCGCTATCGAAGGCTGGTACGTGCCGCGCTATGTGATCGAGGGCGACGCCAAGCGCAAGCTGGAACCCAAGGCGCCGGGCCTGAAGAACATCGCCGACCTCGCCCAATACGCCGCGGTTTTCAAGGACCCGGAAGAGCCGTCCAAGGGCCGCTTCTATAACTGCCCGGCCGGTTGGACCTGTGAGCTGGACAACAGCGAAATGCTCAAAAGCTACGGCCTGGAAAGCACCTACACCAACTTCCGCCCGGGCACCGGGCCTGCGCTGGATGCGGCGGTGCTGTCGAGCTACAAGCGTGGCGAACCGATCCTGTTCTACTACTGGTCGCCGACGCCGCTGATGGGCCAGGTCGACCTGGTCAAGCTGGAAGAAAAACCGGGTGTGGATAAAAGCGTGAGCATCAAGGTCGGCTTGTCCAAGACCTTCCACGAGCAGGCGCCGGAACTGGTGGCCGTGCTGGAGAAGGTCAACCTGCCGATCGACTTGCTGAACCAGAACCTGGGCCGCATGGCCAAAGAGCGAATTGACTCGCCAAAACTGGCGAAACTGTTCCTCAAGGAACATCCTGAAGTCTGGCACGCATGGGTGAGCGACGACGCAGCCAAGAAAATCGACGCGGCCTTGTAGGTCAAGCGCACCCGGCTACCCTGAGGGGCAAGCCGGGCGCCTGCCCGCAACCCACTGGACCGAGAGCACGCTATGTTTCCTGAGAGTTTTACGTTTTCCATTGCCGACTGGGTCAACGGTTGGGTGGATGCGTTGGTCACCAACTATGGCGATGTGTTCCGGCACATTTCCGACACCCTGCTATGGGCCATCGTCAACCTGGAAGGCTTGCTGCGCGCAGCCCCCTGGTGGCTGATGCTGGTCATCGTCGGTGGCGTCGCGTGGCACGCCACCCGCAAAGTGGTCACCACTGCCGTCATCGTTGGCCTGCTGTTCCTGGTGGGCGCGGTTGGCCTGTGGGACAAACTGATGCAAACCCTGGCGCTGATGATGGTCGCCACGGTGATTTCGGTGCTGATTGGCATTCCCTTGGGCATTCTGTCGGCGCGCAGCAACCGCTTGCGTTCGGTATTGATGCCGTTGCTGGACATCATGCAGACCATGCCCAGCTTCGTGTACCTGATCCCGGTGCTGATGTTGTTCGGCCTGGGCAAGGTGCCGGCGATCTTCGCCACGGTGATCTACGCCGCACCGCCGCTGATTCGTCTCACCGACCTGGGGATTCGCCAGGTCGACGGCGAAGTCATGGAGGCCATCAACGCGTTTGGCGCCAACCGCTGGCAACAACTGTTCGGTGTGCAACTGCCGCTGGCCCTGCCGAGCATCATGGCCGGGATCAACCAGACCACCATGATGGCGTTGTCCATGGTGGTGATCGCTTCGATGATCGGCGCCCGTGGCTTGGGTGAAGATGTGCTGGTCGGCATCCAGACTCTCAACGTCGGCCGTGGCCTTGAAGCGGGCCTCGCGATCGTGATTCTTGCAGTGGTCATTGACCGCATTACCCAGGCCTATGGTCGTCCACGGCATGAGGCGAGCAAATGACTACCGTCAGCAAAATCGAAGTTAAAAACGTCTTCAAGATTTTCGGCAACCGCGCCCAGGAAGCCCTGGCGCTGGTGGGCCAGGGCAAGACCAAGGACCAGGTGCTGGCCGAGACCGGTTGTGTGGTCGGCGTGAACGATTTGTCCCTGAGCATCGGCACCGGCGAGATCTTCGTGATCATGGGCCTGTCCGGCTCCGGCAAGTCCACGCTGGTACGCCACTTCAACCGCCTGATCGACCCTACCAGCGGCGCGATCCTGGTGGACGGCGAAGACATCCTGCAACTGGACATGGAGGCCCTGCGCCAATTCCGTCGACACAAGATCAGCATGGTCTTCCAAAGCTTCGGCCTGCTGCCCCACAAGAGTGTGCTCGACAATGTCGCCTACGGCCTGAAAGTGCGCGGCGAAAGCAAGCAGGTCTGCGCTGAACGTGCCCAACACTGGGTCGAAACCGTGGGCCTCAAAGGCTACGAAAAAAAATATCCGCACCAGCTCTCCGGTGGCATGCGCCAGCGTGTGGGCCTGGCGCGTGCGTTGGCGGCCGACACCGACATCATCCTGATGGACGAAGCCTTCAGCGCCCTCGACCCGCTGATCCGCGCCGAGATGCAGGACCAATTGCTGGAGCTGCAAAAGACCCTGCACAAAACCATCGTGTTCATCACCCATGATCTCGATGAGGCCGTGCGCATCGGCAACCGCATTGCGATCCTCAAGGACGGCAAGCTGATCCAGGTCGGAACGCCACGGGAGATCCTGCATGCACCGGCGGACGAGTATGTGGACCGGTTTGTTCAGCGGCGGGCGGCGGTGGTCTAGATGATGATTGTTCCCACGCTCTGCGTGGGAATGCATCCCGTGACGCTCTGCGTCACTCCCTACAGCGGGACGCCTAGCGTCCCAGGCGGCACTCCCACGCAGAGCGTGGGAACGATCAAAAGGTATGAAGATGTCCCAGCCTGCAAAAATCATCATCGCCGACGCTCCGCTGCGTTGGCAGGACGTGGTCGCCGTGGCCCGTCACGGCGCGGTACTCGAGCTTTCGGGGCAGGCCTGGGCGCGGATCGACAATGCCCAGGCCATCGTGCAGCGCATCGTCACCAGCGGTGAGCGCGCCTATGGCGTGAACACCGGCCTGGGCGCGCTGTGCAATGTGTCGCTCAAGGGTGAGCAACTCAGCCAACTGTCGCGCAATACGCTGTTGAGCCATGCCTGTGGCGTGGGCCCGGTGCTGAGTGACGAACAGACCCGCGCAATCATTTGCGCGGCCGTGATCAATTACAGCCATGGCAAATCCGGCCTGCACCCGCAGGTGGTGCATTCGCTGCTGGCGCTGCTCAACCACGGCATCACGCCGCAAGTACCGTCCCAGGGCTCGGTGGGCTACCTGACCCACATGGCCCATGTCGGCGTGGCCTTGCTGGGGGTTGGCAACGTGAGCTATCGCGGCCGGATCGTCACGGCGCAACAGGCCCTGGACGCGGAAGGTCTGCAGCCGGTGGCGCTTGGCGCCAAGGACGGCTTGTGCCTGGTCAACGGCACGCCGTGCATGACCGGCCTGAGCTGCCTGGCCCTGGCCGATGCCCATCATCTGCTGCAATGGGCCGATGTGATCGGGGCCATGAGCTTCGAGGCCCAGCGCGGGCAAATGGATGCGTTCGACGAAGCAATCATCGCGCTTAAACCGCATCCCGGCATGCAACAGGTCGGCATCAACCTGCGCGCCTTGCTCGACGGCAGCGAGGTGATCGCCAGCAGTAAAGGCATCCGCACCCAGGACGCGCTGAGCATCCGTTCGATCCCGCAGATCCACGGTGCGGCGCGTGATCAAGTGGAACACGCTACCCGCCAGATCGAGACCGAACTCAACAGTGCCACTGACAACCCGTTGCTGCTCGGCACGCCGGACCACTACCGCGTGGTGTCCCAGGCCAATCCTCACGGCCAGTCCGTCGCCTTGGCGGCCGACCTGCTGGCGATTGCCATGGCCGAAATCGGCTCGGTGGCCGAACGTCGCCTGGACCGCCTGATCAATCCTCATGTCAGCGGGTTGCCGGCTTTTCTGGTCAGCAACCCCGGCGTCAACTCCGGGATGATGATCGTGCAGTACGTGGCCGCTTCCCTGTGCGGGCAGAACCGTCAGTTGGCGCAACCGGCGGTGCTCGACAACTTCGTCACCTCGGGCTTGCAGGAAGACCACCTGAGCATGGGCACCAACGCTGCGCTCAAACTGCATCAGCTATTGGCCAACGTCACCCAGATCCTGGCCATCGAGTACCTGCTGGCGGCCCAGGCATTTGAATTCCTCAAAGATCAGCGCTTCGGCGCAGGTACCGACAAAGCCTGGCGTTTGCTGCGTGAAGTGGTCCCCGCGTACGAGCAGGATCGCTGGCTGGCGCCGGATATTGCAGCCGCCGCCCAGTTGCTCAAAGACACTGAACTACCGAATTTGCACTGAACCCCTATCCCGTATTCAAAAGAATAATTCACAAGGAGTATGAATGTGACTGCGCTAAATCTGATTCCAGGCCAACTGAGTCTTGCTCAACTGCGGGCCATCTACCAACAGCCGGTAACCCTCAGCCTGGATGACAGCGCCACGGCGCAGATCGATGCCAGCGTCGCCTGCGTGGAGCAGATTCTCGCCGAGAACCGCACCGCCTACGGCATCAACACCGGGTTCGGCTTGCTGGCCTCGACCCGTATCGCCAGCGAAGACCTGGAAAACCTGCAGCGCTCCCTGGTGCTGTCGCACGCCGCCGGCGTCGGCGAGCCGATCAGCGATGCGTTGGTGCGGCTGATCATGGTGCTCAAGGTCAACAGCCTGAGCCGTGGCTTCTCCGGGATTCGCCGCCAGGTGATCAACGCGCTCATCGCGCTGATCAACGCCGAGGTGTACCCGCACATTCCGCTTAAGGGCTCGGTGGGTGCCTCCGGTGACTTGGCGCCATTGGCCCATATGTCGCTGGTGCTGCTCGGCGAAGGCAAGGCGCGTTACAAGGGCCAATGGCTGGAAGCCACCGAAGCGCTGAAAGTCGCCGGCCTGACGCCACTGACCCTGGCCGCCAAAGAAGGCCTGGCGCTGCTCAACGGTACCCAGGTGTCCACGGCCTATGCCCTGCGTGGCCTGTTCGAAGGCGAAGACCTGTTCGCCGGCGCCCTGGCGTGCGGTGGCCTTACCGTGGAAGCCGTGCTCGGTTCGCGCTCGCCGTTCGATGCACGCATTCACGCGGCACGCGGCCAGCGTGGGCAGATCGATTCGGCAGCGGCTTATCGTGACCTGCTGGGCGACAGCAGCGAAGTGTCCAAGTCGCACCAGAACTGCGACAAAGTGCAAGACCCGTACTCCCTGCGCTGCCAGCCGCAAGTCATGGGCGCCTGCCTGACCCAGTTCCGCCAGGCTGCCGAAGTGCTGGTGGTGGAAGCCAATGCCGTGTCGGACAACCCATTGGTATTTGCTGCCGAAGGCGACGTGATCTCCGGCGGTAACTTCCACGCCGAACCGGTGGCCATGGCCGCCGACAATATCGCCTTGGCCATCGCCGAAATCGGCTCCCTGAGCGAGCGTCGTATCTCGTTGATGATGGACAAGCACATGTCGCAACTGCCGCCGTTCCTGGTGGGCAATGGCGGGGTGAACTCCGGCTTCATGATCGCCCAGGTGACGGCGGCGGCGCTTGCCAGTGAGAACAAGGCGTTGGCCCATCCCCATAGTGTCGACAGCCTGCCGACGTCCGCCAACCAGGAAGACCATGTGTCGATGGCTCCGGCTGCCGGCAAGCGTTTGTGGGAAATGGCTGAAAACACTCGTGGCATCCTGGCAGTGGAATGGCTGGCTGCCTGCCAGGGCCTGGATCTGCGCGATGGCTTGAAAACCTCGACGAAACTGGAAAAAGCCCGCGGCCTGTTGCGCGCTAAAGTCGGTTTCTACGACAAGGACCGCTTCTTCGCCCCGGATATCAATGCCGCCAGCGAACTGCTCGCCAGCCGCTGCCTGAATGAACTGGTGCCGGCCAAGTTGTTGCCAAGCCTCTAACCGCAAAACCTGTAGTGAGCGGGCTTGCCCGCTCACTACAGGCTCGGTTTTTCTCGGGATAACAATAATTAGGGAAGAGAAATGCACCAGCAAGAAAAGGGTTTGAAACGCGGGCTTTCAGCTCGACATATTCGCTTCATGGCACTCGGTTCGGCCATCGGCACCGGGTTGTTCTACGGCTCCGCCTCCGCCATCCAGATGGCCGGTCCTGCCGTGCTTCTGGCCTACCTGATCGGCGGCGCCGCCGTGTTCATGGTAATGCGCGCCCTCGGCGAGATGGCGGTGCACAACCCGGTGGCCGGTTCTTTTGGCCAATACGCCAGTACCTACCTGGGGCCCATGGCCGGCTTCATCCTCGGTTGGACCTACGCGTTTGAAATGATCATCGTCTGCCTCGCCGACGTCACCGCCTTCGGCATCTATATGGGCTTCTGGTTTCCGGAAGTTGCGCGCTGGGTCTGGGTGCTGGGCATCGTGTTTCTGATCGGCGGCCTGAACCTGTGCAACGTCAAAGTCTTTGGCGAGATGGAGTTCTGGCTGTCGCTGCTCAAGGTCGGCGCCATTGTCGCGATGATCCTCGGCGGCTTGGGCATCATGCTCTTGGGCATTCACTCGGCCGGTGAAACCCAGGCCAGTGGCCTGAGCAACCTCTGGGCCCATGGCGGTTTTATGCCCAACGGCGTCGGTGGCTTGATCGCCTCGTTCGCGGTGGTGATGTTCGCCTTCGGTGGCATTGAAATCATCGGCATCACCGCCGGTGAAGCCAAAGACCCGCAACGCGTGATCCCCAAGGCGATCAACGCCGTGCCGTTGCGCATCCTGTTGTTCTACGTGCTGACGTTGTTTGTATTGATGGCGATCTACCCATGGCCGCAGATCGGCAGCCAGGGCAGTCCGTTTGTGCAGATCTTCAGCAACCTCGGCATCGGCTCGGCAGCGACCATCCTCAATATTGTGGTGATTTCGGCGGCGGTGTCGGCCATCAACAGTGACATCTTCGGCGCCGGTCGCATGATGTACGGCCTGGCCCAGCAAGGGCAGGCGCCCAAGGGGTTTGCCCGGTTGTCCCGGCAGGGCGTGCCGTGGATGACTGTGGTGGTGATGGGCGCGGCGTTGCTCGGCGGTGTGGTGCTCAACTACCTGATCCCGGAAAACGTGTTCCTGCTGATCGCCTCGATTGCCACGTTTGCCACCGTGTGGGTGTGGCTGATGATCCTGTTCACCCAGGTGGCCATGCGCCGTTCCATGACCCGGGAGCAAGTGGCCGAGTTGAAATTCCCGGTGCCGTTCTGGCCCTATGCGCCGGCTGCGGCCATCGTCTTCATGCTGTTCGTGTTTGGTGTGCTGGGGTACTTCCCGGACACCCAGGCCGCTTTGCTGGTCGGGGCTGTATGGATCGTGTTGTTGGTGGTGGCTTACCTGCTGTGGGTCAAGCCTGCTGCCGGACAAGCGGCCAAGGTCCATTACGAGTCGGTTCTGTCTCATCGTTAACTTAGGGAGGCGTTGATGAAAACGCTTTGGCAACACTGCCACGTCGCAACCATGGCTCATGGCAAGTACTCGATCATCGAGGATGCCGCCATGGTCACCGCAGGTTCGCTCATCGAGTGGATCGGCCCCCGCAGCCAGGCGCCGACGGCGGACTACGCCCAGGTGCATGACCTGCAAGGCGCGTGGGTTACCCCCGGGCTGATCGACTGCCACACCCACACGGTGTTCGGCGGCAATCGCAGCGGCGAATTCGAGCAGCGCCTGGAAGGCGTCAGCTATGCCGAAATCGCGGCCAAGGGTGGCGGTATTGCCAGCACCGTGCGCGCCACCCGTGCCGCCACCGAAGACGAACTGTTCGAAAGCAGCCGCAAGCGCCTGCGCAGTTTGTTGCGTGACGGCGTGACCACGGTCGAGATCAAGTCCGGTTACGGCCTGGACCTGGTCAACGAACGCAAGATGCTGCGGGTTGCGCGGCGCCTCGGCGAAGCTCTCCCGGTCAGCGTGCGTGCGACATGCCTGGCTGCCCACGCATTGCCGCCGGAGTACAAGGATCGCGCCGACGCTTACATCGAACACATCTGTACCGAGATGCTGCCCGCCCTGGCAGCCGAAGGGCTGGTGGATGCGGTGGATGCCTTCTGCGAATACCTGGCGTTTTCCCCGGAGCAGGTGGAGCGTGTGTTCAAAGTCGCCCAGCAACTGGGCCTGCCGGTGAAGCTGCACGCCGAGCAACTGTCATCGTTGCATGGCTCCAGCCTGGCGGCGCGCTATCACGCGTTGTCGGCGGACCATCTGGAATTCATGACCGAAGCCGACGCCATCGCCATGGCCGCCTCCGGCACCGTCGCCGTCTTGCTGCCGGGCGCGTTCTACTTCCTGCGCGAAACCCAACTGCCGCCGATGGACGCCCTGCGCAAGCACGGGGTGAAGATCGCCATCGCCAGCGACCTCAACCCCGGCACTTCGCCCGCGCTGTCGGTGCGCCTGATGCTGAACATGGCCTGCACCCTGTTCCGCATGACCCCGGAAGAAGCCCTGGCCGGCGCCACCCAACATGCGGCCACCGCACTGGGGATGGGGGACACCCATGGTTCGCTGGAAGTGGGCAAGGTCGCGGATTTTGTCGCATGGCAGATCGATCGTCCCGCCGACCTTGCCTACTGGCTGGGCGGGGAGTTGGATAAACGCGTCGTGCGCCATGGCGTCGACGTCACTGTTTGAGGAGTGTTGTTGTGGATAAGGTTCTGACATTCAAGCAAGGCCGTGTGCCGCTGTTGATCAGCATGCCCCACGCCGGTGTGCGCCTGACGCCGGCCGTCGAAGCCGGCTTGATCCCCGAGGCGCAAAGCCTGCCGGACACCGACTGGCACATCCCTACGTTGTATGACTTTGCCGAAGAACTGGGCGCCAGCAGCCTGGCGGCCGAGTACTCGCGGTTTGTGATCGACCTTAACCGCCCGTCTGACGATAAGCCGTTGTATGTCGGTGCAACCACCGGCCTGTACCCGGCGACCTTGTTCGACGGCGTGCCGTTGTTCCGTGAAGGGCTGGAACCCGACGAGAGCGAACGCGCCAGCTACCTGCAAAAGGTCTGGGGGCCGTATCACCGCACGCTGCAAGAGGAGTTGGCACGGCTCAAGGCCGAGTTCGGCTATGCCTTGCTGTTCGATGCGCACTCGATCCGTTCGGTCATCCCGCACCTGTTCGACGGGAAATTGCCGGACTTCAACCTCGGCACGTTCAACGGCGCCGCCTGCGACCCGGAGTTGGCCAGTCAGCTTGAGGCTATCTGCGCCAGCCATCCGCAGTACACCCATGTGCTGAACGGGCGCTTCAAGGGTGGGCACATCACCCGGCACTACGGTAACCCGGCCCAGGACATCCATGCCGTGCAGCTGGAGTTGGGGCAGTGCACTTATATGGAAGAGTTCGAACCGTTCCGTTATCGCGCGGACCTGGCCGAGCCGACACGCGTGGTGTTGAAGCAGTTGCTGGAGGCGTTTTTGGCCTGGGGGCAAAAGCGCTACGGCTGAACTGTCATCGGGAGCAATGCCCCTAGCTGTGTGAACCCGATCAAAGGTGGGAGGGGGCTTGCCCCCGATGACGCGTGTACAGTCGCCACAGTGCAACTGTCGGTCGCCACCGTTCGTGTTCAGAGCATCCCTGCTGGGTAAGGTTGTTGAATAAAAACAGCCGAGTGAGCCCGCATCCATGAAAAAACTGTTGTTGTCCCTCACTGGTGCCGTGCTGCTCAGCGCGAATGCCATGGCCGCCGAGCCAAGTTCCTGCAAAAACATCCGTATGGGCGTGGTCAGCTGGACCGATGTGATCGCCACCTCCGGCATGGCCGACGTATTGCTCAACGGTCTGGGCTACGACAGCAAGCAGACCAGCGCCGTGCAGCAGATCATCTTTGCCGGGATTCGCGACAAGCGCCTGGATATCTTCCTGGGTTACTGGAAGCCGGCGATGGACAACAACATCGCCCCGTTCCTGGCGGCCAAGCAGGTCAAGGTCTTCGACAAACCCAGCCTCGCCGACGCCCAGGCGACCCTGGCCGTGCCGCAATACGTTGCGGATGCGGGCCTGAAAACCTTCGCCGATATCACCCGCTTCAAGGACAAGCTGGGCGGCAAGATCTATGGCATCGAGCCCGGCAGCGGGGCCAACACCGATATCCAGAAGATGATCGACACCGACCACTTCGGCCTCGGCGGTTTCAAGCTGGTCGCTTCGGGGGAGGCCGGCATGCTGGCGGCGGTGCAGCGCGCAGTGAATCGCAAGGAGTTCGTGGTGTTTGTGGGTTGGACCCCGCACCCGATGAACATCAATATGAAGATGACCTACCTTACCGGCAGTGACGATGTGTTTGGCCCTGACGAAGGCCGCGCCACGGTCTCCACCGTCACCGCGCCGGACTTCGCCGAGCGCTGCCCCAATGCGAACCGGCTGCTGGAAAACCTGACCTTCACTGCCGCCCAGGAAAGCCAGTTGATGGTACCGATTATGGAACGCCAGTCGCCCCAGGATGTGGCCAGGCAGTGGCTGCGTGATCACCCCGAGGATTTGCAGCGCTGGCTGGCCGGGGTTCAAGCGTTTGATGGCAGTGATGGCACGGCGGCGGTTCAGGCCAGCCTCAAGCCCTGAGGCAATCACAAATCCAAATGTGGGAGCAGGGTTGCTCCCACAGTTTGATCTTCATTGCTAAGGATATGCGCGCATGTATCCAATTTCTCCGCAGCTTGCTGCTTTCGTCGCCAAAACCGAATCTTTCACCAGTGACGACTCATCCCTGGCCAGTTTGCGCCAGAACTACGACCGCATGTGCCAGGCATTCACCCCGCCGAAACCAGCGGGCTTGCAGGTCGGTGACTTCACCCTGGCCGGCGTGCGCGTGCGCAGTTATCTGGCGACTGCGTCCACTCCACCTGATGGCTGGCCATGTCTTTTTTATATACATGGCGGTGGCTGGATCGTCGGTGGGTTGGATTCCCATGATTTCATCTGCTTCGAACTGGCCAGCACGCTGCAGGTGCTGGTCATCGCCGTCGACTACCGCTTGGCGCCGGAGCATCCGTTCCCGGCAGCTTATGACGATTGCCGCGACGTGTGGCAGGCCGTCCAGGCAGGGCAGGCGCCCCACGCTATCAACCTGCAACGTCTGGTGGTGATCGGCGACAGTGCCGGCGGCAACCTGGCCGCGGCGTTGTGCCAGGGCCTGCGGGATGCTGGCCAAGCGTTGCCCAAGGCTCAGGTGCTGATTTACCCAGGCTTGGGTGGCCCGGCCGATTTGCCGTCGCGTCGTGATTGCAGGGACGCGCCGCTGCTCAGCACCGACGACACCGATTATTACGCGCGGCTGTACCTGCAAGGTGCAGGCAAGCCATCGGCTTATGCCATGCCGCTGTTGGCCGAGGATTTGCGCCGTTTGCCCAGCGCCCTGGTCGTGGTGGCCCAATTCGACCCGCTACGCGACGACGGCATGTTGTATGCCGAGCGCTTGCAAGCGGCGGGTGTCAATGCCGTGCTGTACCCGGGCAAAGGTTTGATCCATGGCTGTTTGCGCGCACGCGGCCAAGTGCCGGAGGTGGATCGGCTGTATGACTATCTGCTGCAGTTCCTGAGGAGCGAAGTGCTGACACAGGTCTAATTGCTCAAGGACATGCTCATTGCACAATTCGGGTTTATGATGCCAGACGGCAAAATAATAGACGTCCCCCCAGGGATGAACCCGACACCCTACGGAGCGCGCAATGCAGACTTGGTACCCGCAGATCAAACCCTACGCCCGGCACGATCTGGCTGTCGATGACGTCCACACGCTGTATGTCGATGAAAGTGGCTCTCCCGAAGGCTTGCCGGTTATTTTCATCCATGGTGGCCCCGGTGCCGGTTGCGACGCCAACAGCCGCTGCTACTTTGATCCGAACCTGTACCGCATCGTCACCTTCGACCAGCGCGGCTGCGGGCGCTCCACTCCTCGCGCCAACCTGGAAAACAACACCACCTGGGATCTGGTCGCCGATATGGAGCGCATCCGCGAACACCTGGGCATCGATAAATGGGTGCTGTTCGGTGGCTCCTGGGGCTCGACCCTGGCCCTGGCCTACGCGCAAACCCACCCGGAGCGCGTGCATGGCCTGATCGTGCGCGGCATTTTCCTGGCTCGTCCCAAGGACATCCACTGGTTCTACCAGGAGGGCGCCAGCCGCATGTTCCCGGATTACTGGCAGGATTACCTCGCGCCTATCCCGCAGGATGAACGCCATGATTTACTGGGTGCCTACCACAAACGCCTGACCGGCAACGACCAGATCGCCCAGATGCACGCGGCCAAGGCGTGGTCGACCTGGGAAGGGCGCATGCTGGGCCTGTGCCCCAACCCTGCGCAGGTGGAGCGGTTTGCCGAGCCGCAGCGTGCGCTGTCCATCGCTCGCATCGAGTGCCATTACTTCACTAACAACTCATTCCTCGAGCCCGACCAGCTGATTCGCGACATGCACAAGATCGCCCATCTGCCTGGCGTAATCATCCATGGCCGCTACGATATGATCTGCCCACTGGATAACGCCTGGGAGCTGCATCAGGCGTGGCCCAACAGTGAGCTGCAGGTTATTCGCGAGGCTGGCCATGCCGCATCCGAACCCGGCATCACCGATGCTTTGGTGCGTGCCACCGGGGAAATGGCCCGCAACCTGCTTAACTTGCCGCCTGAAGAAGCATGAAGGGCTTGTTGCAACGGGTGCGCGGCGCCCGGGTCGAGGTGGCGGGCGATGTCGTAGGGGCGATCGACCAGGGTTTACTGGTGCTGGTCGCCGTCGAGCCTTCAGATACGCCCGAGAGCGCCGACAAACTTTTGCACAAGCTGCTTAACTATCGAGTGTTCGGCGATGATGAGGGCAAGATGAACTTGTCTTTGAAGGACATCGACGGTGGTTTGCTGCTGGTGTCGCAATTCACCCTGGCAGCGGATACCAAGAGCGGGCTGCGGCCGAGCTTCTCCACGGCGGCCCCTCCGGCGCTGGGAGCGGCGCTTTTTGAACACTTGCTGTTACAAGCGCAACAATTGCATGGCAAGGTAGCGTCAGGGCGTTTTGGCGCTGATATGCAGGTGCATTTGGTCAATGATGGCCCTGTGACCTTCCTCTTACAGACATGAATGTATTAAAAACGACTTTAATGCCTAAAAACGCAGGGTTTCACTACAAATACTTCGTTGTCCCTGATGCGTTGTTTCGCGGGCTACTAGATAATCGCGCGCTACGGGGATCAGCGTTGTTTGGTCCATTTTTGACTTAGGTAGAGACTTGTCCGATAGCCTTTTGGGGAATCATTTTGACCCAGGGGAGTCGGAACAATGCTCGCCAACCTGGCATATAGATAGCTGGCCGTTGGTTTTTTGATCTGTTTTCGGCGAGGGTTGCTCGTGATTGTTAGTCCCTGTAATGCACCAAAATTGTCTGCCAAACGGTTACGAAACGCACTGGTGACGGGCTCTGCCCTGTTTTGCCTGTTCGGCGCGGGTCAACTGTGGGCATTCAGTCTGGATGATGTGTCGGCCAAGGCAAAAGAGCTGGCCGGGCAAAAATACGAAGCTCCGCGCAGCAATTTGCCAAACGAATTCCGCGAAATGAAATTCGCTGACTACCAGAAGATTCGTTTCCGCAACGAAAAAGCCGAGTGGGCTGATCAGAACACCCCGTTCAAACTGTCCTTCTATCACCAGGGTATGCATTTCGATACACCGGTGAAAATCAACGAAGTGACCGCCGACAGCGTCCAGGAAATCAAGTACGACCCGACTCGTTTCGATTTCGGCGACGTGAAGTTTGACCCTAAAGCCACCGAACAGCTGGGTTATGCCGGTTTCCGTGTGCTGTACCCGATCAACAAGGCCGACAAGCAAGACGAAATCATGACCATGCTGGGCGCGAGCTATTTCCGCGTTGTCGGCAAGGGGCAGACTTATGGTTTGTCCGCCCGTGGCATGGCGATCGACACTGCCTTGCCGTCCGGCGAGGAGTTCCCGCGTTTCACCGAGTTCTGGATCGAGCGTCCGAAACCGGGCGAGAAACAACTGGTGATCTTTGCCTTGCTCGACTCTCCACGGGCCACCGGGGCGTATCGCCTGACCCTGCGTCCGGGCGCCGACACCATTGTCGACGTCAAGTCCCAGATGTTCCTGCGCGACAAGGTCAGCAAGCTGGGCGTTGCCCCGCTGACCAGCATGTACCTGTTCGGCGCCAACCAGCCGTCCAAGGTGCTCAACTACCGTCGTGAGCTGCACGACTCCAGCGGCCTGTCGATCCACGCCGGTAATGGCGAGTGGATCTGGCGCCCGCTGAACAACCCTAAACACCTGTCGGTCAGCAGCTTCGCCGTGGAAAACCCGAAAGGTTTCGGCCTGCTGCAACGCGGTCGCGACTTCAGCCACTACGAAGACCTGGACGACAACTACGACAAGCGCCCAAGCGCCTGGATCGAGCCCGAAGGCGACTGGGGCAAAGGCACCGTCAGCCTGGTGGAAATTCCAACCGCCGATGAAACCAACGACAATATCGTTGCCTTCTGGAGCCCGGAAAACCTGCCTGAAGTCGGTCAGCCGCTGGACGTTTCCTACCGCCTGCACTGGACCATGGACGAGAAAGCCCTGCACCCTAGCGATAGCGCCTGGGTCAAGCAGACCCTGCGTTCCACCGGTGACGTGAAGCAGTCGAACCTGATTCGCCAGCCTGACGGCAGCGTGGCCTACCTGGTGGACTTCGAGGGCCCGTCCCTCAAGGCACTGCCTGCGGACGCCCCGGTGCGCAGCCAGGTGAGTGTCGGCGACAACGCCGAACTGGTTGAAAACAGCGTGCGTTACAACGAGCACACCAAAGGCTGGCGCTTGACCCTGCGAATGAAGATCAAGGACGCAGGCAAGCCGACCGAAATGCGTGCGGCGCTGGTGCAAGATGTTCCTCCTCCGGCGCCTGAGCAGGACTCGAGCCACGTGCTCAAGGCCGACAAGGTCCTGGCCAAGCAGCACGAGAAACAGGCCAAGAAAGACGCCAAGGATGCGAAAGACAAGGAAGCCAAACAGCCCGAAGCTGCCCCTGCCACCCCAGAGCCGGCCAAGACCGAACAAGTCCTGACCGAGACCTGGAGCTACCAGTTGCCTGCCGATGAGTAATTCACAAGCCAAACCAGAAACTCTGTCCGAGTACCTGGCGCATCTCCCGTTGACTGCCGAGCAGCGCGCCGAACTGGCGGGCTGCACCTCCTTCAGCGAATTGCACGAACGCCTGTCGTCGAAGACGTTCGACGCACCGACCGACGCCGCCCAGGCGTCGGTTGGCACGCGCTTGACCCTCAGTACCGCCGAGGAACTGCAAGACGCCGAAATGCTCGCGCTCGACGCCAGCGGCCGGGTCAGCCTGAAGGCCACGCCGCCGATCCGTCGGACCAAGGTGGTGCCTGAGCCATGGCGTACCAATATCCTGGTACGTGGCTGGCGCCGCTTGACCGGTCGCACCAACCCACCCAAGCCGCCGAAAGACGAGCGTGTATTGCCCGCTGCGCGCTGGCGCACCGTCGGTTCGATCCGCCGTTATATCCTGCTGATCTTGATGCTTGGCCAGACCATCGTGGCCGGCTGGTACATGAAAGGCATCATGCCGTACCAGGGCTGGTCGCTGGTCGACTTCGACGAGATCCGCAACCAGACCCTGCTGCAAACCGCCACACAGGTACTGCCTTACGCTCTGCAAACCAGCATCCTGATCATGTTCGGGATCTTGTTCTGCTGGGTCTCGGCGGGTTTCTGGACCGCGCTGATGGGCTTCTTGGAGCTGCTTACGGGGCACGATAAATACCGGATCTCCGGTAAAAGTGCCGGTGACGAGCCGATTCCGAAGGACGCCCGTACCGCGCTGGTCATGCCGATCTGTAACGAAGACGTGCCCCGGGTATTTGCCGGCTTGCGCGCTACCTTCGAGTCGGTGGCCGCCACAGGCGACCTGGACCGCTTCGATTTCTTCGTGCTCAGCGACAGTAACGACGCCGATATCTGCATCGCCGAACAACAGGCCTGGCTGGACGTGTGCCGCGAAGCCGGTGGCTTCGGCAAGATCTTCTACCGCCGCCGTCGCCGCCGCGTTAAGCGTAAAAGCGGCAACCTCGACGACTTCTGCCGTCGCTGGGGCGGTGACTACAAGTACATGGTGGTGCTCGACGCCGACAGCGTGATGAGCGGCGAATGCCTGACCAGCCTGGTACGCCTGATGGAAGCCACGCCGGACGCGGGGATTATCCAGACCGCGCCGCGTGCGTCGGGCATGGACACGCTGTATGCGCGCATGCAGCAGTTCGCCACCCGCGTGTACGGCCCGTTGTTTACTGCCGGCCTGCACTTCTGGCAGTTGGGTGAATCCCACTACTGGGGCCACAACGCAATTATCCGCATGAAGCCGTTCATCGAGCACTGCGCCTTGGCGCCGTTGCCAGGCAAAGGCGCATTCGCCGGTGCGATTCTGTCCCACGACTTCGTCGAAGCTGCGCTGATGCGCCGTGCCGGCTGGGGCGTGTGGATCGCCTACGATTTGCCGGGCAGCTACGAAGAACTGCCTCCCAACCTGCTGGATGAACTCAAGCGTGACCGCCGCTGGTGCCACGGCAACCTGATGAACTTCCGCCTGTTCCTGGTCAAGGGCATGCACCCGGTGCACCGTGCGGTGTTCCTCACCGGCGTGATGTCCTACCTGTCGGCGCCGTTGTGGTTCTTCTTCCTGGTGCTGTCGACCGCGCTGCTGGCGGTGAACACCCTGATGGAGCCGCAGTACTTCATGGCGCCGCGCCAGTTGTACCCGCTGTGGCCGCAATGGCATCCGGACAAGGCGGTGGCGCTGTTCTCCACCACCATCGTGCTGCTGTTCCTGCCTAAACTGCTGAGCATCATCCTGATCTGGGCCAAGGGCGCGAAAGAGTTCGGTGGCAAGTTCAAGGTGACGCTGTCGATGCTGCTGGAGATGCTGTTCTCCATGCTGCTGGCGCCGGTGCGGATGATCTTCCACACCCGCTTCGTACTGGCCGCGTTCCTCGGTTGGGCTGCGACCTGGAATTCGCCGCAACGTGACGACGATTCCACGCCATGGAGCGAGGCCGTCAAGCGCCACGGTCCGCAAACCGTGCTGGGCTTTTTGTGGGCCTTGTTGGTGGTGTGGTTGAACCCAAGCTTCCTGTGGTGGCTGATCCCGATCGTCGGCTCGCTGATGTTGTCGATCCCGGTGTCGGTGATCTCCAGCCGGGTCAAGTTGGGCCTCAAGTCCCGCGACGAGAGCCTGTTCCTGATCCCCGAGGAGTACAACCCGCCGCAAGCGCTGTTGTCGACCGAGCAGTACACCCACGAAAACCGTTGGCACGCCCTGCATGACGGGTTTGTGCGCTCGGTGGTCGACCCGCAGCAGAACGCCCTGGCCTGCGCCCTGGCGACTTCGCGCCACCGTCAGGCAGAGCCGATCGAGCACCTGCGTGCCGAGCGGGTGCGGCATGCGTTGAAAGTCGGCCCGGCCGCACTCAACAACGCTGAACGCCTGGCCCTGCTCAGCGATCCGGTAGCCCTGGCCCGCCTGCACCAGCAGGTCTGGAGTGAAGGTCACGCCGAATGGCTGGGCGCCTGGCGTGCCTCGATCAAGGCTGATCCGCACGCGCCGTTGCTGCCGCTGCAACCGCTGTCGTCCCAGGCCCAACCGGCCTGATTCAGACGCCCCCGAAGGCTCACTTCGGGGGCGCTTGAAACGCTGGTCCTACGGCGTTTCGCGTCTCTTCCTTTTTGTTCTAACTCCTTGTTATTTCGAAACAAAAGACCTCGATTCGAGGCGTATTGCCGTGCCTGTGGCTGGGGTAGCATCGCCCCCCAGATTTGACTTGCCACGGGGGTATTCATGTTCAAGAGGTACGGTTCAGCATGGCTGGTCGGCGTTGTCGCAGGCATCTACGCAGGTTGGTTGAATGCCGGTGCCCTCGATGATGCGGTTCGACGGGGAGTGCTGAGGGTCGGCACGACGCCCACCTACATCCCCTTTGAAATGACGGATAAGCAGGGGCGCATCGTCGGCTTCGAGATCGACCTGCTGCAGACCATGAGCCGTGCATTGGGGGTCGAACTCGAGCTGGTGGCGGTGCCTTACACCGAGTTGCTGCCCGGCTTGGTGGCCAAACAGTTTGACCTGATCGGCAGCGGCATGACGGTGACCCAGGAGCGCAACCTGAAACTGAATTTCAGCGACTCCTTTATCGTGGTCGGCCAAACCATCCTGCTGCACCCAAGCCTGGCCGGTAGGGTTTCCAGTATTGAAGACCTGGACAGTGCCGAGTACCGCGTCGCCGCCACTGCAGGCACCACCGGGCTGGCGGCGGCGCAGCGCTTCCTGGGCGCGGCGCGCCTGAGCAGTTTCGCAACCCCTGAAGAAGGTGTGCGCCAGGTCGTGGAGGGCAAGGCAGATGCCTTTGTGCACGATGCACCCTACAACCTGATTGCAATGACCCGCCCCGAGAACAGTGCGTTGCTGGTGCTCGAACAACCCTTCACCTTCGAACCGCTGGCCTTCGGCCTGAAGAAGGGCGACTACGATAGCCTCAACTGGATCAACCACTTCCTCAATCAGGTGGCCCAGGACGGGACCTACGATCGCCTGCACGACAAGTGGTTCAAGGACACTGCCTGGATGGCGGAAATCGACTGAAAGTCATAACTGTTTACACATAACCCAATGGACGAGTGAAGAGGGCAATGTGTCTACGCCCACGCTTCGCTGCACCCATGTGGGGCATTTCCGACATACGCCGATAACATTTACCCGTGAAGCCTTTGTGACGGGCAACGAGTGGGTTAGGATCGCACCCCGAAATGGTGCAGCCCTTTTGCGCGCCGCTCTTATAAGAACCGTCCAGGGGACTTGATGATGAAAAAGTATCTTTCGATGCTGATGCTCGGCGTCACGGCGTGGGTCGCCGCCACTGCGGCCCAGGCCGGTGCCATCGATGATGCGGTCAAGCGCGGCACGCTCAAAGTCGGCATGGACCCGACCTACATGCCGTTCGAAATGACAGACAAGCGCGGTGAAATCATTGGCTTCGAAGTCGACATCCTCAAGGCGCTGGCCAAGTCCATGGGCGTCAAGCTGGAACTGGTCTCCACCGGTTATGACGGGATCATCCCGGCGTTCCTGACCGGTAAATTCGACATGATCGGCAGCGGCATGACCCTGACCCAGGAACGTAACCTGCGCCTGAACTTCAGCGAACCCTTCATCGTCGTCGGCCAGACCCTGCTGATACGTAAAGACCTGGAAGGCACCATCAAGTCCTATAAAGACCTGAACGACGAGAAGTTCCGCCTGACCTCCAAGCTCGGCACCACCGGTGAGATGGTCGCCAAAAAACTGATTTCCAAAGCCAAATACCATGGCTATGACAATGAGCAGGAAGGCGTACTGGACGTGGTCAACGGCAAGGCCGATGCCTTTGTGTATGACGCGCCTTACAACGTGGTCGCCGAGAAAAAAGTCGGTAACGGCAAGCTGGTGTTCCTGGAAGAACCGTTCACGTTCGAACCCTTGGCGTTCGGTTTGAAGAAAGGCGATTACGACAGCCTCAACTACATCAACAACTTCCTGCACCAGATCCGCAACGACGGCACCTACGATCGTATCCATGACAAGTGGTTCAAGAGCTCCGAGTGGCTCAAGGACATGGAATAAGGCTTAAGACCGAGTCGCGTCCTTCGCGAGCAAGCCCGCTCCCACATTTGACCGAGTTCCAGCATGAGCATGCGGTCGAGTGTGGGAGCGGGCTTGCTCGCGAAGGCGGTCTCACAGGCGACACATATCCCGGAAAGTGAAATGAAACAGAAAAAAGCCCAATGGCCCTGGCACCTGCTGACCGTGGTCGTGCTGGTCGGCCTGGCTGGCGCCTTGTACTACGCCACTTCGCTGATGTCCTACGAGTGGCGCTGGAACCGCGTACCGCAGTACTTCGCCTACCAGGCCGAGACCTCCCAGCGTGCCGCCGATATCTCCACCGTCGTTGAACTGGTGCGCAAGGGCGATGTGGCTGAAGTCACCCTGCGCAACGACGCCGGTGTGGAGCAGAAGCTGAGCGTGGCCGACAACAGCCTGCAAGTGGCGCGCGGCGATGATGTGGCCGAAGGCGATGTGGTCGGCGTGACCCGCCATTGGGCGTTGGGCCCGCTGATGTGGGGCTTGTGGACCACCTTGTGGTTATCGGTGGTCTCCGGGGTGCTCGGGTTGGCGATCGGCTTGGCGACCGGCTTGTGCCGTCTCTCCAGCAACCCGACGTTGCGTGATCTGTCGACGATCTATGTCGAACTGGTACGCGGCACGCCGTTGTTGGTGCAGATCTTCATTTTCTATTTCTTCATCGGCACCGTGCTCAACCTGTCCCGGGAGTTCGCCGGGGTGGCTGCGTTGTCACTGTTTACCGGCGCCTATGTGGCGGAAATCGTTCGTGCGGGTGTGCAATCCATTGCCCGCGGTCAGAACGAAGCTGCGCGCTCCCTGGGGTTGAGTGTCAGCCAGTCGATGCGGCATGTGGTATTGCCGCAAGCCTTCAAGCGCGTGTTGCCGCCCCTGGCCGGGCAGTTTATCAGCCTGGTGAAGGACACCTCGCTGGTGTCGGTGATTGCGATTACCGAATTGCTCAAAAGCGGCCGGGAGGTGATCACCACCTCGTTCTCGCCATTTGAAATCCTGTTCTGTGTGGCAGGCTTGTACCTGCTGATCAACCTGCCGCTGTCGAAAATGGCCAGCCGGCTTGAGCGGAGGCTCGCGCAAAGTGATTGAAGTCCGCGATCTGGTAAAAGTCTTCGATACCCGTGGCCAGGTCGTGCGCGCGGTGGACCACGTGACCACCCAAGTGGCCAAGGGCGAAGTGCTGGTGGTGATCGGCCCGTCGGGCTCCGGCAAGTCCACTTTCCTGCGCTGTCTCAATGGCCTGGAAACGTTCGATTCAGGCTCGGTGAGCATCGACGGCCTGCAGCTGGCTGATCCGAAAACCGATGTGAACGCCTATCGGCGTGAAGTCGGCATGGTGTTCCAGCATTTCAACCTGTTCCCTCACATGACCGTGCTGGAAAACCTGTGCCTGGCGCAAAAGGTCGTGCGCAAGCGCGCCAAGAAAGAACGCGAGGCCAAGGCCCTGGCGCTGCTGGAAAAAGTCGGTATTGCGCAAAAGGCCAACGAGTTTCCATCACGGTTGTCCGGCGGCCAACAGCAGCGCGTCGCAATTGCTCGCGCCCTGGCGATGGAGCCCAAGGTGATGTTGTTCGATGAGCCCACCTCGGCCCTTGACCCGGAAATGGTCGGTGAAGTGCTCGACGTGATGAAGACCCTGGCCCTGGAAGGCATGACCATGGTCTGCGTCACCCACGAGATGGGGTTTGCTCGCGAAGTCGCCGACCGCGTGCTGTTCTTCGATCACGGCAAGTTGCTCGAAGACGCGTCCCCGGCCGAGTTCTTCGATGCCCCCAAAGACCCGCGGGCCCAAGCGTTTTTACGCCAGGTCCTGTAAGCGTCAGAGCCTGAATTTGCCGATCAGCGTCTGCAAATCCAGGCTCAGCCGCGTCAACTGAACACTGGCGGCCGCCGTTTCTTCGCTGGCGGTCGCCGTCTGTTCCGACACATCCCGCACCTTCAACACACTGCGATTGATCTCCTCGGCCACCGCGCTTTGCTGCTCGGCGGCGGCGGCAATCTGCGGGTTCATGTCCTGGATGATCGACACCGTGCGCGCAATCGCCACCAACGCTTGACCGGCATCGCGGGTCAGGCCGACGCTGGTGTCGGTCAGGTTTCGGCTGCTGTCCAGAATCTGCGCCACCTGCTCGGTGCCCTTGTTCAGGTCCAGGATCAGCCCTTCGATTTCTTCCGCCGATTCCTGGGTGCGTTGCGCCAGGCTGCGTACCTCATCGGCGACCACGGCAAACCCTTCTCCGGCACTCCCGGCGCGCGCCGCTTCGATGGCGGCGTTCAACGCCAGCAGGTTGGTTTGCTGGGACACGGATTTGATCACATCCAGCACGCTGCCGATTTTCTGGCTCTCCTGCTGCAAGGCGAGCATGGCGCGACTGGACAATGCCATTTCACTCGCCAGGTGACCAATCTGCTCCACCGCCTGCGCGACCACCTGTTCTCCGGCGCTGGCCTGTTGGTCTGCTTCCTGGGCGGCGGCCGACGCCTGTTCGGCGTGTCGCGAGACTTCCTGGGCGGTCGCGAGCATTTCATTCATGGCCGTGGCCACCTGGTCGGTTTCGTCTTTCTGGTTGTTCACGCCCGTGCGGGTTTGCAAGGTGACGGCGGACAATTGGGTGGCCGCACTGGCTATCTGCCGGGCACTGTCGCCGATGCGGCTGATCAGGTTGCGCAGGTTGCGGGTCATTTGTCCGATGCTCTGTTGCAATTGGCCCAGTTCATCATGGCGATCGGCCTGGGTGTCGTGGCTCAGGTCGCCGTCGGCGACGCGATGGGCAGCGGTGAGGACTGCGCGTAGCGGTACGGCAATCTGCCGGGCGATCCACCATGCGGCCAGGCCGCCGAGCAGCAAGGCTGTCACGGTGACGCTGATCAGCAGGAAACGTGTGTGGCTCGCGGCGTCATCACCCTGGGCGTTCTGGCCTTCAATCAGCGCAAGGTTTTGCTCGCGCAGCTGGTTGAGTTGCTGTTCAAAGCGGTTTTGCACGGTTTCAGTGTTGAGCTGCGCGTCCTTGAGCCGGGTGAGTTGCTCGCGATAGGTGGCCAGGTCGGTTTTGAGCTGCGCCGAGTCGACAGGCAAGGTGGTGACTGCGGCCTGGGCGACTTCCAGCGCGTCGAGCGTCTTGGCAATGGCCTCGGAGTAGGCTTGCAATGATTGCGCGGCCCATGCCGGGCTTTGCACACGCTCCTCGGCCTGCTCCATGGCCTGGCGCAACTGCTCGATGGCGCCATGGGCGTTGCCGTCTTCTGGGTCGGGTAATGCGCCGGCGAGTTGGACGAGCGTCTCACTGGCTTGCAGCGCCGTTCTTTTGAGCGCGGGGCGAATGCTCTCGCGTTGCTCGATCAAGGGCGGCAGTTGCACCAGGGCGGCCTTGAAATCCGCGACCCAGCGCGTTGCCTCCTGCAAGCGCTGCAGGTCGGCGGGGTCTTTCAAGCGGCTTGAAAGGTCGGCCAGGTGTGCGTCGATTTGTTCGATGCTCGTGGCCATCTTGGCCAGGCTGTCGGCGTCCGTCAGGGTGCGGTACACGATACGATCAGCGCGCATGGCTTCTGTGTCGACGGCCAACCGCCCCAATACCGTCAGGCTGCTGGTGTGATACAGCGCGGTGTTCAAGGCTTGCCAGCCGGTCATGGCGATCAGGAGACTGAGGATCAGCACTTGGCCGAATCCCAGGATGAGCTTGAGACGGACGCTGGCATTGACCAGCACGTGGGTCAGCCGAGAAAACATGATGAGCCTCCAATCAGGAATAGCGTTCGGTTAAAACGCTAAAACGATTCGAGGTGACGGCGGGCTGATAACTGCGTAGGACGTTTCACAAATTGCGGCGGCCTTGATCGACCGCCGCAGCAAAGGGTCAGACGCGGAAGCGCCCGACCAAGGTCTGCAAGTAGATCCCCAGGCGCGCCAGTTCTGCGCTGGAGGTGGCGGTCTCTTCACTGGCCGACGACGTTTGCTCCGACACGTCGCGCACATTCAGCACACTACGGTTGATCTCTTCGGCGACGGCGCTCTGTTGCTCGGCGGCGGTAGCGATCTGCGAGTTCATCGCCTGGATGGTCGAGACCGTGCGGGTGATGCTCGCCAACGCACTGCCGGCGCGACGGGTCAATTCGACACTGCTGTCGGTCAGGCCACGGCTGTTGTCCAGGATAGTGGCCACCTGCTGGGTGCCGTTTTGCAGGCCGACGATCAGTTCTTCGATCTCTTCGGTGGATTTCTGGGTGCGTTGGGCCAGGCTGCGCACTTCATCGGCCACCACCGCGAAACCGCGTCCGGCTTCACCGGCGCGCGCCGCTTCAATTGCCGCGTTCAGCGCCAACAGGTTGGTTTGCTGGGCGACCGACTTGATCACGTCGAGCACGCTGCCGATCTTGTCGCTTTCGCGTTTCAGGTCGCCCATGGCGGTAGTGGAGTGACCGACTTCGGTGGCCAGGCGCTCGATCTGGTCGATGGCTTCACTGACCACCTTGTCACCTTCACGCGCCTGTTGGTCGGCGGCCACGGCGGCTTCGGACGCTTCCTCGGCGTTGCGCGCCACCTCCTGCACGGTGGCAGCCATTTCGTTCATGGCGGTGGCCACTTGGTCGGTTTCGACCTTCTGGCTGTTGACCCCGGCGCTGGTTTGTTCGGTCACGGCCGACAGTTGTTCGGCGGCGCTGGCGATTTGCGTGACGCCGTCGCTGATGCCGCCGATCAGTTCACGCAGGCCCACGGTCATGCTTTGCATGGCGCGTTGCAACTGGCCCAGTTCATCCTGGCGCATCGAGTCCAGGTTGTGGCTCAGGTCGCCCGAGGCTACGCGCTCTGCGACTTTAAGCGTCTGGTTCAGTGGGATGACGATTTGGCGGGTGATGGCCATGGCGGCGATGATGCCGAAGATCAGCGCCAGCACGGTGGCCAGCAGTAACAGCTGTTTGGCTTGCACGACGTCGGCATCACGCACTGCCGTTTGCGAGGTGGTGAGCTTTTCGCTATGGCCCAACAGCATATCGCCTTGGGCCTTCATGGTCGCCATGGCCGCCGCGCTGGCAACCTGGGCGTCGCGATACTGGCTGACGGCAGCGCGATAGGCTTGCAGCGACACGCCGGCTTCTTGCAGGTTGGCCTGATACGGCTCCGGCAGTTGGCCTTGCAGTTGGTTGATTTTTTTCAGGGCGTTGTCGATGGCATCCAGGGCCGGCTGTTCGGCCTCCGTCTTGCCGCTGTAGGTGTAGCCGCGAACCTGGAAGCGCGATTGCTGGATCAGCTTGCTCAAGTCCACCACGCTATTGAACTGGGCGACGCTGTCGCCTTGCAGCAGGGCTTTTTCGATTTCATTGATCTTGGCCACGGCGTTGTCAGCGGTGTCGCCCAATTGGCTGCGGGCGCCTTCACGCTTCAGACCGGCCTGGACCATGGCGGCGAAGGCTTTTTTATATTGATTCAGGGCCTCCAGTTGCTGCTCGACCAGCGCCTTGTCGTTAGGCTGTTCGATCAGATCCAGGGCGGTTTTCAGGCCGCTGTCCAACTGCGTGAGCAAGCCATTGACCGCATCCGTACCTTGTTCACCACGACGCATCTCGAAGTCCAGGCGTGCCAGCCGCAGGTCTTTGGTCAGGCTGTTGAGGCTGGAAATAAAGCCGAGTTTGTCGCCACGGCTGGTCACGTTGCTCAGGCCGGTCCAGCCGGTGAAGGTGATCAGTAGCGTCAGGATCAACACCAAGCCGAAGCCTACGCCCAGCTTGCGATTGACGCTCACATTCCCCAGTTTTTCGGCTAACCAACGATACATGCTGCGATCTCCTTTGGAACAAGGCTTGGACTTATTCAAAGGCTATCGGCCGGCAGGGCTATATCTGTAGGAAAACTGGAGTTTGTAGTGAGCGTTGTTAGAACAGGCGGGCGAGCAGGGCGGTGACCGCCGTTTCGACGCGCAGGATACGTGCGCCGAGTTGCACCGGTTGCAAGCCGGCCTGGGTCAGCAAGTCCACTTCATAGGGAATCCAGCCGCCCTCGGGGCCGATGGCCAGTGTCACCGGCTCATCCAGCCCGCGCGGGCAGGCCGGGTAATCGCCAGGGTGGCCGATCAGGCCCAGGGTGCCTGCGGTCATGGCGGGCAAGCGGTCTTCAACGAACGGCTTGAAGCGCTTTTCGATAATGATCTCGGGCAACACCGTATCCCGCGCCTGTTCCAGGCCCAGGATCAATTGCTCACGGATCGCTTCAGGCTCCAGGAACGGCGTCTGCCAGAAGCTTTTTTCTACGCGGTAGCTGTTGACCAGCACGACCTTCGGCACGCCCATGGCGGCCACGGTTTGCAGCACCCTGCGCAGCATTTTCGGGCGCGGCAGGGCCAGCAGCAGGGTCAGGGGCAATTTGGCCGGCGGGGGCTGGTCGAAGCTGACTTGCAGCTCGGCCTCGCGGGTTTCCAGGCGCAACAGCCGGGCGTTGCCCATCAGGCCGCCGATGCGCCCCACGCGCAGGCTGTCGCCCACCGCAGCACGGTGGACTTCCTGCATATGCACCAGGCGCCGATCACGCAGCACTACCCGGTCTGCCGCGATAAAGTCGGCCTCTTCCAGCAACAGCAGGTTCATGGCTGGGTGGCTGGCGGCTGGTCGTTGTCGACGGGCGGGTCATCCGGCTGGTCTTCGCGCTTGCTGATCAGGCTGCCGAACAGGATGCCGATCTCGAACAGCATCCACATGGGCACGGCCAGCAAGGTCTGGGAGAAGATGTCCGGCGGGGTGAGAATCATGCCGACCACGAAGCAGCCGATGATCACGTACGGGCGGATCTTCTTCAGGTATTTGACGTCGACCACGCCGATCCATACCAGCAGCACCACGGCCACCGGAATTTCGAAGGCCACGCCAAAGGCGAAGAACAGCGTCATTACGAAATCAAGGTAGCTGGTGATGTCGGTCATCATCTCCACGCCGGCCGGCGTGGCTGCGGCGAAGAATTTGAAGATCAGCGGGAACACCAGGAAATACGCGAACGCCATGCCGGTGTAGAACAACAGGATGCTCGACACCAGCAACGGAACGGCGATGCGCTTCTCATGCTTGTACAGGCCCGGCGCGATGAAGCCCCAGATCTGGTGCAGGATCACCGGGATCGCAAGGAACAACGACACCATCATGGTCAGCTTCAATGGCGTGAGGAACGGCGACGACACATCGGTGGCGATCATCGTTGCCCCAGCCGGCAGGTACTGGCGCAGAGGCGTGGAGACGAAGGTGTAGATTTGCTGGGTAAAGGCGAACAGCCCGGCAAAGATGATGAAGATGGCCGCTACACAACGCAGCAGGCGGGTGCGCAACTCGGTGAGGTGCGAGACCAGCGGCATGTGCTGGTCGTTTTCCGGTTTATCAGCGCTCATGGGGCTCGCGGCGGCAATGTAGGGTCATGGGGCGCGGGCGACGCAACGGGCGTCGGCGCAGGCTCGGTTGGCGTGGCGGGCGTGGCTTGTGCAACGGGTGCGGGCGCGATGCTGTTCGGGGCCGCAGGCTCCTCCGGCTTGGCCGGCTCTTGTACCGGCGACAGGATTTTCCGGGCTTCCTGCTCCAACGACAGAATGTGTTCGTTGTGCAGTTGGCGGCGGATCTCGTCGGCGCCGATTTCCCGTTCAACTTCCTGTTTGATGGCGTTGAAACTGCGTTTCAGGCGCCCGATCCACAGGCCGGCCGTGCGTGCGGCACCGGGCAGGCGTTCAGGCCCCAATACCAGTAACGCCACGAGGCCGACGAGTAGCAGTTCAGAGAAGCTGATACCAAACATTAGTCAGTGCTCACGAGTCTTTGCGGGTCGGCTCTTCGACTTTTTCAGCCTGCACGTCGAAGGTCCGACGCTCGGTGATCGGCTGGGTGGCCTGCGGATGTACCGGCTGGGCCGGCGGCACCGGAGTGGCGACCGTGTCGGCCGGTTTTTCGTCGTCGTTCATGGCCTTGCGAAAGCCCTTGATCGACTCGCCCACATCGGTGCCCAGGTTCTTGAGTTTCTTGGTGCCGAACACCAGTACCACCACCACCAGAATGACGATCCAGTGTTTCCAGTCAAAAATGCCCATGCTGCAATTCCTCTGTGAAAGTTATTCAGGCGGACGGGCGCGAGGCCTTTTCGACGTGCCCGGACAAGCCGAAGCGACGGTCCAGTTCATCCAGTACGGCCTGCGGATGCTGCCCCAGTTGGGCGAGCATGACCAGGCTATGGAACCACAAGTCGGCGGTCTCATAGATTACATCGCTGTAATCACCGCTGATCTGCGCGTCCTTGGCGGCGATGATCGTTTCGACGGACTCCTCGCCGAGCTTCTCCAGGATCTTGTTCAATCCCTTGTGGTACAGGCTGGCGACATAGGAGCTGTCGGCATCCGCGCCCTTGCGGTCTTCCAGTACCTGGGCCACGCGGTTCAGGGTATCGCTCATGTTCAGTGTCCTGGAGAATAAATGGCGTGCGGGTCTTTGAGCACCGGCTCGACAATCTTCCATTCGCCGTCTTCGAACACGCGATAGAAGCAACTGTGACGACCGGTGTGGCAGGCGATGTTGCCAATCTGCTCGACCATCAGGATCACCACGTCGGCATCACAGTCGAGGCGTATCTCGTGCAGGGTTTGCACATGGCCGGACTCTTCGCCCTTACGCCACAGTTTGCCACGCGAACGTGACCAGTAAATAGCGCGCTGCTCAGCGGCGGTGAGGCTCAGGGCCTCGCGGTTCATCCAGGCCATCATCAGCACGCGCCCGGTCTTGTAGTCCTGGGCGATGGCCGGCACCAGGCCGTCATTGTCCCACTTGATCTCGTCCAACCAGTCTTTCATGTTCGGCTCCGGCAATTTGCGACAGTGTATAACCGGATCGGCTATCGACGCACGATCAGATACACACCCACGGCGACCATGATGCCGGCTGGCCAGTGGCCCAACTCATTCAGTGGCCCGCCAATGGCTAGTATCACGCCACCCACCAGGTGCGCGGCGCCCAAAAGACGCAGGAACCAGTCGTCCTTGCGCTTCTGCCAGGGTGGCGCCGGGTCATGGGCGTGGGGCTGGGACATGCGCTCCAGCAGGTCACGGGTCATGTTGGCCAGGTGCGGCAGTTGTTCGAACTGGCTGTGCAGGTTGCCGATCAGGGTTTTCGGGCTGACGCGCTCACGCATCCAGCGTTCCAGGAACGGTTGGGCGGTGTTCCACAGGTCAAGGTCCGGGTACAGCTGGCGCCCCAGCCCTTCAATGTTCAACAGGGTTTTTTGCAGCAACACCAACTGCGGCTGCACTTCCATGTTGAAGCGCCGCGCAGTCTGGAACAGGCGCATCAGCACCTGGCCGAAAGAGATATCTTTCAGCGGTTTTTCAAAGATCGGTTCGCAGACGGTACGGATCGCCGCTTCGAATTCGTTGAGCTTGGTTTCCGCCGGTACCCAGCCCGAATCGATGTGCAGTTGCGCCACGCGGCGGTAGTCACGCTTGAAGAAGGCAAACAGGTTGCGCGCCAGGTAGTCCTGGTCTTCCGGGGTCAGGCTGCCGACGATGCCGCAGTCGATCGCAATGTACTGTGGGTTCCACGGGTTCACGGTGCTGACGAAGATGTTGCCCGGGTGCATGTCGGCGTGAAAGAAGCTGTCACGGAATACTTGGGTGAAGAATATCTCCACACCGCGTTCAGCGAGCATCTTCATGTCGGTGCGCTGGTCCGCCAGGGTCGCGAGGTCGGTGACCTGCACACCGTAGATACGCTCCATCACCAGTACTTTGGGACGGCACCAGTCCCAGTACACTTGCGGCACATACAGCAAGGGCGAGCCTTCGAAGTTGCGCTTGAGTTGACTGGCGTTGGCGGCTTCACGCAGCAGGTCGAGTTCGTCGTAGATGGTTTTTTCGTAATCGGCGACCACGTCGACCGGGTGCAGCAGGCGTGCGTCGGCGGAGAAACGCTCGGCGGCGCGGGCGAGGATGAACAGCCATGCCAGGTCCTGGCCGATGATCGGCTTGAGGCCGGGGCGAATCACCTTCACCACCACTTCTTCACCGGTCTTGAGCTGTGCGGCGTGTACCTGCGCCACCGAGGCCGACGCCAGCGGCTCGATGTCGAAGCGCCTGAACACTTCGCTGATCTTTTTGCCGAGCTGTTCTTCGATCAGCTTGACCGATTGCTGCGAGTCGAACGGCGGCACGCGGTCCTGCAGCAGCATCAGTTCGTCGGCGATGTCTTCCGGCAGCAGGTCGCGGCGGGTGGAGAGGATCTGCCCGAACTTGATGAAGATCGGCCCCAGGTCCTGCAGCGCCAGGCGCAGGCGTGCACCACGGCTCAGTTCCAGCTGCTTGCGCGGCAGCCAGCGCCACGGCAGCACATAGCGTACTGCCAGAAGAAACCACGGCAGGGGCAGGGCAAACAGCAGGTCATCGAGGCGGTAGCGGGCTACGACGCGCTGGATACGAAACAGACGGCGGACGGCGAGCAGCTTCATGCGTTATCGCTTGGATCAAGGGAACGGCTCAGGCGCTCGAAGCGGGCCTCAAGGCGTTCCAGGTCGATTTTGGCCTTGTCGAGTTCACGAAAGCGCGCTTGCGCTTCCCGTTGCCCGACCAGGGTGCGCGATTCTTCGCTCAGGTATTCGGCAAGGTTCTGGTTGAGGCTGGCGAACCCTTGCTGGTACCAGCGCGAGCGGCTGCGCAGGTGCCCGCTGATCAACTGGGTGGCGACGGGGCCGATCCAGCGCGACAGCTCGTATTCCCAGTCCAGTTCAAGGTCTTGCAGCACGGCGGCCAAGTCCATCAGCACCGCACTTTCGCCTTCCAGTTCCACTTCGGCGCTGTGGAGGATGGCGGTCTTGTTGCGGCTCAAGGCCAGGTGCAACAGGCTCGACGCCGGCGCCCGCAGGGTGCAGTCGGCCTCGGCGGCCCAGTGGCTGGCGAGCAGCAAGCCTTCATCGCTGGGCAGGATGAACAACTGCAAGGCGGGGCTGCGGCAGTCTACGGCAATGATCTTGCCGTTGAGGTGCGCGAGCCGCGCCAGGGCGGTGCTGTCCAGGCGCAAGACACGGTTGATGCCGTGTTCCACGCTGGCGAGAAGACCGGCGAACAACATCAGGGCTTGATGCCGCGGTGCAGGGCGACGATACCCGAGGTCATGTTGTGGTAGGTCACGCGGTCGAAACCGGCCTCCACCATCATCGACTTCAGAGTTTCCTGGTCAGGGTGCATGCGGATCGATTCGGCCAGGTAACGATAACTCTCGGCGTCATTGGTGATCAGCTTGCCCATCAACGGCATGAAGGCGAAGGAGTAGGTGTCGTAGACCTTGGACATCAGCGCGTTGGTCGGCTTGGAGAACTCCAGCACCAACAGGCGACCACCCGGCTTGAGCACGCGCAGCATGGAGCGGATCGCGTCCTCCTTGTGGGTGACGTTGCGCAGGCCGAAGGCGATGGTCACGCAGTCGAAATGGTTATCCGGGAACGGCAGTTTTTCGGCGTCGGCCTGGACGAATTCGATATTTCCGGCCACGCCTTTATCCAGCAGGCGATCGCGACCGACCTTGAGCATCGAACCGTTGATGTCCGCCAGTACCACCTGGCCGGTGGGGCCGACGAGCTTGGAGAACTTGGCCGCCAGGTCGCCCGTGCCGCCGGCGATGTCCAGCACACGGTTGCCGGCGCGTACGCCCGACAGTTCGATGGTGAAGCGTTTCCACAGGCGGTGCATGCCGCCCGACAGCACGTCGTTCATCAGGTCGTACTTGGCGGCCACGGAGTGGAACACCTCAGCGACTTTTTCCGCTTTCTGGCTTTCCGGGACGTTCTTGAAACCGAAGTGAGTGGTGGGTTCGGCATCGCTGCCTTTGCGCTGATCAGTCATATCGCTGTCACCAAAAGAGAATGCGGGACATGATAATCCCCATGACCTGCTTTGTCTTGGCAAGGCTGAAGGTAAGATAGGCGGTCACCGAGACCTTTTGCCGCATGGCAGGTGTTCCACTCGCTATAAAGAGGAGTCATTGCAATGGCCCGTATTACCGTTGAACGTGCACACACCT
Organism: Pseudomonas sp. R11F; assembly: GCF_050312575.1. Lineage (NCBI taxonomy): Bacteria > Pseudomonadati > Pseudomonadota > Gammaproteobacteria > Pseudomonadales > Pseudomonadaceae > Pseudomonas > Pseudomonas sp. R11F. The sequence continues at coordinate 16,096 of NZ_JBNPJU010000024.1, read as the reverse complement.
TGGGTAAAGAGGGCGCGCGGGCGAAGGCCGAGAAGTTGGCGCACAAGCTCAAGGAGCAATATGGCCTGGAACCTTCATGGTCCGGCGATACCTTGAACCTCAAGCGCTCGGGGGTTAAAGGCACTGTATTAGTGGCTGATGAGTCGCTGCGCATTGATGTGGAACTGGGCCTGTTGATGTCGGCCATGAGTGGCACTATCAAGTCCGAAATCGAGAAGGCGCTGGATAAGGCGCTGGCTTGATTCACCGCGCTTAGGGTGCCGATTCTAATTTTTCTCCCTACTTTGTGCCCAGGCCCTCAACTCCTGTGGGCTGTTCCTCCACCCTATTTTGCGTGAGGTGCACCATGGCCAAAGTTATTTTGAAGAAAAAAAACGACGTACAGTCCACTGCCCTGAGTGACGTTAAAAGCTATGCCCGCAAGATCTGGCTGGCGGGTCTTGGTGCGTATGCCAAGGTCGGCAGCGAGGGCAGCGAGTACTTCAAAGAGCTGGTTAAGACCGGTCAACATGTTGAAAGTAAAGGCAAAAAAGTTGTGGTTGAACAACTTGATGCTGCCAACAGTCAGATTGATCAAGTAAAGAGTAATGTCTCCAGCGTCAAAGGCTTGGTCGAAGTTCAACTGGATAAAGTTGAAAAAGCCTTTGACACGCGTGTTGCAAGTGCCTTGAATCGGATTGGCATTGCGTCTAAACATGACGTTGAGACACTCTCTGCTAAGCTCGAAGAGCTGACGGCATTGCTCGAACGTGTCGCGCGTAAACATTAAGGAGACAACGGGATGGCTGTTCAAAAGAAAACTCAGAAAGAAGGCAGCTCGTGGATCGGGGAGGTTGAAAAATATTCCCGTAAGATCTGGCTTGCTGGTTTAGGCGTGTACTCGAAGGTTAGCAGTGACGGCGGTAAATACTTCGAGACCCTGGTTAAAGACGGCGAGAAGGCCGAGAAGTTGACCAAGACCACCGTAGGTAAGAAAGTCGAGGCGGCCAAGGCCACTGCCGGTTCCGCCAAGTCCAGTATTTCTGATACTTGGGGCAAGTTGGAAGAAACGTTCGACAAGCGTCTGAACAGTGCCATTTCTCGGCTGGGCGTACCCAGCAAAGCAGAACTGAAGACGCTGCACAGCAAGGTCGATACCCTGACCAAGCAAATCGAAAAACTCACCGGCGCGAAAGTGGCTCCGGCGAAAACCGCAGCCGCCAAACCGGCTGCCAAGCCTGTCGCTAAAACTGCAGCGGCCAAGCCTGCGGCGAAATCGGCCGCCAAGCCTCTGGCAAAAGCCGCCGCCAAACCTGCCGCCAAGGCCCCGGCAAAAGCAGCGGCCAAACCCGCTGCCAAAACCGCCGCGGCAAAACCAGCCACCAAGCCTGCCGCCAAGCCCGTGGCCGCTAAAGCCGCTGCCAAGCCTGCCGCTAAACCCGCCGCCAAGGCCGCCGCAAAACCGGCTGCCAAGCCCGCGACTAAAACCGCTGCCGCCAAACCTGCCGCCAAACCGGCAGCCGTCAAACCCGCTGCCAAGCCGGCGGCCAAACCCGCCGCCGCTAAAAAGCCGGCCGTAGCGAAGAAACCAGCAGCGCCCAAGCCGGCAGTCGCGGCCAAGCCTGCCACGGCACCTGCGTCAACCGCCTCCACCGCCAACTCGGTTTCCGCGCCGGCGTCTGCTGCTACAACTACGACTGCGACGCCGGCCACGCCGACGCCATCCAGTCAGTCCTGATTTTACCGGGACCTGAAAATGCCCGGCCTGAAAAGGTCGGGCATTTTTTATGCGCGCTCAAACTTCATCAGTCGTAAGCGATGGAAACGATTGCGGTACTGACCAGGGTTCCTGGAGTGATCGCGGCCCCGGTTTTGTGATACTCCGCGTTCATGGGTAACACCGCTCTCGCGCCGCTTGTCGGGATCTGGCGGGTGCGTTGGGCCGCAGACCCATTGGCGGGAATGTACGCGACGTTGCGGTGGGACAGCGAGAGCGCCGTTCCTCTTGAGGTTCCCGTATTGGCGAACAGCGCGCCGTTCCCGGTTGACGGCGTACCCGAGAACAGGAAGCTCACATTCCTGATCCCAGGTTCGCAGTGGGCGGTCAGTTCGAAGGGATGCACTCCGGTGGAGTTGGCGTGGTTGAAGTCGGAAACCCTGACGGTGGGCAAGATTATCGTGCGATTCACATCGCCAACGGCCAGGTCGCAGGTAGACGCGGGATTGACGAAGCGTATGGAGGTATTGAGGATCATCCGGTAATGGCCTCTGCCTCCATCCCAGTTGTTATGCTGGATTTCACCGCTAGGCAAAGTGCCGGTTGTCACCGGCCCCAGCTTGTAAAACTGCGCAACCAGCCGGGTAGCCCCCCATAGAATCCTTCCAGGAGCCGAGACAAGGCTTTCGGTCATGAGCTTGGCGGAATAGGGCGCGCCGGAGGTCAGCGTGACCATGACGCGCATGCCGATGCCAGGAACATTCGTGTGATAAATGAGCCCTCCCGGCGCCGAGATTGCGGACGTGAACCGCCCTGTGAGAAACGTCGGGGTCGGGGAGTGGCAATTCATGTAAAACGTCGGGTAGGGCCCTGCAAATGTCTGGCTGGTGATCAGTTGGCCGATGCCAAGGCTTTCCGGCACGGTAATGGTGCTGGGAAAGGTCACACTGTGTTGCATGTTGGGGTAGCGATCGCAGGCCGCCTGGGCGGCGACTGGCAAACCGAGGCCCAGCAATACGCAAAGAGATTTGAAACCGTGCTTCATCTTCTGTTCTCGTGACGAAATAGGCGTCGGCACTGGTGGTCCACAGTTCACGCAGTGCCGTGATCAAGGTTGGAGGGATGCCAGACCTTCGTCAGTTGTAAGTGATGGACACCGTCACGGCGCTGACCAGGGTGCCTTGGGTGATCGGCACACCGGTTTTGTGGTAGGCGACCTGAAGGGGCAGAACCGCCTTGTTGCCGCTGGTCGGTATCGTTCGGCTGCGTTGGGCGGGAGTGCCGTTGGCGGGGATTGTGGTGTGGGGGGCGGCGCGGTGTGCAAGCCACAAAGCCGTCCCGGCTGAAGTGCCGGTGTTGGCAAACAACAGCCCGTTGCCGGCGGAAACGGTGCCGGCAAACAGGAAAACTACATTGCGAATGTCCGATTCGCAGTCGGCGGAAATTTCAAAGTTGTGCGCTCCTGTGAAATTGACCGAATCAAAGTCAGATATTTTGACCGTTGGCAGGGTAATGGTGCGGTTCACATCGCCAGCGGCGAGGTTGCAGGTACCGGCGTTGACCTGGCCCCGGAAGTTGAGGGTGCCCGTGGTCGCGGCGTGTGCGGCATTGGTAGCCAGGCTTGCGGTGATTGCCAGTGCTATGGGCAGGGTTCGAAAGCTCATCAGGTAGTCCTTGTTATTTCAGTTGTAGGTGATGTTGACGGTGGCAGTACTGGCGAGCGTGCCCGAACTGACCGTGCCGTTTTTGTGGTAAGCCGCACCGAGCGGCAGGATTGCGCGATTGCCGGTAACCACCAGCGTGCGCGTGCCATGGTTGCTAAGGGTCTGTGGGACGCCGTTGATGCGTGAGTACAGCCACAGCGCTATACCCGCTGCGGTGCCGGTGTTGGCGAACAGCAAGTCGTTCCCGGGGGCGGGAGTGCCGGTGATACTGAACGTGACGTTGCCTGCATCGGTGCAGTTGGCTGTCAGGTCGAAGTTCTGTGCGCCGGCGTAGACCTCGTCTTTCAAGGCACTGACTTGGATGGACGGGAGCGTGATGGTGCGGTTGACGTCGCCGGCTGCCAGGTCGCAAGTGGCCGCAGGCCTGACGAAGCGGACCGGGCTGGCGAGTTGCAGTTGAAACCGCTCTGGAGTGATGACCCAGTGTTTTTCCCAGAACCTTCCGCTGGGGATTGTCCCGGTGGTCACCGCGCCGATTTTGTAGAAGGTGGCCTCCGCTGAGGTGAAGCTGGGGATCTTCCCGTACACCTGTTGGTAGCCTTGGTCATAAAGTGCAAAGGCTGCCGGGCCTCCGCCGCCGGCCCAGGTCATCGTGATACGCAGGCCTACCCCTGCAACTTCGGTGTGGTAAGCGTCAGTCCCCGGGTGTTGCAGCCGGGTATATCGACCCCAGACCCCGCTATGGGTGGCAACGCTGCACTCGGCAAAGTAGTCGGGTGCCGTACCGTTGAAAGCCACGCGAGTGATGACGCTGCCAACCGGCAGGCTGTCCGGCACGGTGATGGTCGCCGGCAGGTTCAAGGTAAACGTATCGTTCTGGAATCGGTCACACCTCGCCTGGGCGGCGACCGGTATGCCAAGGGCCAGCAGTGTCGAAACCAGCAGGGTAGGGTGTTTCATCGTCAGTCCCGTCCTCGGAAATAGAGCGTTTGGGCGCGATATGCGCGCTCGCCGGATCAACCGCTTGTATTGGCCGTGCAAATGCCGGCATCCAGATGGCGCAACCGCTGGGTGGCGCTCCCTCCCGTTGCCTTGTCCAGGCCGTATTGCAGCCGGCAAGACGCGTCGTCACGGCTACCCCACTTGACGGTCAACCGCCCCTGGTCACGCGCTACGCGTACAAACGCCTTGCCGCCCTGGCCGACGATCCCCACGCTGGCACCGTCTTCATCGAATACATCCGAGCCGAACGGCAGCAGGCTGCCATCCTCTCGCAACGCTGTGATCAGCACGGCTTGGCCGCTGACTGTGTCGAACTGCAGCTTCACCACCGAGCCTGCACGGGGCGCTACGTTTTGCGCGGCGGTCTTGAGTTCCACGTCGACCGACAGGTCCTTGGGGTCCAGCTCGACCACGTTCTGGCGATAGGGCGTGAGGTGGGGCACCACGGCAAAACCCTGCTTGCCGACCTGGGCGCCATGGTTGCCGTTGATCCGCGCTCCCTGGGCGTCCGCTGCCTGGACGATGCCGATGGTGTCGCCCAGCTCCGGAGCGAAGGTCACGCCGTCTGCGTGGGCGACGACGCCACCGGTCATGCCCAGTGACATGGCGCGGTAGGTGTTGCTCTGGCCATAACCTGCGGACAGCACGCCGTGGCTGGCCTGGTACTTCACGTCGGCGGTCACGGAGTTACCGCTGCCTTGCGTGCGGCTGCCTCCCACGCCGTAGGTGAATTCGCTGCGCTCGCCCAGTGTGCCGCCAAGGTTCACGCGTTCGCCGCTGCTTTGATTGCCGCGAAAGGCCGTCGTGGTCAAGGTCGGTGAGCGAGGGTCGCTGCCCAGTGGCAGGCTCACGGTCAGTTCCAGTTGCTTGTCGACCCTGTCACTCAGCAAATCCTTGGTGCGCTGGGCACTGACGGTGTAGTGCAGGCCCTTCCAGCTATTGGTGTAACCGGCGGTAAAGGTCAGGTTGCCGCTGGCGCGGTTCCAGTAGTTTTGCGAGGAACCGGTGAGGTACACCGAGCCGTTGCCCAGGCTCTGGTTAAGGCTGATGTCCATCCTGTCGCGCAGGCGCGACAGGTTGTCCAGGCTGCGCCCGTCGATGGCGAGGTCACGCACCCGTGCCGCGTCGGCGATGCTCAGGAAGCCTTCGGTGGAGTAACGGTAGGCGCCGAGGGCAAAGTGCGTTCCGGTGTCGGTGAAATTCTTGCTGTAGCGTAACTGCAAGCTTTGTCCGCCACGCGGTTCATGGCCCGGCAGGGCGGCTCTCGATGTGGTCAGGTCAAGTGACAGTGCGCCAACCGGGGTGTTGAACGCTGCGCCCAACAACTGCGACAGATAGTCCTCGCTGACGACCGCGCCCATGTAGGCGGTGAGCAGGTTGTTGAGCCCGTTCTGGTAGGTGGCCTGGGCCAGGGTCGGTGGATGGCGCAGGCCGATTTCATCCAGCACGCCGACACTCAGCGAGTAGCGAGTGTGGCCCGCGCGCAGCAGGTTGGCATTGGCGGCAAAGGGCACGATAAATTCGCGCTGACGGCCGTCGGCTTCGGTCACCGTGACGGTCAGGTCGCCGCCATAACCGGTGGGGAACAGGTCGTTGAGGACGAATGGGCCGGGAGCGACAGACACCTCATCGAGCAGCACGCCGCGCTGGCGCACCGTGACCCGGGCGTTGGTCTGGGCGATGCCGCGTACCACCGGTGCAAAACCGGTCATGGAGTCCGGCAGCATGCGGTCATCGCTGAACAGGCTGGCACCGCGCAGGCGCACACTGTCGAACAGCTCGCCCGGGGTGTAGATCTCGCCCAGCATCAGTTGTGAACGCAGAGGGTTGAGTTCGCGTTGCACATAGGTGCTGCTGCTTTGATAGCCCGAGGCGGTGTCGGTCTGGCTGAAGCTGCCGTTGTGACGCCAGTGCCAGTCACCCAGGTTGAGCCCGGTGTTCAGGCCCAGGTAATGGGAGTTGAGTGAGCGACCGTTGGTGCGGGTGGCAAAGGTGTTGGCGTTGTAGCGCGCAAAGGCCGCATCGACCCCACTGTCCCAATGCTTGGGGTCAACATAGCCACGCGCCTTACGCGCCAGGTAGATCTGTGGCACCTGCAGCGTCAGGCGGTTTTCGCCCGAATCGAATTGGCTGGTGCTGCCTGGCAGGTAGGCGGAAATGTCGGCACAGCGAGCAAATGTCGGGGTGGGCGCCTGACCGGCCTCGGCCGGTTGCTTCTGCGGCGCGTCCAGGTCGATGCCAAACCTGAGCAGCGCGTCTCGCTCCAGGCACATATGCGCAGAGTCCTGGCCCTTGACCGCGATGAAGGCCAGGGTTTCACGGCCTATCCACTGGCCGTTGAGGTAGACGTCGCTGCGGTAGCTGCCGGGGAGTACAACGTTGCCCTGGCTGAATTTTGAAATATCAACTTGCTGGCCGCCCACGCCATCCGGAAAGAAGGCCGGGTTGAACTCGACATTCTCGACCGCGTGGGCGTTGAGGGATTGGGCACCGCCCAGCAGTAACAGGCAACGCGCCGTGTGCGTCAACCAATGACGTGTCAGGGACCTGGGTCTTGCGCTGACAGGCGTGTTCAAACTCATCTTTACCATTTCCAAAAAAAGGTGCTGTCCGAATTCGGGCAAGGGGAAGCCCTGCCCTGAAAAATGGGCATCAAACGGGTGTGTTCAGTGAGGTGAGGAGCGGGTCGGGCGGCTACGGTGCTCGGCAGGCTTCGTCGCTCACATCAGGAGCTTGGCGCGATGAGAGGTCTTTACCCCAAAGTCGTCGAGCGTCTGGAATTCCACGGTTGTTGCGCGGCCCGGTGCTGACTTGAGACTGGGCACTTCAAAGCGATTGCGAGCGCCAGGCGCCACCATGTTCTCGGCACCGGATGTCGAGGCCTTGCGTGCATGACGCAGGTTTGACTCCAGCACTTCAATCTCCTCGAACGTCACGTGATAAGGGGTGGGGTTGTAGACTTCCAGAACCTGGCCCTGCTCGGTGGATTCGCGCCGCCATTGCAGTTTGCCCGGCGCAGCGTCGACGCCATAAGGCAGGTTCGGCGGGCGGAAAAACAGCTTGATCCGCGACCGGAAGGCGAGCTGCAGCTGGTTGCCCTGCTGGGCGTCCCGAGTTTGTGCGGGTACTTCCAGCAGGTTGAACCAGAACAGGCTTTCCTGTTTCGCCGGCAAGCTTTCGCCGGTGTAGGCCAGGCGCAGAACCTGTTGCTTTCCGGGTTCCATGCGGAAGATCGGCGGCGTGGCGATAAAGGGGATGCCGGCAAGGTCCGGCGTGGAGTGTTCGTCGCCGCTGTCCAGCCAGGCCTGAATCAACACCGGTGCCTGGTTTTTGCTTTCAAGCCTGACCGTCACCTCTTTGTCGTTCTGTGGGTAGATGATCCGCGTGTTGTTGATGACAACGCTGGCGTGCGCGAGGGCTGTGCCCAGCAGTGCGAATGCCAATACCATGAGCTGCAAGAGCCGCTGTGAAATAGAGGTTAGGTTCATGGGGTGAGTCATCGGGTAGTTGAAGGGGCAAGGTTTGCCGAGTGACGTACTCGGGCACCGAAGTCGCTGACGGTGGTGAACTCGACCTTGGAGGCGCCACGGGGACGCTCATGCAGTTGCGGCAGCGCAAACAGTTTCACGTCTCCGGCCGGCAGCAGCAGGCCATCGTTGGCTGCCTGGTTCGGCGCTTTGCTGAAGCGTTTACCCTCGCTGAGCAAGTCAACGGTGGTCAGGGAAATATGGTACGGCGTCGGGTTGGTCGCTTGCAGCGCATAGCCCTGGTCCCGGGCTACCAGCTTCCACTGCAGTTTTGCCGGGGCACTGCCCACCGGATAGGGTAATGACTGGGGGCGCAGGAACACGCGCAGGCGAGTACGGAAGGCCAGTTCGATCTGGTTGTTTTGCTCGGCACCGGCGCTCACCGGGGGTACTTCCAGCACGTTCAGCCAGTACAGGCTTTCGCGGTCGGTGGGCGGTGTTTCGCCGGAGTAGCGCAGGCGCAATGCCTGCTGTTGATTAGGCTCAATGCGGAAGATCGGCGGTGACAGGGTAAACGGTGTTTGTGCCGTCGCCGGTGTCGAGCGCAGATCGCCCGTGTCCAGCCAGGTTTGCACCAGCGCCGGACGATCGCCTTTGTTCTCGAGGCGCACGACGACCTCCTGCTGTTCGGCGGGGAAGATCACGCGAGTGCCATAAATAATCACCCCTGCATGGGCGGGAGTCGCTTGGAGCGATAACCATCCAACAGCACAGGTGGCCAGCGCGAGGCGAGCCATTGTTTTCATAGTGTCCAACGTCTCTTCGAATCCAGGGAGGGACCTGCAGGGGCGCTGCAAGTCCGTTACCTACTTGGCCTGCCAGCTCCTTAATCGGCGTACACGACCATAAAGCCGACGCGTGTCTTGACCGTGCCTTCGGTGGCCGTGCCGCTGGCGTACATTTGCGCGGCCAGCGGGATGATGGCCTGGTTATCCGCGATGACGACGCCCTCCGATTTTTCGGTGTAAACGTTAATGGGCGTGCCATTTCGGTTGGTCACTTCAACCTGTACGTTCTTGGCGTTGGCGGTGTCGTCAGGGTTGTCGTAGCCATCGATGTTCAAGCGCCCGGTCGCCACGTCAATGGCCGGGCTGGTGGGGTCGAACGCAACCATGGCGGTGCGGCCGTTGGTGCAACTGCCTTCGCCGGGGGCGCCAATACGGATGGTGAAGCCGGTCAGGTTGGCACGATCACCCGGTCGCGCCAGGCGCGCAGCGGAAACACCCCCCAGGTTCACGTCCTTGACCACGGCACCGGTACCCGGCGCCGCGCCTTCGATGGTGCACGTCGTGTCGTTCACCAGTCCGGTGAAATTAATGGTGCCGTCATTGGCGGCGTAGGCGGTTTGCGATACGGCGGCAGCCAATGCAAGGGCAGTTGCAGCGGAAGAGAGAGCGTTGAATTTCATAGTATTTCCAAGCATGAATTATCTGGGATTGGCCTCGCGCACTTGGGCTTTGTTTAAAAACGCTCCAAGTTGGCGAGGCCTACAAATAATCGGCCGGAACCGTCGATGCTGCCTATAGAGAAGTAACGATATTGGCCTCGTGATTGTTCGAAATTTTGTATTTAGAATCCAAATAGTTGTATTGACGGCTACTTGTAAGATTGCGCTGTAAGTTGGGAATGTAAGAGAAATCCTTATTATTGTTATTGATTGAACCTGCGGTGCGGCTGGGATATACCGTGATCATAATGACCGGCGAGTTTTTGTAATGAGCAGTACTCACAAGATCGGGTTTTTCGATGCCTACATCAACTTCCAGTACGTACACCATCATGTTGCTTGATGATCATGAGATGGTTAGGCAGGGGATCGAGCTGGGCCTGAGCAAGGAAGTCGACCTTGAGGTCATCGGTTCCTTCGGCACAGGCAAGGAATTATTGGAGGCGCTTGCCCGGCGGCCTGCTGATGTGGTGGTGATGGATTTTATCCTGGGGCCTTCAGACATCGATGGCCTCAGCCTGATCCAGACCCTGAGCCGACGTTTCAAGCAGTGCAAACCCATCGTCTTGTCATCCCACTACACACCGGCAACGGTGTTAATGACGTTGAAGGCCGGAAGTTGGGGAGTATTGGGCAAAACCCAGAAGTTGACGGAGTTGGTTGCAGCGATTCGAACAGTCGCCCAAGGGCGAATTTACCTGCAGCCCTGTATGTTGCCGGAACAGCAAGGCGCCCAACTTATCTTTGAGGGGGGCGATATACCATCAACGCTGGGCGGGGGCGGTTCGCTCCCGACTAATGCCAGCCTCACACCCAAAGAACAGGAGGTGCTGCGTTGCTTTCTCGATGGCATGTCGGTGAGTTCAATTGCGGCAAAGTTTTCGCGCAGCGCCAGTACTATCAGTACGCAAAAACAATCGGCCTATCGGAAATTGGGCATCAAGACCGATAGCGAACTTTTCAAGTTCACTCAACAGTTTGGCAAGCCAGGGTAGGCAGTGTCTGCCCAGCCTTAACCCGGGTTGTCCAGATAGCGCAGAGCGAACTGTTCCGTCGCCTGGCGGGCCGGTGCCAACAAGTGTGGCGCCACCAGCATCATGATCTGGTAGACCACCACCTGCACTTCACCTTCGCGATCGAGAACTCGCTGGTAATCCAGGGAAAACAACAGGGTCAGGGTGATTTGTTCCACCAACTGGCCCAGCGCCTGGGTACTGCTGACCAACTGTCCCGCCGCTTTCAACCGTGCCAGCAGTGAAGCCAGGGTGCGCTTGAGTGCCGTAAGCAGGCTGCGAATGCCCTTGGCCAGTTTCGGCAGGCGCCCGGCGAGGTTCGACAGGTCCTGGAACAGAAAGCGGTAGTGCGCCATACGCTCGACGATCAGGTGCAGGAACAACCAGTAATCTTCGGCCTCCAGTTGCGCGTTCGCGGGTGGATCGAGCAGCGGCGCCAGCTCACACTGAAAGCGTTCGAACAGCCCGAGCACCAGCGGCTCCTTGCCGTGGAAATGGTAGTAGAGGTTGCCGGGGCTGATCCCCATCTCATTGGCTACCTCCATGGTCGACACGTTGGGCTCGCCCTTGCGGTTGAACAATTGCAGGGCACATTCAAGGATACGGTCGCGGGTCTTCATCCAGTCTTCTTAATGAGTTCGTAGAGCTCAGCGCACCCGCACATAAGTGCCCGGCGCCGCTTCCATCGGTGGGTAGTTCTGGTTGCCCAGGGCCGTGAGGGTTTCGCGTTGCACGCCCGAACGCTGCGTAATCCACTCCAGCCATTGCGGCCACCAACTGCCTTCGACGTGGTTGGCGTCGTAATACCAGGCCCGCGGGTCGCTGCTTAGCTTGGCGTTCTCGACGTAGTTGGCCTTGGGGTTGCCCGGCGGGTTGAGGATGCTCTGGATATGCCCGCTGTTGGACAGCACGAAGCGTCGCTCGCCGCCCAGCAATTGAGTCGAGCGATACACCGCGTCCCAGGGGGTGATGTGGTCGTTGATCCCGGCCACGCTGAAGCTGTCCACCGTGACCTTCTGTAAATCGATCGGCGTGCCACATACTTCCAGGCCGCCGGGGTGGCTCAACGGGTTGTGCTTGAAGAAGTCCAGCAGGTCGCCGTGCAGCGCGGCAGGCAGGCGCGTGTTGTCGTTGTTCCAGTACAGGATGTCGAAGGCCGGTGGTTCCTTGCCCAGCAGGTAGTTGTTGATCCAGTAGTTCCAGATCAGATCGTTGGGGCGCATCCAGGCGAACACCTTGGCCATGTCACGACCGTCCAGCACGCCCTGTTGATAGGAGTGGCGTTTGGCGGCCTCCAGGGTTTGCTCATCGACAAACAGGGTAGCGGGGCTGTCGATCTGGCTGTCGAGCAGGCTGACCAGGTAAGTGGCGCTGGAAATGCGCCGTAGCTGGCGCTTGGCCTGCAAGTGGCCTTGCAGGGCGGCAATGGTCAGGCCACCGGCGCAGGCACCCATCAGGTTGACCTCTCGGGCCCCGGTGATTGCCCGGCACACATTGAGTGCTTCCTCCAGGGCCGCCACGTAGGTGGACAGGCCCCATTCGCGATGGCGCACATCCGGGTTGCGCCAGCTGATCATGAATGTCTGCAAACCGTTCTTCAGGGCGTACTGCACAAAGCTGTTGCCGGGGCTCAAGTCGAAGATGTAGTACTTGTTGATTTGCGGCGGCACGATCAACAGCGGCTTGGCGTACTGTTTTTCGCTCAAGGGCTTGTACTGGATCAGCTCCAGCAGCTCGTTGCGAAACACCACCGAGCCCGGCGTAGTGGCCACCGTCTTGCCCACTTCGAAGGCGTGCTTGCTCACCTGGCGCGGCAGGCCATTGTTGTGCAGCAGGTCTTCGAACAGGTTGCTCACACCACGCACCACACTGTTGCCTCCGGAGTTCAGCAGTTCCTTGACGGCCAGTGGGTTGAGCAGGGTGTTGGAGGGTGAAACGGCGTCATTGATCAAGGAAAAGGCAAAGTGCGCGCGGGCGCGGTCATCGGCACTCAGGTGGCTGTCATCGATCCAGTGGCGCGTCTGCTGTTGCCAGCTCAGGTAGGCTTGCAGGCTGCGCCGGTAGAGCGGGTTGAGCTTCCAGGTGGGGTCGATGAAGCGGCTGTCGTTGGGGTTGGGCTCGTGCACGGTTTCGCCCAGCAGCACGCGCCCCAACTGGCCACCCAATGCCAGGGCATGACGGGCGGTATGCAGCGGGTTGCGCAAGCTGTGGGCCGCCACGCTGCGCAAGGTCGACAGCAGGTCTCGTCCCCTGAGACCGGTGATCGCATTTTGCGCGTTAATGAACGCAGCGGGGGTGGGCGCCGGGTTCGACACGGGTCTTTCTCGCATGAGCCAACACTCCTTGGTCAAGTCATCAAGCAGGCACGCCAATTCAGAACCATAGTCGGTTCCTGGGAAGTTGCGCGGCGGTGTGGTCCTTACACCGCGGGGCGCGGATGAATCACCGCGCGCAGGCGCTCCTCCTCGAGAAACTTCATGATGATTGGCGCCACGGCTTCGGCCCGAGTGATCAGGAACAGATGGCCGTCATCGATGATGTGCAACTGTGCGTTGGGGATGCGCCAGGCCAGCAGGCGCATATTGACCAGCGGGATCAGCGGGTCGTCGTCCCCCGCCAGTACCAGGGTCGGTTGGCGGATCTTGTGCAGCCAATGGATGCTGGTCCAACCCAGGCCGGCGAACAGCTGCCAGTAGTAACCCAGTTTGCCGGCCGAGCGCACTTTGCTGGCATGTTCGGCGGCGAGTTTGGCGTCGCGACGGAATGAACCGCCATAAATCATTGGCGCGATGCGTACTACGTGGGATGGCTGGATGTAACGGCGCGGGCTGGCCATCAGCCACAACACTTTTGGCTTACCCGGCACCATGACCGCACCCGCCGCCGTGGCCGCCAGGATCAGTTTCTTGCAGCGCTCCGGGTAGTCGTAGGCAAATTGCTGCGCCAGCGCCCCGCCCCAGGACACACCCACCACATTGACCTGGCCATAGTCGAGGTAATCGAGCATTCGTGCGGTGAGCTTGGCCAGGCCGGGAAAGCGATAGGGCACGCTGGGCGTTGAAGACCCTCCCACTCCAGGCACGTCGAAGGCGATCACTTCCAGGTCCGGGTCCAGCGCCTGGGCGAACGGAAACACCAGCTCGAGGTTGGCGCCGATGCCATTGAAGATCAGCAGCGGCGTCAAGTGAGGCTTGCCCGGGCGTACCGCCGTGCGGATGGTCTGGCCGTCCAGGTCGATGGTACGGAAGATGAACGGTTGCGGCATGCTCAAGCCCTGTGAAGTGGTGTCTCTGGAGTGCAGCCAATGTGGGGGGCAAGCGCCCTCCCACATTTGATCTCATTTCAATCTAGCGTTCATGTACGTAGGTGCCCGGCGCCGCTTCCGCCGCGGCGTAGGTTTTATTTCCGAGCGCTGTAGGGGCCTTCTTCAGTTTGCCTGCCCGGTCTGCCAGCCAACCCTGCCAATGCAGCCACCAGGAGTCGGTGTGCTTGGTCGCATTCTCCTGCCAGTCCAGAGCCTTGCCGGTCAGGCTGTCGCTGGTCTGGTAGCGCGCCTTGGGGTTGCCCGGCGGGTTGAGGATGCTCTGGATATGCCCGCTGCTGGACAGCACAAATTCGACCTTGCCACCAAACAGCTGCGCCGACTTGTAGCACGACTGCCACGGTGTGATGTGGTCGTTGGTGCCGGCCAGTGCGTAGATATCCGCGGTGACCTGCTTGAGGTCAATCGGCGTGCCGCACACTTCCAGTGCGTTGGCGCGCACCAGTGGGTTGTTCTTGAACAGTTCGATCAAGTCGCCGTGGAACGCGGCGGGCAAGCGCGTGGTGTCGTTGTTCCAGAACAGGATGTCGAACACGGGAGGCTCGTTGCCCAGCAGGTAGTTGTTGACCCAGTAATTCCAGATCAGGTCGTTGGGGCGCATCCAGGCGAACACTTTGGCCATGTCGCGGCCTTCCAGCACGCCGGCCTGGTAGGAGTGGCGCTTGGCCGCTTCCAGGGTCTGTTCGTCGACGAACAGCGCCACCTGGGTGTCCAGGGCGGTGTCCAGCACGCTCACCAACAGGGTCAGGGCGTTGACCTTCTTCTCCCCCAGTGCCGCGTAATGGCCGAGCAGGGCGGTGCAGGTGATGCCGCCGGAGCAGGCGCCCAGCATGTTGACGTCCTTGCTGCCGGTGATCGCCGTAACCACATCCACCGCTTCCTTGAGCGCCTCGATGTAGGTGGACAGGCCCCATTCGCGCTGGGCCTTGGTCGGGTTGCGCCAACTGACGATGAACGTCTGCTGGCCATTGCGCAGGCAAAAGCGCGCCAGGCTCTTATCCGGGCTCAAGTCGAAGACATAGAATTTGTTGATCTGCGGCGGCACCACCAACAGAGGGCGCTCGTGCACTTGCTCGGTGATCGGCTTGTACTGGATCAGCTCCAGCACATCGTTGCGAAACACCACCGCGCCTTCACTGGTGCCCAGGGTCTTGCCCACTTCGAAAGCGCCCATGTTGACCTGGCTCGGCATGCCGCCGTTGTGCACCAGGTCTTTGGCGAGATGGGAAAGCCCGTCGAGCAGGCTTTTGCCGCCGGTTTCAAAGAAGCGTTTGACCGCCGCCGGGTTGGCCGCGCTGTTGGTGGGGGCCATGGCTTCGGTCATCAGGTTGATCACGAAGTGGCCGCGGCTGATGTCCTGTTCGGACAGGTTGCTGTCGCCGATCCAGTCGTGCAGTTCCTTGCGCCACGCCAGGTAGGTTTGCAGGTAGCGTTTATAGAGTGGGTTCTGGCTCCAGGCCGGGTCGTTGAAGCGACGGTCGTCGCTCTCGGGCGCCAGTTGGGATTTGCCGAACATCACGTTTTTCAGTTCAACGCCGAAATGGGCGACGTGTTTGACGCTGTGTAACGGTTGCTTGATGGCTTGGGTCAACACCATCTTCGCCGAGGCCAATAAATCCTTTTTGCGTAACGCGATGATCGGGTTCAGCCCCAAGGTGTTTTCCGAGGCCTGGCGTTTCAAGTCATCGTTGTTCTTGTTACTCATCTACGACGCTCCATTGTCCGAAAGACGAGTACCGGGTACCGCTGTGCACCAGGTTTCGATACACAACACAAGCCAGGTACGCGACTCGGGTGACCGTTGATACCGCATCGTCAAATGCAGGGAACTTGCCAGTTCCATTGGTTACCCGAGTTTAATTTTTTTCGCAAGCGGGCCAATCGTTGGCCACGAGACAGGGCATTCAAGCAGATGGAATTAGAAAATGCTCTCTAAAGAGCCGCAGGCCTGAGCTAGAGCATCAGCCGCACGACCGACTCACTCGGGTCGCGGGTTTTTCCGGCGGCTTTGAGTTCCGCCAGATAATCGGCCCACAGTGCTTCCTGGCGTACAGCCAGTTGGTAGAGGTAGTCCCAAGTGAACAGTCCGCTGTCATGGCCGTCATCGAAGGTCAATTTCAGTGCGTACTGCCCGGCCGGCTCTACCTTGATCAGGCGCACGTTGAGTTTGCCGAATTGCAGGATGGGTTTGCCGTGGCCCTGGACCTCTGCGGAAGGCGAGTGGGTACGCAGCAGTTCGGCGGGCAACTGATAGACCTCATTGGGCCCGTAGGTGAGGCTGAGGGTGTTGGAGGTCTTGTGCAGGTTTACAGCAGTCGGGAATTTGGACATGGAAGATGATCCTGAATGAACCGGCCTCAAAATGTGGGAGGGGGCTTGCTCCCGATAGCGGTGCCTCAGTCAGCTTATCTGATACTGATACACC
>NZ_JBNPJU010000107.1:0-200 GCF_050312575.1 Pseudomonas sp. R11F | reverse complement strand
CAAACCGTCACCACCGCCATCAAAGGCGTCACCGGCGGCGAACACTTCGAGAACCTGGTACCGGGCACTACGCCGGTGAACACCATCGTTACCGATACTCCGGGCACTGCTGACACCACCACCGTGACCCTGACCGCGCCAAGCGCAGTCAACGAAGGTGGTCAGATTACATATACCGCCACGCTTTCTAACAAAGCGGG
>NZ_JBNPJU010000106.1:0-203 GCF_050312575.1 Pseudomonas sp. R11F | reverse complement strand
TCTGGTTATTGCGATGGAGGGACGGAGAAGGCTAGGCCAGCTTGGCGTTGGTTGTCCAAGTTTAAGGTGGTAGGCTGGAATCTTAGGTAAATCCGGGATTCTAAGGCCGAGAGCTGATGACGAGTCATCTTTTAGATGACGAAGTGGTTGATGCCATGCTTCCAAGAAAAGCTTCTAAGCTTCAGGTAACCAGGAACCGTACC
>NZ_JBNPJU010000105.1:0-203 GCF_050312575.1 Pseudomonas sp. R11F | reverse complement strand
GGTACGGTTCCTGGTTACCTGAAGCTTAGAAGCTTTTCTTGGAAGCATGGCATCAACCACTTCGTCATCTAAAAGATAACTCGTCATCAGCTCTCGGCCTTAAGATCCCGGATTTACCTAAGATCTCAGCCTACCACCTTAAACTTGGACAACCAACGCCAAGCTGGCCTAGCCTTCTCCGTCCCTCCATCGCAATAACCAGA
>NZ_JBNPJU010000059.1:0-204 GCF_050312575.1 Pseudomonas sp. R11F | reverse complement strand
TTGGTGGAGCTAAACGGGATCGAACCGTTGACCTCTTGCATGCCATGCAAGCGCTCTCCCAGCTGAGCTATAGCCCCGGATTTTTCGCCTCGCGGCGCAGCAGACCTTTCGAACTGCTTGTTGAAACTGGCGTCCCCTAGGGGACTCGAACCCCTGTTACCGCCGTGAAAGGGCGGTGTCCTAGGCCACTAGACGAAGGGGACA
>NZ_JBNPJU010000104.1:0-205 GCF_050312575.1 Pseudomonas sp. R11F | reverse complement strand
AGGGTGATTAGCTCAGCTGGGAGAGCATCTGCCTTACAAGCAGAGGGTCGGCGGTTCGATCCCGTCATCACCCACCACTTCTTGAGAGTTTTGCCTTGGGGCAAGACGCAACGTTAAAGGTTGCACCGACGCGCAGCGGTAGTTCAGTCGGTTAGAATACCGGCCTGTCACGCCGGGGGTCGCGGGTTCGAGTCCCGTCCGCTGC
>NZ_JBNPJU010000103.1:0-213 GCF_050312575.1 Pseudomonas sp. R11F | reverse complement strand
CGGGGCCATAGCTCAGCTGGGAGAGCGCCTGCCTTGCACGCAGGAGGTCAACGGTTCGATCCCGTTTGGCTCCACCACTACTGCTTCTGACGTTTAAAGCTTAGAAATGAGCATTCCATCAAGATGATGGTGAATGTTGATTTCTAGTCTTTGATTAGATCGTTCTTTAAAAATTTGGGTATGTGATAGAAAGATAGACTGAACGTTACTTTC
>NZ_JBNPJU010000102.1:0-219 GCF_050312575.1 Pseudomonas sp. R11F | reverse complement strand
GTGAAAGGGCGGTGTCCTAGGCCACTAGACGAAGGGGACACGCTACTGAAACACATGGTGTGTATTTCAGTGCCCAGGGATTAAATCCGAAGATCGTACCCTGGTTTCACTCAATGCCGCCCGAAGGCAACACTGCTTAAAATCTGGAGCGGGAAACGAGACTCGAACTCGCGACCCCGACCTTGGCAAGGTCGTGCTCTACCAACTGAGCTATTCCCG
>NZ_JBNPJU010000101.1:0-219 GCF_050312575.1 Pseudomonas sp. R11F | reverse complement strand
GTGAAAGGGCGGTGTCCTAGGCCACTAGACGAAGGGGACACGCTACTGAAACACATGGTGTGTATTTCAGTGCCCAGAGGTTAAATCCGAAGATCGTACCCTGGTTTCACTCAATGCCGCCCGAAGGCAACACTGCTTAAATTGGAGCGGGAAACGAGACTCGAACTCGCGACCCCGACCTTGGCAAGGTCGTGCTCTACCAACTGAGCTATTCCCGCA